>JANYEE010000257.1 GCA_025363275.1 Burkholderiales bacterium | reverse complement strand
CACCGATTCTTCTAGCCCCGTTTCCCCCCCGGTTTCCACCTTTTCTACGCTCGCCGACTGGCTGGCCCACTGCGAACGCCTGCACCCGGTCACTATTGATATGGGCCTGGAGCGCGTGCGCACCGTGGCGCAGCGCATGGCTATCGCGTTTGAGTGCCCCGTCATAACCGTAGCGGGTACCAACGGCAAAGGCTCTACCTGCGCGATGCTTGAAAGCATCCTGGGCCAGGCGGGCTACCGCACCGCGGTGTATTCGTCTCCCCATTTGGTGCATTTTGAAGAGCGCCTGCGCCTGCGCGGCCAAGCGGCCGATGCCGCGCTGTTCGTGACAGGCTTTGAGGCGGTAGAGGCCGCGCGCCACCGGGGCGAACCGGTGTCGCTGAGCTATTTTGAATTTGTGACACTGGCCTGCCTGCACATCATTCAGAGCAGCCAGCTGGATGTGGTGATTCTGGAAGTGGGTTTGGGCGGACGGCTGGACGCCACCAACATCATTGATGCCGACTGTGCGGTGATCACCAGTATCGACCTGGACCACATGGAATACCTAGGCCCTGACCGAGAGAGCATTGGCCGCGAGAAGGCCGGCATCATGCGCGCGGGGCGCCCGGTGGTGGTGAGTGACCCTATGCCACCGCAAAGCGTTTTAGACTACGCTGCAGAAGTGGGCGCTGACCTCTGGCGTGTGGGCACTGACTTCAATGTGTCGGGCGATCCGCAGCAGTGGGGCTGGGCGGGGCGCGGGCGGCGCTACAGCGGCCTGGCCTACCCGGCGCTGCGCGGCGCCAACCAGTTAGTCAATGCTGGGGGTGTGTTGGCTGCGCTGACTGCGCTGCGCGAGCGCTTGCCCATCACGGCCCAGGCCGTGCGCACCGGCCTGGCGTTCGTCGAGTTGCCGGGGCGGTTTCAAATCGTGCCGGGCCAGCCCACGCTGGTGCTGGACGTGGCTCACAATCCCCATTCGGCAGCCGCTCTGGCCGCTAATCTGGATGCCATGGGCTTTTATCCCACGACCCATGCGGTGCTGGGCGCCATGGCCGATAAGGACTTGGTCACTATGCTTGCCAAGCTCAACTCCATCATCGATCGTTGGTATTTCACCGATTTACCTACCGCGCGGGCAGCCACGGCGTCCAGTTTGCAATCGCAGTGGCTGGCGCAAAATACCCGCAAGGATACGGACAGTCAGACCTTTGCCAACCCCCAAGCCGCGCTGGACGCTGCAGTGGCCGCGGCAGACCCCGCTGATAGAATCGTGGTCTTTGGATCGTTCTTCACTGTGGGCGGCGTGCTGGCACAAGGCGTACCACGCTTAAGCGCCAAACATCTGAAACCTTAAGCTACCCTTCACTTAAGTCACCCCCTTCATGGCATTTTTTAAGTTTCGCAAAGATGGTGACGAGCACACCACCCCGTCCCCCGCCCCCGAGAGCGTGGAGGCCATGCGCAAACGCGCCAAGCACCGCCTGATTGGTGCTGCAGTGCTGGTGGCAGTGGGGGTAGTGGGTTTTCCACTGTTGTTTGACAACCAGCCGCGCCCCATTCCGGTCGATCTGCCGATCAACATTCCAGACAAGAACTCGGTTAAACCGCTGGGTAACCTAGCGGCAGGCAATCCAGCTACAGGCAGCAAGATCATCGACGAAACGGCACCGCCCGAAGTTCCTGCGCCTGTGCCCGCCGCTGCAAGTAAGCCTGCAGCCTCACCCCCCACGCCAGCCGCATCGCGTACAGCCATTGGCACGCTGGGCAATGCACCAGCGGTAGTACCTGCAAAACCCGCGGTAAAACCTGCCGAAAAACCGGTGGAAAAGCCGGTGGAAAAGCCGGTGGAAAAGGCCAAGTCCGAGGTGCCTGCCAAACCACTACCGGCAAAGCCCGAACCTGCCAAGGCTGATGTCAGCAAAGCCCAATCTTTGCTGGAAGGCAAAGAGAGCTTTGTGCCCAGTGGTGCGCCGTCCAGCACACCTTCTAGCGCGGCTGCGGGTGCGGTGCGCTACGTGGTGCAGGTGGGCGCGTTCTCCGATGCGGTTAAGGCCCGCGAAGCGCGCATCAAACTTGAGTCGGCCGGTCTGAAGACCTACACCCAGGTTGTCACACCCAAAGAAGGCAAGCGCATACGGGTGCGCGTCGGACCGTTTGAAAACAAGGCTGAAGCCGATAAAGCGGCCGCCAGGGTCAAGAAACTCGATTTGCCCGCGGCCATTCTGGAGCTCTAGCCAATATATGAGCGCGATGGTCGCCATGGACTGGTTCTTTGCTGGCGTGCTGGTGGTATCTATGTTGGTGGGCGCGTGGCGCGGCTTGGTGTTTGAAGTGATTTCGGTAGTGAGCTGGATTGCGGCCTTTGTGCTGGCCCAGTGGTTTGCACCGGCGGTGGCGCACTGGTTGCCCATCAGCAGTGCCAATGAAGCACTGCGCTACGGCTTGGGGTTTGTGATCGTGTTTGTCGGCACCATTTTTGCCGGCAGTCTGATTGCCTTTGTGGTGAAAAAATTGTTGGCCGCCGTGGGCTTAAGCCCGGCCGACCGCATGCTGGGCGCTGCCTTTGGGGCGGTGCGCGGTGTGGTGATATTGCTGGCGCTCACTGTGATGGTGGGTATGACGCCGTTCAAATCGGCACCCTGGTGGCAAGAATCCGAGGGTGCCAAGTTGGCGGGTGTGGCACTGCATGGGCTCAAGCCCGTGTTGCCGGAAGATTTTGGTCAATACATACCTTGAATGGGTAAACACATATGTGCGGAATAGTCGGCGTTGTCAGCAACGCACCAGTCAACCAAACCATCTATGACGCTTTGCTGCTGCTGCAGCACCGCGGGCAGGATGCGGCGGGCATCGTTACGCAGCAAGAGCGCAAGTTCTTCATGCACAAGGCCAAGGGCATGGTGCGCGATGTGTTCCGCACGCGCAATATGCGCTCCTTGCCCGGCAACTGCGGCCTGGGCCAGGTGCGCTACCCAACGGCAGGTAACGCCTTTAGCGAAGAAGAGGCACAGCCCTTCTACGTCAATGCACCCTTTGGCATCGTGCTGGTACACAACGGTAACCTGACCAACGCGCACGCCCTCAAAAGCGAGTTGTTCAGCACTGACCACCGCCACATCAACACCGAGAGCGATTCCGAGGTCCTGCTCAATGTGTTGGCTCACGAGATTGAGCGCACGACCCGAGGCTTGCCGCTGCAGCCGGTCGATTTGTTTGCTGCTGTGCGTAATGTGCACAAGCGGGTGCGCGGCTCATACGCGGTGATAGCGCTGATTGCCGGGCACGGTGTGCTGGCGTTTCGCGATCCGTTTGGCATTCGCCCTCTGTGTATGGGCAAGCTCGATGGCAGCACTGCGCTGGCCAGCGAGTCCGTGGCGCTGGAGGGCATTGGCTATAACTTTGAGCGCAATGTCGATCCGGGCGAAGCTGTGTTCATCGACTTGCAAGGCAAGGTGTATGCCGAGCAATGCGCGGTATCACCCCAGCTCAATCCCTGCATTTTTGAGTTCGTCTACTTGGCTCGTCCGGACTCGGTCATGGACAACATCTCGGTTTATCAGGCGCGTTTGAATTTGGGCGAGTCGCTGGCCAAGCGGGTGATTTCCACCGTGCCGCCCAACGAGATTGATGTAGTGATCCCCATCCCTGAATCGAGCCGCCCCAGTGCTGCGCAGTTGGCACAGCTTTTGGGTCTGCCGTACCGCGAAGGCTTTGTGAAGAACCGCTACGTGGGTCGCACCTTCATCATGCCGGGCCAAGCTGTACGCAAAAAATCTGTACGCCAAAAGTTGAACGTGATTGCTAGCGAATTCAAAGGACGCAATGTGCTGCTGGTCGATGATTCCATCGTGCGTGGCACGACATCCAAAGAGATCGTGCAAATGGCCCGTGATGCTGGTGCCCGCAAGGTTTACCTGGCTAGCGCAGCGCCACCCGTGCGCTACCCCAACGTGTATGGCATCGATATGCCCACCAGCAGCGAGCTGGTTGCGCATGGCCGCACGGTCGATGAGATTCGTGAATACATTGGTTGTGACGCTTTGATTTATCAGGACGTGGATGGCATGAAGAAAGCCATTGGTTCTTTGAATACACAAATTCAGGGCTTTGATGCCTCGTGTTTTGATGGCGTGTATGTGACGGGTGACATCACCGGAGAAGACATCGCGCGCTTGAGCCAAAGTCGCGTGGGGGTTGAAGAAAACCAGGAAGACACTTCGCGCTTAGCGCTACCTAATCCTGCATAATTTTTTTGCAAACCGCGACCATGAAATCCCGACAACTTCCTGACAACCTGCATCTGGACACGCTAGCGGTGCGCGCTGCGCTTGAGC
>JANYEE010000227.1 GCA_025363275.1 Burkholderiales bacterium | reverse complement strand
GACTGGTTTCTGAAGTTTGAACTGAAGTCCGTTGCCAATGTGGCGGAAGTCGCTAGCCTGGGCGGCATGGTGCGCCAGTACCAAGTGGTGCTAGACCCCAATCTGCTGCGTTCGTATGGAATTCCCCATGCCAAGGTGGTGGAAGCCATTCGGCGCTCCAACCAGGAAACCGGGGGCGCTGTTATTGAGTTGGCCGAGGCGGAGTACATGGTGCGCGCCAAAGGCTATTTGGCCAGCCTGGAGGATTTCCGCAATATCCCACTCAGTGCGTCTACCCAAGGAGTGCCCGTGCGCTTGGGCGATGTGGCTCGCATCCAGATCGGCCCTGAAATGCGACGCGGTATTGCCGAGCTTGATGGCGAGGGAGAAGTAGCCGGTGGCGTCATCGTCATGCGCACCGGCAAGAACGCGCTGGAGACGATTCAAGCGGTCAAAGCCAAGTTTGAGCAACTCAAGGGCAGTCTGCCACCCGGGGTTGAAATTGTGACGACCTACGACCGCTCGCAGTTGATTGAACGCGCAGTTACCAACTTGCAGCACAAACTCATCGAAGAGTTCATTGTGGTGGCCGTGGTGTGCCTGCTGTTTCTGTTCCACCTACGCTCATCGCTGGTGGCAGTGGTGTCGTTGCCGATGGGCATTCTGGTGGCATTTATTGTGATGCGCTACCAGGGTGTCAATGCCAACGTCATGTCCTTGGGTGGCATTGCCATTGCCATCGGTGCCATGGTCGATGCTGCTGTTGTGATGATTGAGAACGCCCACAAACATCTGGAGGCTTGGGCACAGGCGCATCCCAATCAGGAGTTGACGCCCAGCGCGCGCTGGACCGTGGTGACCGAGGCAGCCGTTGAAGTCGGACCTGCGTTGTTCTTCTCTTTGCTCATCATCACATTGTCGTTTATCCCCGTGTTCACGCTGGAGGCCCAGGAAGGACGCCTGTTTGCACCCTTGGCGTTTACCAAGACTTACGCCATGGCGGCATCGGCGGCACTGGCAGTGACACTGGTGCCAGTGCTGATGGGCTACCTGATTCGGGGCCGCATCCCACAAGAGCAGTCCAACCCCATCAACCGGGCGCTGATCGCTCTGTACCGGCCCGTGCTGGGATGGGTACTGCGGTTTCCCAAAGCGACGGTTGCCGTGTCGCTGCTTGCGCTATTGAGCACTGCGGTTCCACTGTCCCTACTCGGTGGCGAGTTTATGCCCCCTATGGACGAAGGTGACTTGCTGTACATGCCCTCGGCGTTGCCAGGCTTGTCAGCTGCCAAGGCATCCGAATTGCTGCAACAGACTGACCGCATGATCAAGACAGTACCTGAAGTCGCCAGGGTGTTCGGTAAGGCCGGCCGAGCCGAAACCGCAACCGACCCCGCACCGATGGAGATGTTTGAGACCACCGTGCAGTTCAGGCCGCGTAATGAGTGGCGTGCCGGCATGACGTCGGACAAGCTGGTGGAAGAACTGGACAAGGCCGTGAAGGTGCCGGGCTTGTCCAATATCTGGGTGCCACCGATTCGCAACCGTATCGATATGCTGGCTACCGGCATCAAGAGTCCGGTGGGGGTCAAGGTGACTGGGCCCGACTTGGCGGTGATTGACCGTCTTGCGGGCGACGTTGAAAGAACCGTGAAGGACGTACCCGGAGTGACCTCAGCGCTCGCCGAGCGTTTGGTGGGTGGTCGGTATATCGATATCACTATCGACCGCGCCACAGCCGCTCGCTTTGGCCTTAACGTAGCCGATGTCCAAACCCTGGTGTCATCGGCTATTGGCGGTGAAAACGTCGGCGAGGTCATTGAAGGACGCCAGCGCTTTCCCATCAATGTGCGCTACCCGCGCGAGCTTCGGGATGCGTTGGAAAAGCTGCAGGGCTTGCCCTTCGTGACTGACAAGGGCGCGCAACTGCGTTTGGGGGACGTGGCTAGCATCAAGTTTGACGACGGCCCGCCGATGCTGCGCAGCGAAAACGCCAGGCTCTCGGGCTGGGTCTATGTCGATTTGCACGGTAGAGACCTGAAATCTGCGGTGACCGAAATGCAGCAGCGCGTGGACAAGGACGTGAAACTGCCGGCTGGATATTCCATCGCCTGGTCGGGTCAGTTTGAGTATCTGGAGCGTGCCGCCCAGCGGTTGACTGTGGTGGTGCCGTTCACGTTAGCCATCATTTTCTTGCTGCTGTACCTGACGTTCCGCCGGGTGGACGAAGCGCTACTGATCTTGCTGGCGGTCCCCTTTGCGTTAACGGGTGGTTTCTGGCTCATCTGGTCGTTGGGGCATGCCGTATCTGTGGCGACTGCCGTAGGTTTCATCGCACTGGCAGGTGTCGCCGCCGAATTCGGGGTGGTGATGCTGGTTTACCTGAAAGGCTCCTGGGACCGCCGCATCGCCGAGGGACGGGAGCCCACGCAAGCGCTGCTGATCGAGGCCATCATGGAGGGTGCGGTGCATCGTGTACGACCCAAAGCGATGACTGTTGCCGTCATTCTTGCGGGTCTGCTACCGATTTTGTGGAGCGGGGGCACAGGCTCCGAGGTCATGCAGCGCATCGCGGCGCCCATGGTGGGTGGTATGGTCACAGCACCGCTCCTGTCCATGCTGGTGATTCCAGGGGTTTGGTTACTCCTGATGCGCAGCCGCTTCCGACTTGCTCCTAAATAGATAGCTACCCAGGCATATTTCACCTGGGCTCCAGGCCTAAAACACTAAAAATTACCCTATGCAAGCTCTGTGGATGGTCCTAGCCTCGTTTTGGTTCGCGCTGATGGCGGTCGGCATCAAATACGCGTCCCACAGTTTTGGCACGTTTGAACTGGTGTTTTACCGCGGCGTAGTCAGCGTCATCTTCATGGCGATAGTAGTCAGGGCGCGGGGATCGAGCCTGCGCACGCCGGTGCCGCTGATGCATGTATGGCGCAGCGCTATTGGCGTGCTCTCGCTGGGTTGCTGGTTTTATGCGATTGCCCACTTGCCATTGGCTACGGCCATGACGCTGAACTACATGAGCGGCGTGTGGGTGGCGGCGTTTGTGGTGGGCGGCGCGCTGCTATACGGCCAACAGCAGCCCCAGGGCGCGTTGATTGGTACCGTGCTGATGGGCTTTATGGGCGTGGTGATGACGCTGCGCCCGACCATGGACCAGAACCAACTTTTTGCCGGTGTGATTGGCCTGCTCTCTGGCATGGGCTCTGCGCTGGCCTACATGCAGGTGACTGCGCTAGGCAAGTTAGGCGAGCCCGAAGAACGCACAGTGTTTTACTTCTCAGTGGGCAGCGCTGTGGTGGGCATCACCGGCATGCTATTCACCAACTTCACGCCCTGGAACACGGTGCGCTGGCAAGACGCCGCGTGGCTGATCCCGATTGGCATTTTGGCCAGCCTGGGCCAATGGTGCATGACGCGCGCGTACCGCAAAGGTGCCACGCTGGTGGTGGCAAGCATGCAGTATTCGGGCATCGTGTTTGCCGTTGCGTTTAGCCTGGTGCTATTTGGCGATCACATCGAACCGCTGGGATGGGCGGGCATTGCTGTGATTGTGACCAGCGGGGTGCTGGCTACGATACTGCGATCCCGCGCGCTGCCCAAGCTGCCGGCAGAAGAACACTAATTTCAGGAGTTAAAACATGCCATCCACCACCGGGTTCACGACCCTCATTTCTGTAACCCAACTGCACGCCCTGCAGCTGGGCGGCCAGCCGCTGATGGTGTTTGATTGCAGCTGTGATTTGATGAAACCCGAGGTGGGTGCCCAGCAATACGCAGACAAGCACATTCCCGGCGCGCTGCATGCCGACCTGAACACCGCGCTCAGCGCGAAAGGCGACCGGGCGGTGACCGGTGCGGTATCGGGCGGGCGGCACCCGTTGCCACCGCGCGAGGTGTTTGCCCTGTGGCTGGGCAGCGTGGGTTTTACGCCCGACATGCAGGCGGTGGTGTACGACCGCCAAGGTACCAACTACTGCGGACGTCTGTGGTGGATGCTCAAATGGCTGGGCCATGCCCATGTGGCCGTGTTGAACGGTGGCTGGCAGGCCTGGGAAGCTGCGGGTGGAGAGGCCGAAACGGGCATCGCAAGTCCTATTTCAGGGTCAAACTACCCGCTGGCCCACGCATTATCTGCCTTGGCAGCTATCGAAACTGTAGCAAGCCAATTGGGGAGCCGCGCGCAAACCATCATCGACGCACGTGGCGCACCGCGCTTTCGTGGCGAGATGGAGCCGATTGACCCGATCGCCGGGCACATCCCAGGCGCGCTGAACCGGCCGTTTGCCGACAACATCGGGGCGGACGGTTTCTTCAAACCAGCCGACACCCTACGGGCTGAATTTTTGACGTTGTTAGGCGACCGAGACCCGGCCAGCGTGGTGCACCACTGTGGTAGCGGCGTGAGCGCTGTGCCCAATGTGCTGGCCATGGAAATTGCCGGGCTGGGCACCACCGCCCTGTTTGCCGGGAGCTGGAGCGAGTGGTGCAGCGACCCGAGTCGCCCGGTGGCGCAGGGCTAAACCCGCGCCTGTCAGCCACTTCAAAAAAACTTTGACAGATTTCAAAAAGATACTATAGTGATATCACTTTGCGATGTCGCAGAGTTTAGGAGTCTGTCAAATGTCAAGCATTCAACCCGCACGCACTGAGCGTGCATTTAGCTCTTACAACGGCTACGCCATGGTCGCGCTGGGGTTAGTTTTCAGCGTTTTGGGCACTGTGCTCACCATCCGTGGCGCGCCCTTTGTTGGCCTGCCACTGGGCGTCATCTCCATGATCGCCTTCGCAGGCCTGTACATGCTGCCACCCAATATGGGCGTCATCCTCACGCTATTTGGCAGTTACAGCGGCACCGATCGATCCGAGGGTCTGCGCTGGGCCAACCCGTTGCAGGCCAAGCAAAAAATATCGCTGCGCGCTCGCAACCTGAATACCGCCACGCTCAAAGTCAATGACAAGCGCGGAAACCCGGTAGAAATTGGCGCAGCGGTGGTCTGGCGGGTGCGCGACTCGGCCCAAGCAGTGTTTGAGATTGATGATTACGAGCGCTTTGTGGCTGTACAGGCCGAGACGGCAATTCGTCACCTGGCCTCCACCTACGCCTATGACACCGGCGACGATTTGTCACCCGACGAGACCACGCTGCGCGCCGGCTTGGACGACGTGGCCCTGGCCCTGAAGAACGAACTCGATGCCCGCTTTGCCACCGCCGGTGTGGAGGTGCTGGACGCCAAACTCACCCACCTGGCATATGCCCCCGAAATCGCCCAAGTGATGCTACGCCGCCAGCAGGCCGAAGCGATAGTCAGTGCGCGCCACAAAATTGTGGCCGGTGCCGTGGGTATGGTCGAAGCTGCGCTCAAGGGCTTGTCGGAACGCGACATCGTGCATCTTGATGATGAACGCAA
This sequence comes from Burkholderiales bacterium, assembly GCA_025363275.1. GTDB lineage: Bacteria > Pseudomonadota > Gammaproteobacteria > Burkholderiales > Burkholderiaceae_C > Allorhodoferax. The sequence continues at coordinate 1,217 of JANYEE010000227.1, read as the reverse complement.
AGCCGCGATGGTGAGCAACTTGCTGGTGGTGCTGTGCTCTGACCAACAGGTCACACCCGTGGTGAATACTGGCACGCTGTACAACTGATTGCCCTGCATCCGTAGACCTACCCATGGCCAGCCCCGGTAAAAAAGCCTACCCCCTGCGCATCGACCCGGCGCTGTGGGCGGCCATTGAGCGCTTGGCCGCGCAGGAGCTGCGCAGTGCCAATGCACAAGTGGAGTTTTTGTTGCGCGAAGGGCTGGCGCGCCGGGGGCGTCTGCCGACTGCTGAGGATCCCACCGAAGTTCTGCCCCCCCCGTTGGAGGGGTAGCGCGGGGCGCTCTGGTTTTCGACAATACAAACGTTGTGGCGACTGCAAGACGCAGACCGACCGCCCTCGAATTCAACGTTTGCTGTCTTTCAACCAGGGAGTTTTTATGCCTCTTACGCCTCGTTTTTCAAAGTTTTCTAAACCTGATTTTGTGCTCGCATCGATCAGTGCCGCGTGTGTGCTGCTATCGGCGTGCGGTGGCGGTAGTTCTTCGCCAGTTGCCTCGCTCAACGGCCTAGCTGCCACCGGCGCTGGCCTGGCCAATGCCGCAATCACCGCCAAATGCACCTCCGGGGCGCCCATCGTGGGGACCACTGCTGCGGATGGCAGCTTCACCCTGAGCCTGGACGGCGGGCAAGTCGCACCCTGTATGTTGCAAGTGGTGGGTGGCGTGCCCAGCGTGACGTTGCATGGCTTCGCCACCGAGGCGGGTCGTGTCAATATCACCCCACTGACTGATTTGGTGATTACCAAGACACTGGGCACTGACCCCTCCATTACTTTTGCTAGCTTCGATGCGGCCAAAGCTGGTGTGGTGAAGGCCGGACTGGATGCCGCCAAGAGCTATGTCAACGCGCAGCTCGCGGCCATCACGGGCCAAAGCACAGCGCTGGACATCATGACCGGCAATTTCAAAGTGGGGGATTCGGACGATAAGCTGCTGGACAGCCTATCCGCCGCCCTCAAGGCAGCGGGCAAGTCACTGAGCGATTTGCGTTTGGGTGCAGCCCAAGGTTTATCCCTGAAGAATATTATTCAAATCCTACCCCCGGTAGTCACACCCCCCGTAGTCACACCACCGGTAGTCACACCACCGGTAGTCACACCCCCCGTAGTCACACCCCCCGTAGTCACACCCCCCGTAGTCACACCACCGGTAGTCACACCACCGGTAGTCACACC
>JANYEE010000199.1 GCA_025363275.1 Burkholderiales bacterium | reverse complement strand
GCGCATTGCTTTTGCGCTGGGCATGCTGGCCGCACCCGCGCTCTATGCGCTGGTGGCTGGCCCCCTGATGGCCACGGTGGATGCGAGTTGGGGCACGGTGGTGCTGGCCGGGCTGCTGGTTGGTGTGGGCACCCGGTATGGCGCGGGCTGTACCAGCGGCCATGGCGTGTGTGGGCTGTCGCGCCTGTCACCGCGCTCGCTGGTGGCAACCCTGGTTTGTATGGGCGCGGGCTTTGCCGCCGTATTTGTTGTTCGCCACCTGTTGGCTTAATTTGGAGATGCAGATGCACCACCATCGTTTGTCTGAGTTTTTGATCGGCCTGTTGTTTGGCCTTGGCCTTATTGTTGCGGGCATGACGGACCCTTCCAAAGTGCTGGGCTTTTTGGACCTGGCGGGCGCCTGGGACCCCTCGCTGGCTTTTGTCATGGGCGGCGCCATCTTGGTGGGTTTGGGGGCCTTTGCCCTGGCCAAAAAGCGCACCCGCAGTTTCTTGGGGGGCGCCATGCACTTGCCCACCAGCAGCCAGATTGACCGGCGCTTGGTGCTGGGCAGTGTGCTGTTTGGTGCGGGCTGGGGGCTGGCGGGCTTTTGCCCCGGTCCGGCCATCGTGTCGTTGGGCGCGGGCAATACCAAGGCAGCCGCCTTTGTGCTGGCCCTGCTGGCGGGCATGGCGCTGTTTGAGCTGGCAGAGAAGCAAAAGACCAAGCTATTGGCACAGGGATAAAACTATGTCTTTACCGATTCGATCCATCAGCAGCCACTTTGCCGTCGTCGGTCAATTGGCCGTTGGCGACCTAGCCACGGTCGCAGCCCTGGGCTTCAAAACAGTGATCAATAATCGCCCTGATCTGGAAGGGGGCCCCGACCAGCCCACCAGCGCTGCCATGCAGACTGCAGCGGAGGCTGCGGGCTTGGCCTATGTGTATCTGCCGGTAGTGAGCGGGGCCTATACGCCCGAGCAAATACAGGCCATGCACGATGCGCTAGATCACGCGGCACAGCCAGTGCTGGCCTTTTGTCGCTCTGGTGCGCGGTCGACCCAGTTGTTCATGTTGGCGCAGCCCATTTAGCGGGCACCCAGCCGCGCAGGCTGTTCAAGAACGCGATCCCGGTCACGTGGGGCAGGTCGTCCAGACGGACCACGGATTCGACAACGCGACCTTCTTGCAGCGCCAATGCGCGGCCTACACCGGCCAGCAAGCCGCATCGCAAGGGGGGTGTCACCCACTGCCCATGCAGTTGCAGCGCTAGGTTGCCACGCGTGCATTCCGTTATCTCGCGCTCGGCATTCCACAGCACGGTGTCAAACACTTCCGCACGGGTGGGCGTGAAGGCGTCGTAATGCGGGCGGTGCGTGGTCTTGAAGCGCACAAACTCACCGTGGGCCTCTAGCAGGGGCTGGCTGGCTAATTGCAAGTGCACGCAGTCGGGTGTGGCGGGCAGAGCATAGGCCTGGGTTTGGACGCGGCCATGGGCATCCAGCAGCAGGCGCACGCGCCATGCGCCCGTGGGGTGCCCACAACTTAGGGCTTGCAGCGCAGCCTCCACACGCTCAGGTTGCCAGAGGTAAGCAAAGTGCTGGGCCGCCTGTGCCATGCGCGCCAGATGGGCACCCAGCTTGGGGTAATGACCATCGTGCAGGCCCAAGGTCTCCAGCAGCTCAAAGCGCGTGGTGGCCCGGCGCACAAAGGCCTGCTTGTGCTGCCATTCATTCCATTCATCGTCTGCCACGGAGCCCGCGGTAATGCCGCTGCCCACGCTGCACTGGGCCCAGCCGTCGCGCAGGCTGACCGTGCGGATGGGCACATTGAAAATGGCCGCACCACCAGGTTTGACTACACCCAGGGCGCCGCAGTACACGCCCCGGGGCTGGGGCTCCAGTGCGTGGATAGCGCGCATGGCTTGTACTTTGGGTGCGCCGGTGATGGAGCCACACGGAAACAGCGCTGCAAACACATCGGCCAGGCTGCAATCTGCGCGGGTGCGGGCGGTGATGTCAGACGTCATTTGCCACACAGCAGGCAGCGCCTGGGTGTGAAACAGCTGGGGCACCTGCACGCTAAAGGGCTCCGCAATGCGCGACAAGTCATTGCGCAGCAGGTCCACGATCATCACGTTTTCTGCGCGCTCTTTGGGTGAAGCTTTCAGCGCGTTCGCTGCAGCGAGGTCGTCTTCGGGGGTGGCGCCTCGCGGCGCTGTACCTTTCATCGGGCGGGTCAATAGCTGCCCATTTTTCCAATCAAAGAACAACTCAGGCGATACCGACATGATTTGCTCATCGCCGGTATCCAAATAGGCTGCATAGCCACCGGCCTGCGCGCGCTGCAGTGCATGAAACAAAGCCAAGGCAACCACTTCGGGCTTGTTCTGGGCACACTCCGATTGCAAGCTGGCCAACACTGGCGCGGTGTAGTTGACCTGGTAGAAATCACCGCGCGCAATACTCTGAAGAATTTCTCGCAGGGCTGCATCAAAACCAGGCCGCTTGAGTAGCGACTGCCATGTCAACGCAATCACGTCGGGCATCGGCAAATCCGGGGCAGTCCAGGGCAAGGTTTCGTCATAGACCGCAAACCAGGCGAGTGGCTGCTGCGTGTCATGCACCATGAATGCGGGGTCAAAGGCGACAGCAGCCTCGTAGCGTAAGTAACCCACACACCAGGCACCACCGCGGGACTCTGCCTCTACCGCGTCCAGCAGCGGGCGCACTTGCGTAGGTGTATGCGCTTGCAGCACTTGGCGCGGTGTGCCAAAGGCGTGGCGCAGGCGCGAACCACCGCCTGGCGATTGTGCGCGGGGATCGGAAAAATCAATCAGTGCGCTGGGGGTAGCGGCAGGCAATGCAGAGAGAGAGGAGGTAGCGGGGGAGGGCATTCTGCAGAGTTTGCGGTGGGGGATATTTAACGACGCCGTGTGCTGATGAACTGATGTTCGCCGCAAAGCCTCCAGTTCTAGCATTGGGTGTTCTATGTTCTCAGTTTGGATTGGAAGAAAGTCATGGTGCGCTGCCATGCCAGTTTGGCGGCTTCTGCATCAAATCGCGGTGTCGTATCGTTGTTAAAACCATGTTGTACGCCGCTGTAGATAAAAGCCTCGTAGGAGGTTCCTGCTGCTTTGAGTGCGGCTTCGTAGGCAGGCCATCCCACATTCAGGCGTTCATCGACTCCAGCGTAGTGGATGAGCAGCGGCGCTTTAATTTTGATGACATCCTGCGGGGCGGGTTGTTGCCCGTAAAACGGAACCGCTGCCGCCAGTTCGGGCACTTGGGTGGCTAAATAGTTAGCGATTCCGCCACCGTAGCAAAAGCCGACAACGCCCACGCGACCATTTCCCTCGGGTAGCGCCAGCAGGGCCCGTGTAGCCGCCACAAAGTCAGCGCGCGCTTTGGCTTGGTCGAGTTTGGAAAATAACTCGCGCGCCTTGTCTTCGTCGCCTGGGTAACCGCCGACCGTTGCGAGCGCATCGGGGGCAAAAGCCACGTAACCCGCGAGAGCGACACGTCGGGTGATGTCTTCGATGTGCGGGTTCAGCCCGCGGTTCTCATGCACCACCAGTACGACGGGGAGCTTGCCCTGCTTGCCTGCGGGCTGCGCGAGATAGCCACTGACTTGGCCATTTCCATCGGGGGACGGGAAACTGTGCCTGCGCGTCTGGATGCGCGGGTCAGTGGGGTCAATCACTTGGGCCTGCGCGAACTGGGGGCTCAGGGCGGCGAGAAGCCCAGCTGCGCCTGCAGCACTACCAGCATAGCGGGTTGCGGCATCCAAAAAGCCCCTGCGGCTCAGGTCGCCGTGGACATAGCGATCAAACAATTGAAGGACTTCAGGCTTGAAATCGTTGGCGGTGAGACGTGGCATGGGGGGCTCCTGGTAGGGTGTCTGGGTGCTGAGTCACACCGTTTGACACCAAGATATTAGGGTGCGTTGTACGAACCGCGCAGCTTTGGGGGCTTTGCCGGGTGCGATACGGCATGCGCAAAAAGGCATAAGCAACTAGGCATTAACAAATAGAAAAGCAATGGTTGGCGATTGCCATGACAGTGCAGAGAATTTGCGCTTCAACAACGTAGTTCCCCGTGCCATCAGCTTCCATCATCATCGTACCCGGCTGGCGGGACTCAGGCCCCGGCCACTGGCAAACTTTGTGGGCGGAAAGCCTTCCCTGTACGCAGCGTGTGGTGCAAGATGACTGGGTAGCGCCTACGCGGCAAGCCTGGGTGGGTGCGCTTTCCCAATTGATCCTGCTGGCCCCGGCCGACCCGTATTGCCCCGTGCGCACGGCGGGCGCCTATGCCCGTGCTTGGGGTAGCCAGTTTGTGCGCCTGCAGGACGCAGGTCACATCAATATAGAGGCGGGTTTTGGCCGCTGGCCGCTGGGTCTGGCGCTGCTGCAATCGTTAGCAGGGGGACCTTAAATTCTGTTTTTTTATTGAATTATGTGATCACATAATAAAAAATACAGCAATTTACGTAGCCTGAATGGGATCTATATTCATGCTTGTGATCAAATCGTGATTCTGTAATTTCTTGCGTATCTACGCAATTACCCATGACCACCTCGATCGCCCAATTACTGGCGGAGCACCATATCCACGAAGTAGAGTGCATCATTCCGGACATTACCGGTATTGCCCGCGGCAAGATTATTCCCAAAGATCTTTTTTTGGGTTCTGGCGAAATGCGCCTGCCCAAGAGCGTATTACTCAATACCGTGAATGGGCAGCAGCCTGACAACACACCCTATGTTGGTGATACCGATCCCGACATGGTGTGCAAACCCGACGTAGCTACGTTTCGCCTGGTACCTTGGGCTAAAGAAGCAGTTGCGGTAGTGATTCACGACTGCCTGGAGTGGGATGGCAGCCCTGTGCAGCTATCACCCCGAGCCGTGTTGCGAAAGATCATTGATCTGTACACGCAGCGCGGTTGGTGCCCTGTCGTTGCGCCGGAGATGGAGTTTTTCCTGGTCGCCCGACAGCAGAATCCCCATGAGCCTTTGCAGCCACCCATCGGCCGCACTGGCAAACCTGAAGCCGGTCGCCAAAGCTATTCCGTCGACGCGGTGAATGACTTTGATCCATTTTTCATGGAGCTCTCACACTTTTGCGAGGTGCATGGGCTAGGCGTAGAGACATTGATCCACGAGGCTGGTGCTGGCCAGATGGAAATCAATTTCACCCATGGCGACCCACTAGAACTGGCGGACCGCGTGTTTTTGTTCAAGCGCGCGGTGCGCGAAACGGCTTTGCGCCACGGCATTTTTGCAACCTTCATGGCCAAGCCCATGGAGACCGAGCCCGGAAGTGCCATGCACATCCACCAAAGCATTGTGGACAGCGAAGGCAACAACATATTCAGCCAAACCGATGGCAGCGCCAGCCCCTTGTTTTTTCACTACATTGCGGGCTTACAGAAATATGTGCCGCAGGTGACCGCCATGTTTGCGCCTTACGTGAACTCCTACCGCCGTCTGACGCCTGACATGTCTGCCCCCACCAATGTGCAATGGGGTTTTGATAATCGCACCTGTGGCATCCGTATTCCCAACTCCGGACCTGCCGCGCGGCGTGTGGAAAACCGTGTGCCCGGCGTCGATGTGAACCCCTACCTGGCCATCGCGGCCACGCTGGCCTGTGGCTATTTGGGTCTGATGGAACAGGAACAGCCCAGTGCCCCCCTGACGCGTAGTGCCTGGCAGATGGAAAACGCCTTGCCGCGCAATTTGGAAGATGCGATTGAAGCGCTGCGCGCCTGTGCGCCCATCCGCAACCTCATGGGTGAGCTGTTTGTTGACGCCTATTGCGCCGTCAAAGAGCTAGAGTTCCGTACCTATAGCCGCGTCATCAGCTCCTGGGAGCGCGAACACTTATTGCTATTGGTTTGAGGTCCTGCCATGCACAAAATACTGAAAACCAATAGCCGGCACGGGATTGATTGGAGCCGCGCCGAAGCCTTGTTGGCGCGCGAGCGCGCAAATTTTATTGCTCGAAATCCGAAATCAAAAATACTGTCTGATCGGGCGCAAGACCATTTGATGTTCGGTGTGCCATTGCACTGGATGAATGATTGGGGCACTCCTTTCGCGCTGCAAGTCACGCAGGCCCAAGGAGCCCAGTTAACGGATGCCGATAGCCACACGCTGATCGACTTTTGTCTGGGTGATACGGGTGCTATGTTCGGTCATTCACCGCCAATAGTGGTGGATGCTATTGCACGCCAAGCTGCCCGCGGTATGACTGCCATGCTGGCCAGCGAGGACGCCGCTGTGGTCGGAGAAATGCTGTGCGCGCATTTTGGCCTGTCGCACTGGCAGTTCGCCACGACGGCAACTGACGCCAACCGCTATGTGTTGCGCTGGCTGCGCGCAGCCAGTGGACGCAAGAAATTACTGGTGTTCAACGGTTGTTACCACGGCACCGTGGAAGACGTGTTTGTGGACTTGGTGGACGGGGTTCCCACCCAGCGTGACAGTCTGCTGGGGCAGGTCCATGATTTGACTGAACACACTGTGGTGGTGGAGTTCAACGATCTGCCCGCTCTGGAAGCGGCGCTGTCCCACGGCGATGTGGCTTGTGTGTTGGCCGAACCGGCCATGACCAACATCGGCATGGTGCTGCCTGCGCCCGGCTTTTGGGAGGCTGCACAAACCTTAATTCGAAAGCACGGAGCTGCCCTCGTGCTGGACGAAACGCACACCATCAGCTGTGGACCCGGGGGCTATACCCGTGCGCACGGTCTGCAACCCGATGCTGTCGTTATTGGTAAGCCGGTCGGCGGTGGCATGCCGTGCGCTGCCTACGGATTCAGTACCGTCTGGGCCGCGCGCGTGGTTCAGGCCAAGCGCTCGGCGCCGCCCGGGCATTCTGGCGTGGGTACCACGTTGAGCGGCAATCTGCTGGCCATGGCCGCCATGCGCGCTACCTTGTCCCAGCTCATGACCGAGGCCGTATACGCCCCAATGCTTGCCACCGCAACGCGACTGTCTGAGGGCTTGCGTGAATGCATTGCCCGCCACCATTTACCTTGGTGCGTGACCCAGCTGGGTGCACGTACTGAATTTCAGTTCCGTGCCAGTCCGCCCTGCAACGGTACAGAAGCTGGCAACGCGTTGGATGCCGAGCTGGAGCACTTGATCCATTTAGCTTTGCTCAACCGCGGCGTGATGATTACCCCCTTTCACAACATGATGCTAATTTGCCCTAGCACGACTGCTGACGACGTACGCAAGCTGGTAGAGGCTTTTGGCAGCGTACTGGAAGAAATCAGTGGTCGCTGATTTGAAAAAAACGTCCACCCTGCAGGACGATTGCTACCAGACCTTGCGCCAATGGCTGACAGTAGGCAAGTTTTTGCCCGGTGAGCGGTTAAAGATTCGGGATGTCGCTTTGGAGTTAGGTATCGGTGTGATGCCGGTGCGCGCGGCGCTGCAACGTCTTGCAGCAGACGGCGCCTTGGTCAATGTGCCCAACGCCGGGGTCACCGTGCCGCACCTGTCCCGTGCAGAGTTTGACGATGTACTCAATATTCGGCTGTTGCTGGAGGGCGAAGCGGCCGAGCGGGGATGCTCGCGGCTGGCCGAGCGGGATAAGGCCACTCTGCACGAACTCAGTCACCGTATGGCAGCTGCGCTGAAAGCTGCAGATGCCAAAGCCTATCTGGCTGCAAACGAAGACTTTCACGTGTTGCTGTACGGCGCGGCTGGCTCCTCCACGCTGATGGAGCTGATCGAAACGGTGTGGCTCAAGGTTGGGCCTTTGTCCAACCAGTTGTTTGCCTACGCCGATGCACTCGAGGTATTGAACGATGCCCACGAAGATGTGTTAGCTGCCATTGACAAGCGTGACGGCGCAGCAGTGCGTCGCGCCATTGAACGGGATTTGTTTGTGGCCGGACAGTTTTTGCGGCAAGCGTGTTCCTGAAAGCGGTAGCGCTCGGTGTTCGTAATGGCTCGCGATACCCCGATAATCAGGCGTATGTCCTCTCCTAAAGTTTTATTCGGCTTCCATGCCCTGGGCGTGCGCCTCAAGACCGCCCCCAACTCCATCATCGAGCTCTACTTTGAGCCCACCCGACGCGACGCCCGCATGCGCCAGTTTCTGGACAAGGCCAAAGAGGCTGGCATCAAAATGGTGGAGTCGGATGGCGAGCGCCTGTCCAAAATGTGCGGCAGCCACGGCCACCAGGGCATTGCCGCCCGGGTGCAAGCGATTGCGCAAGTGCATTCGCTGGACGAGCTGCTGGAAAACCTGGAAGCCGCCAACGAAGACCTGCCGCCAGAGCAACGCATTCAGCCGCTGATCTTGGTGCTGGATGGCGTGACCGATCCGCACAACTTGGGTGCCTGTTTGCGTGTGGCGGATGGCGCGGGCGTGCACGCGGTGATCGCCCCCAAAGACCATGCGGCGGGCATCAACGCCACGGTGGCCAAGGTAGCCAGTGGCGCGGCCGAAACGGTGCCGTACTTCATGGTGACCAACCTGGCGCGCACCTTGAATGAACTCAAGGAACGCGACATCCGAATAATTGGCACCAGCGACCAGGCCACCCAGACCCTGTACCAGGCCGACCTGAAAGGCCCTGTGGCACTGGTGCTAGGCGCCGAGGGCGACGGCATGCGCCAGCTTACCGCCAAGACCTGCGATGCCCTGGTGAGTATTCCCATGCGTGGCGCGGTGGAGAGCCTGAACGTGTCGGTG
>JANYEE010000118.1 GCA_025363275.1 Burkholderiales bacterium | reverse complement strand
GCCAAGGCCATGATCCTGATCGTCAATACCTGGTTGGGCTACCCCTACATCATGGTGTTGTGTACCGGCTTGATCAAGTCGATCCCGTCCGATCTGTATGAGGCGTCGGCAATAGCCGGGGCCAAGCCCTTGACCAATTTCTTTCGCATCACTGCGCCGCTGATCGTCAAGCCGCTTACGCCCTTATTGATCTCGGCGTTTGCATTCAACTTCAATAACTTTGTGCTCATCAGTTTGCTGACCGACGGTCGGCCTGACATCCTGAACACCAAGCTGCCTGCAGGAACTACCGATATTCTGGTGTCTTACACGTACCGCATTGCGTTTACAGATGCGGGTGCCAACTTTGGATTGGCAGCAGCTATCTCCACGGTCATCTTCTTTCTGGTGGCCATTCTGTCGCTGCTCAATTTGAAGATGACGCAGTCCAACGACCAACGCAAAGGGTAAAGCACCATGGCTATCGTCACCGGAAAAAGCCAGCGCTGGCGCGTTACTGTGGCCCATGTGGGGTTGTGGATACTGATCGCCATCACCCTGTTCCCGCTGCTGGCCGTGGTGTCTATTTCTTTGCGCCCAGGCAACTTTGCGACAGGCTCTTTAATCCCTAGTTCCATCAGCCTGGAGCACTGGAGGCTGGCTCTGGGCTTTAGCACCACCTTAGTCGATGGCACTGTGGTGCAGCCGCCGTTTCCGGTGATGCTGTGGCTGTGGAATTCTATCAAGATTGCCACTATTTCTTCACTACTCATTGTGAGTGTGTCGACGACTGCAGCGTATGGTTTTGCGCGTATGAAGTTCCGTTTCAAGTCCACAATTCTCAACAGCATGCTACTGCTTCAGATGTTTCCCGTGGCTGTGGCTCTGGTGGCTATTTATGCCATCTTTGAGGCGGTCGGTGGCTACGTTCCATGGCTCGGCATTGAGACCCACGGCGGGTTAATCGTGGCCTATATCGGCGGTGTGGCCATGCATATCTGGACGATCAAGGGTTACTTCGAAACCATTCCCACCGAGATTGAAGAGTGCGCCAAGGTGGATGGTGCATCGTCGTGGCAGGCTTTCTACAAAGTGCTGCTACCCATGTCTGTTCCCATCCTGATGGTGGTTTTCGTGCTGGCCTTTATCGGCACCATCATCGAATACCCGATTGCTTCCGTCTTGCTGCGTGAAGAACCCAACTTGACCCTGGCTGTGGGCTCCAAGTATTACCTGTATGAGCAGCGTTACCTCTGGGGCGACTTCGCCGCCGCAGCCGTATTGTCGGGCTTACCCATCACACTGGTGTTTTTAGCAGCTCAGCGTTGGATCGTGTCGGGGCTGACTTCGGGTGGGGTGAAAGGTTGAGGTAACTCTGCACCCGTGGTTCACTAAGCGGCCAAGTTCTTATCCTGAAATCGTGCGGTTCGATTCCAGAAATCTACCTTGTGCGCTGGGAGCACCCAACCGTGGCCCTCGTCTTGGTAGACGACCCACTCCACTGAGGAGTTAGCCGACTGCACTGCCTTGCGAAACGTAGTCCCGTGCACCAGGGGTACCCGTGTGTCCACCTCGCCATAGGCTAACAGGAGTGGCTGGCGAATGCTGCTTGGGTGGGTTAAAGGTGAGTTGGCCTTTAGATCTGCCGCGTCCTCTACCCGGTCGCCCAGCAGCTTGGGCATACCGAACTTTTTGTAATCGCCTGAGATGTCATCCCACGTAGCGGTGTGCAGCATGTCCAGGTCGGTGACGCCGACCCAAGCTACACCACAGCGGTACAACTCCGGGTTGCGTATTAGCCCCATTAGAGTAGCGTAGCTACCGTAGCTAGCGCCAGCAATTGCAATACGCTGAGGGTCTGCAATGCCTTGATCGATAGCCCATTTCGTAGCGTCCGCCACGTCGTTTTGCATCGCCTTGCCCCACTGCTTCCAACCTGCGGTGTGGTGAGCTTGGCCGAACCCCTTGGTGCCACGAAATTGGGGCTGCAAGACTACGTAACCTCGAGCTGCTAAGAACTGAACCTCCGCTTCCCATTGCCATGAAGTTGCTGGCACAAAGGGGCCGCCGTGGACCAATACCACCATAGGCAGTTTTTGGTGCCGGCTAGTCCCGGTGGATAGGTGATCCAGGTGGGCACGGGCAGCGTGTCGCGGGCTAGTATTCGCACCATGTCCATGCTTGCCATCTTTTTGCTGTCGATGTCCGGGCGCTGACCGCCCAGCCGCGTGAACTTCCGGGTCTCTCGATTAAACAAAAAATATTGATAGGGCTGGCTGTCTGAAAAAGTGGTGACCGTGATCCATGGCGAGTTACCTCGCCATGGATCGGATATGCGATTGGTCGTTCGGGGTAGTGCCGTATCAATTTGCTGTTGAAGTTTTTTCAGCTCGGGATCGAGCCACTGGGTGACTTCACCATCAATCTTGAACCGAATGCCCAGCACTTTGCCGTGGCGTGCCACGACCAGTGCATCGACATCAAACATTTCAGCGCTTGCCAAGGGCATATCAGCCCATTGCCCGGTAGCGGGATTCATCAGCCACAGAGCCTGCTTATCTTTGCCGCGTCGCGCGGTAACGTACAACCGTCCATCTGGGTCGACATGACGCACTTGTAAATCGCTATCGCCAATGTAGGTATCAAAAGATTCGAGAATTGTCCAGGTTTTAGTTGCAGGGTTGTTCCATTGCAATGTGGATTTTGCACCGTGGCGCGTAAGTACAACGCGCAGCTCTCCTGCGGCATCGGGCCACCAGCCAACTGAGTGCTGGGGACTCGGGATCTCTTGCGTCCGGTTGGTTCGCGTATTGATGCGAAGCAGCTTTGCGTAGCCATAGTCCTTCTCACTAATAGCTTCAGGCCGTACCGCCATCACCTCATCGCTATTGAGTAGTCCCGCACCATTCAACAAAAACGTATTCTAGGGTTCAAGCTTTTGGGTGTCGTTTCCATTTTTAAGCCATACCGGTTGGCGTTCCACCACTTGCCGATAGTCGGAACCATCTGCATTGACCGCAAAGAGTCCGGGTCCCGCGTCCTGCTTGCCGTGTGGTGTCTCGATGTCCGCTAAAGTGAAAGCCAGCCTTGAGTCGCTCAGCCAAACTAAATTGCCAACGTCTGCATTGGCGGAACCAAACACAACCGTTTGCGCCATCGTATCAAGGGATATCACAGCCAGGATTTCACGCCCAGAGGCTGCTCTGACCCTGATTGCAACTCGCAGCCCTTCGGGAGAAAGCGCAATGCCTGTCATTTGGGATGGACCAAAGAATCCAGACGCATCCGACATCGCGGAGGTTTGTGCGTGCACGTGGGAACATAAAGCAATGCTGGTTGTAGACAGGAAGGATCGACGCAACACACGGGATTTGTGAGTGAAGAGGTCGGAGGACGGAAATGCGAGCGGACTACGTAAAAAAGCCCGTGACATCGGTCACGGGCTCGTCTAGGTCCTAACTGTAAAAATTAGAACTTGTAGTTTGCACCAAATAGCACGGTTTGACCGTATTTGATGTATTCCAGTGGACGATCCTTTGTGCCGGCGTAGGTTTGGTAGGCGGTGTCACCCAAGTTGTTTACTTGAAGCAACAATCCCAATCCCTTGTAGGCGCCTTGCGTGAAGTTATAGCCGATTTGTGCATCAACGATGCTCTCGCCTACGACGTAACGCAAGGTGCGATTGCCATTGAAGTTGCCAATTTCACCAATGAAGTCAGAGCGGGTACGCTGGCTGACACGTGCCTCAAAACCACCGGCTTCGTAGTAGATCGTCAAATTGGTAACGTTCTTCGAAAGGCCGGGCAAAGTGATGGGACCATCACCAATTGAGCTCGAGTTATCAGGATCTTTGATCTTGATATCGCTGTCCGTAACACTTGTACTTGCCTGAATACCGAAACCGTTCAGGGCTGGGGTAATCAGGTTGAATGGCAAGGACACTGCCAATTCGATACCAGACATAGTGCCACCGCTGCCATTGAACGGAGCAGAGTAGCTGCCGAAGTTGGTAGTAGCGGGCGTTCCAGGTGTGAACTTGGAAAAATCATAGTTATCACGCGTTTGCTTGTAGATGTAGGACTTCAGATTTTTGTAGAAAGCCGCAGCTGAAACGTAGGCTTTGGTACCAAAGTATTTCTCATAGGAGATATCAAATGCATCAGCACGCCATGGGTCTAATTTTGGATTGCCACCGCTACCACCTGGCTTACCAGTCGCTGTGTCCACGCCAAAGTCTACGGCAACCGACAAATCTTGCATCTTGGGACGTGCCACCTGTTGGGCAATGCCGACGCGAACGGTCTGATCACCGCTCAGGCCAAACGCCAAATTCATGCTTGGCAAAACGTCTGTGTAAGTCGTTCCGTCGTTGACAGGTTTGATCCGGTTGGCTGGTGCTGCAGATCCGTCGTAGAAATTGGCATTTGACGACTGATCAACGTTTTGAATTTGCACGCCGAAGTTACCGCGTACATTGACGGAACCCATCTGGGTGTCGATATTAGCTTTTGCGTAAGACGTAACAATCTTCTCTTTTACAGTCCAAGCTTTGGAAATCAGATATCCAGCTGAGTCGGAACTTGGATTGAACGTCATGTAACGACCCACTGCGCCAGGAACATTCCAGGAGGGAATCATGCCCACGCCTGCAAATCCGAGATCGACCAGGCCGTACTGCAAGTCGGCTGCAATGGGTGTGTCGCCTTGCGCACCAACGTTAATGTTTCCTTCTGGCTGGGCCTTCATTTTTTTACGATCCGCCAAATTCAGTCCTACGTCGATATCCGAAACGAGACCGGAAGCAAAATCTGGTGCAGCGAAAGTACCACTGATTTTGAGGCCTTTCAGTTCATCTTCAACACTTGGTACTTTTCCGTAGCCGGAGCCGTAGATAGTCCCGCGAAGGAACAGTTTTGTTGGATCGGAATAATTTAACCCGGGGGTCAGCGTAGAGAACCCACCTTGATTTACTTTTAGATTCAACACGTCGAGTTGGGGAGCGGGTACCAGTTGTGTATTGTTTTCTAAGTTCAATTCGTTGCGTTTGGCTTTGGAGTAATTTGCGTCGATAGCCAAAGACACACCGCCCACCTTGAACTTATTATTCCAGCCGAATGCATCAATCTTGTCATCACGACTGTTGTACATCCCGCGAACTAATGGGTACACGCCGGTGGCAGCACCACCGCTCAGGGTTCCATTTGAATTTACTGTGGCACCTGTGTATAGCAGACCAGGTGTGTAGCCGCCGTTGTAGTTGCCGAGGTTCACTTCAAACTGGTTGGCCGTGTCTTCTTGGGTCGTTTTGGAGGTAAACAAATCTACAACGCTGGTCCAATCCTTGGATGGCTTGAACTCAATAGTTCCCATCAATCCATCGCGCTTGGTAACACCTGTGCGACGCAGCGCCTTTACACCATCGGTAATGAACGTGCCGGCAGCAACGCCAGGACGTCCATCAGTTTTCCACGGCTCGTAGAAACCCACTTGATTTTCTGCAACGGGAGACTCTTGGTGTGCAATACCGATTGCAACCCCGACCGTGCGGTCGGCGAATTGGTCAATGTAGCTTGCGCTGATACGGTTGCCAGACGATTTGGCGTTAGCGGTAGCGGTCAAGCTGTTGTTTTGCAACCGCGCATTGAGAGCAACAACGCTTTGGCCAAATGACAGTGGTCGCACAGTTTGCATATCCAACGTGCCAGATAAGCCTTGACCTACCAAACTGGCGGTTGGTGTCTTATGCACAACAACTCCGCTTAGGAGTTCGGATGGGTACTGGTCAAACTCGACACTGCGGTTATCACCGGTACTAACCATTTCACGACCGTTCAGCAAAGTAGTCGCAAAGTCCGGCGAGAGGCCACGAACACTGATGACTTGAGCGCGACCTGCTACGCGTTGCGCAGACAAACCAGGCAGGCGCGAGATAGATTCCGCAATGCTGTTGTCAGGTAACTTGCCAATATCTTCTGCTGAGATGGATTCAACAATAGCGTCAGCGTTCTTCTTGACCGAAATTGAATCTTCAATACCTTTGCGGATGCCAGTCACCGTCACGGAGTTGAGATTTGGTGTGGATTGTTGCTGCGCATAAGCACTGCTGGTCGCAACCAACAACACGGCGCAACCCGCGGCTACGGGAGCGAGCGCGAAAAGCGACCGCTTGGTTTGCTTGGAATTCTTCATTGAAATTTCTCCTAAGGGCACAGGCTGGTGAACACACTTTTGAGAGGGGGACTCAAAAGACTCTTAAATTGGGATGGCATACTCCCTACTCACAGCCCAGTTTGTACCAAAACAAGATATTTACAAACATAGGGGTAAACGCTAATTTGGTGCGGCGATAGGTGGTTTTGCACTGTATAAGGCTCTTTATTAGGCAGAATAGCAACAAAATTGCAATGAGTTTACTGAGTTTGCGTAATCCCTTATTTGCTTTTTATTAAAGTTTGTAGCCAAACTACATCAATTATGGAGTGGCATCTTTATGCGTATCGTGCTCAAAATGAAGCCTTGAGGGCTTGGCTTCCAATCTGGCTGTGTGCCCGGGTTCGGTAGGTCTGGGCGGAGCAAGCGCCGCCGCCGGGGCTGCTATCCCACACGGCCTGCAGCGGTCAGTGGCAGCCACCAATGCGTTGAAGTTGCATGTGCCAATGCCCGATTGGCGCGATCGGGTGACTTACTTTGGGCGCACCGGTCCCTAGAGTGCGAGCGATATCACGCTGGTGCTGGCTCCTGGATAAAGGGGGCGGTGTGGACGCGTTTCGACTACACACCGCGTTCTATGTGCCGCCACCGGGCGGTCTAAATTTTTAGTGTTTGGTGAGGGCCTTGGAATCGACAAGCCATACGAAGAGATTCAAGTCCGAAAGTTTGCTACCTATGTCGAGGGCGAGAGAGGCCGTGGGCGCGCGGTTGCCCGACGGCCAAGCTCGGCTACCGCATCCGCAGCCTGATGCTGGTGCATAGCAACCCCCTCCCCATGCCCAGTTTTGTAGACAACCACGATGTCAACCGTTTTTTGGCTGGTGCCAACGGGGTGGTGTAGCAGCATCTGGCCCTGTTCATGACGCTGCTGGGCGTGCCCACCGTGTTGCCGGACGCAGCCGTAGTGGCCGATGGCGCGCCGATGTGAAATGCGGTCAACGGTGTTACCAGGTGGCGATTACCGTATACCCAGAGTTGCCAAGCCGCTCGGGGGGGGGGCGTTTGGGTCATGTCTTTGCAAAATGCAACTTTGCCAAAGACTATGCGGTGGCATTGCCGCTTACGGGCGCATGGTTGATCGAATGCCTTGTTTTCTAATGGGGGTGTCAGTGCCCAGGCAAAAGGTATGCCAGTGGGCCCGGCAGCAGATATTCGCGTGGTCCGCGCTGCCCATGATGTGATTACGGTCCCATAACGAAATTAATGTTGTTTTACTAGAAAAATTATAGTTTTCCCTAGTATTTACCCCAACGCAGTTGCGTTAGACTAATTGTTGTTTGACTACAAAATAGAGACGCAATTGGCGTCGGTATGGGGTATTTTTCATGAATCAGGGATTTCCGAGGTTATTGGGCGATATCGGTGGCACCAATGCACGCTGGGCGTGGCAAGCCAGCGCGGGCGCTGATCTGGAAGATATTTCGGTGCAGCCTTGTGGGGCTAGCGCCTCGCTGCAAGAGTCGGCTCTCAGCTATCTGCGCAGTCATGGCCGCCACGACCCCCAGTGGGCGGGCATTGGCATTGCCACGGTCATTACCGGTGATGAAGTGCGCATGACCAATAACGATTGGCGCTTTTCGATTGCGGAGTTTCAGCGCGCGCTGGGCTTGCAGCGCTGCCTGGTGATCAACGATTTCACATCATTGGCCCTAAGTTTGCCCGCGCTCAAACCCTCTGACTTGCGCGCAGTGGGCGGCGGTGCACCGGTTGCAGGGCAAACCATCGGTCTGCTCGGGCCGGGCACTGGCCTGGGTGTGTCGGGTTTGATATCAGATGGCCAAGGAAACTTCACCGCCTTATCGGGCGAGGGCGGTCACGTCACCCTGGCCGCCACTGACGACAGCGAAGCCGCGCTGCTCAGCATTCTGCGCAAGACCTTTTTCCACGTCAGCGCTGAGCGCGTGCTGTCGGGCCCCGGCTTGGTTAATTTGTACAACGCCGTCTGCGCGCTCGAAGGCAAGCCCGCGCAGCCTTTTAGCCCTGCGGATGTGACTGACAAGGCCATTACCAAGTCGGACGCACAGTGCGTCGTAGCTATTGAATACTTCACACGCTTCCTGGGCAGTGTGGCTGGCAATCTGGCGCTTACACTCGGGTCTTTGGGGGGTATGTACCTGGGCGGTGGCATCGTGCCGCGTTTGGGTGATGCGTTCGACGAAGCACTCTTTCGCCAGCAATTTGAAGCCAAAGGCCGCTACCAGGCCCTGCTGCAAGGATTGCCGGTCTGGTTGATTACGGCATCCACGCCCGCTTTGGTGGGCGCCAGTCGTGCGTTGGATGTACTCCCTTGATGCAACCAACCCCAAGGGTAACCGTCCATGTCCGAATCGCGTTTTGACCATCCCCGCCTGATCGCTGACATTGGCGGTACGTTTGCGCGGTTTGCCCTGGAGGTCGAACCCCATGTGTTTGAGCAAAACGCCTCGCTGCGGTGTGCTGATTTTCCAGATTTCTACGCGGCCGTCACGGCCTTTATCTCGGGCCTGAACGGCGTCACGCAGGGCGATATCAAGCACGCTGCGGTGGCTATCGCCAACCCGGTGGCGGGCGATGAAGTCCGCATGACCAATTACCACTGGAAGTTTTCCATCGAGCAGATGCGTCAGCGCCTGCACCTGGACAACCTGGTGGTGGTGAATGACTTTACGGCGCTGGCCATGTCAGTGCCCGGGCTGAACCCCCAGCAGCGCCGCCAGTTTGGCAGTGGCTTGGCCATACCGCGTAGTGTGGTGGGCTTGATTGGGGCGGGAAGTGGCCTGGGCGTGTCGGGTTTGATTCCCGCCGACGACGGTTGGATTGCGCTGGGCACTGAAGGCGGCCACACCAGCTTTTCGCCCCACGACGAGCGCGAGATTTTTATCCTGCAATACGCGTGGCGCAGCCATGCCCACGTGTCATTTGAGCGGCTGCTCTCAGGCCCTGGCATTGAATTGATTCACCGCGCACTAACCGAGCGTGCAGGCCGCCACGCCAGCGACCTGGGTGCGCCTGAAATCACCAAGCTGGCCTTGGAGGGCAGCGATGCGATTTGCAAGGAGACCATCGACGTCTTTTGCGCCATTTTGGGCACTGCGGCGGCCAACTTGGCCGTCACGCAAGGGGCGTTTGGCGGCATCTACATTGGCGGTGGTATTGTGCCGCGCCTGGGTTTGTATTTTGACCAGTCGCCGTTTCGTGAGCGCTTTGAAGACAAAGGCCGTTTTGCCGACTACATGAAGGGCATTCCCACCTTCGTCATTACGGCACCCGATGCCACCTTGCTGGGTGCTTCGGTCATTCTGGCGTCCCAACTCAAGGAGCTGGATGGTGGAGACGGCTCCGCCATCCTGGGCCAGATTCGGCGCGTGCTGCCCAGCCTATCACCGGCTGAGCAGCGTGTGGCGCAGCATGTGCTGTCGCAGCCGCGCTCGGCTTTGAATGACCCGATTGCGCAGATTGCCAAATCAGCTGAGGTAAGCCAGCCCACGGTGATTCGCTTTTGCCGCTCCATGGGCTGCGAAGGCCTGTCGGACTTCAAGCTGCGCCTGGCCTCGGGCCTCACCGGCACTATCCCCATTACGCATACGCAAGTGACCAGCAGCGATTCCATGCTGGAACTGGGCGCCAAGGTACTGGGCAACACGGCGTCGGCCATTTTGCAAACGCGCGACCACCTGAACCGCGACAGCATGGACC
>JANYEE010000058.1 GCA_025363275.1 Burkholderiales bacterium | reverse complement strand
ATCTTGATGTTGACAGCGGTCATGTTCTTCTTCCATAGCTCCGTAAGCTCACGGCTTACGGCATCTGGCGAGGTGGCGTACTCCAGCACCAGCGGGCTTCCGTCGGGCATATCCCGCCATCCATCGCCATCTTTATCGGTGTAACCATACATGTCTAACAGCGCCATTGCCCGCGGACGACTGAAATCACCCATTTCCGACTTGAACTTCGGGTCATATCCAAACGTCCAAGGCGTAATAGGTCCTTGTGCCAGCAGAGCCTGGTTCTTTCGTGCCAGTCGTATTTCCTCCCCCGAGTTGTAGGCCAGACCAATGGCCCGCCGCAACGCTACTTTCTCTGGGGTGTATCCGCCCACCGTTGGGTTTTCCATGCCAAAGTAGCTAAACGTCACATCCAGTGCGGGCGCCTGGTCCATGACGATGCCCTTCTTCACTAAATTGGGCGCCAACTTATTGTTAGGCGTAGCCTGGTATGCAAAAGTGTTCGGCAGGCGCTCCATGAGTTCAAAGTCGCCCCCTAAAAACGCCAGCCATCGGGGCTGTACTTCTTCAATGATCGACACTTCGACACGGTCTACGAACGGCATCAACTTGCCTTTGAGTTGCGCATAAATGGCTTGCGAGCGCTCGTCATCAGCGGGTGGCTCTGCTTCATACGGCTCAGCCCGAAAGTTAGGGTTTTTGACGAACGTCATTTTGGAAGACCGTCGCCAAGTCTCCAGAATGAAGGGGCCCGTACCCACAGGGTGCTCCATGATCTTGTCGCCATACTTTTCGACGACTTCCCGAGCTACCGCACCCCACGAACCTGAGTCTGTTAAGTGGTAGATAAACCGCGGGCTGGGCTCTGCCAAATTGAATTGCACGGTGTATTTATCTAAAGCGCGTACGCCCAGTACCGGGGCGTCGTAATCAAACTTGGCGCCTGGCTTGCTTGCTGTGGCTTTGAGCTCTGCAAGGCCCAGTAGTTGCTGACCCTCCAGCAAATAGACGTTTTGACTTTTATTTTTCGGATCGTAGTGCCGCTTGTAGGAGTACACCAAATCAGCTGCCGTCAATTCGCGCTTTTTGCCCTCGAAGGCGGGGTCGTTCGCAAAATACACACCTTGCTTGATGCGAACCGTCCATGTTTTGTAGTTGTTGGTGACTTCAGGCATGCCCACGGCCAACAAGGGCCGGGCCTTAAGTGGGCGGGCCAGATAGTCGTATTCATACAGCGATTCAAAAATGTTGGCCGCAACCGTTTTGGAATACACATCGCTAATCTGAACTGGATCAAACCCGGTTTCAGCAATTTGAAATGCGTAGCGGAAAACCTTCTCACGGGGCGGTGTTGGATTTGTTGGCTGGGCGCTTGCGAGGCTCGTAGCCACTTGAATCGCGATCAATCCGCTGGCTGCGAAAACTTGGATCAAACTCTTAAACGGCACTCTTTTCTCCTGAAAAACACCAATGCGAACTCTCTCCATGCCAAGCATAATCGCTGCGGCGCTGATTGCCATCGGCGTAACTCCTTAGTTTCCCTCTAGATTGACCCCATGACCTCTTACCTGATTCGGCGGGTTTGGCAAATGATTCCCACATTGTTGGGTGTTGTATTGCTGATTTTTTGTTTGTTCAAGTTCTTCGGCGGTGATCCCGCAGAGATCATGGGCGGAATGTCTGCTACCCCCGAGCAGATTGCGGCCATCCGGACCCAACTGGGTTTAGATAAGCCAGTCACCGAACAGCTTTGGATCTTTATCCAGCAAATTGTGACTTTTGACTGGGGCAAGAGCTGGGCCACCAATGAAGCCATATCGAACCTGTTTGCCACCCGCTTACCGGCAACGCTCACGATCATGATTCCCATTCTGATTTTGGAAGTTGGGCTCGCAATCGTTGCAGGCCTTGCAGTAGCCTATGTGCGTGGCAGCCTGACAGATAGGGCCATCATGGTGATCACCACAGTGGCCCTGTCGGTCAGCTTTTTGGTTTACATCATCGTTGGCCAGTATCTATTCGGGTTCATATTGGGCTGGTTCCCCGTGCAGGGCTGGAGCAATAGCACCTGGGTCAATCTCACTACCTATGCGCCTTTGCCCGTCATGTTGGCTGTGTTGGTTTCGCTGTCACCGCAAACGCGTCTTTACCGCAGCTTCTTTTTGGATGAAGTGGGTCAAGACTACGTGCGCACGGCCCGAGCCAAGGGCGTCGGAGAAAACACTGTCATGTTCAAGCACGTTTTGCGCAACGCGATGATCCCGATTCTGACCAATGTGGCCACCATATTGCCTGGGGTCTTCATTGGCTCTTTCTTGATCGAAGTCTTTTTCTCAATACCCGGCCTGGGGCGTGAGGTCTTGTTAGCCGTCAATCGCAGCGACTACCCGGTCATTCAAGCCGTGACGGTCTACCTGGCTGCCCTGACTATGGTGATTAATTTGCTGACTGATGTTCTTTACAAATTCGTAGATCCACGGGTGAGCTTGAAATGAATACAGCTGCTTTAGAAGCGTTGCCACGCTCGCCTGGCGTCTGGGCGCAGGCCTGGAAGCGGTTGAAGAATGACCGCGTGGGCATGGTTGCGTTGGTCATCACTTTGCTGTTTGTAGCCTTGGTGGTGTGCGCGCAGTTTGGTTGGGTGGCTGCAGACTGGCAGCGCGAAATTGCGACGCCCAACGCTGCACCATACATCGTAGCCAAGAATGTTGATGGCTCGCAATCGGCTGTCGTGAATGTGGTGGCTGGGCCGAATGTAGACCTCACGTCTATCGACCCATTGGCGCCCCGGTACCAGGAATGGGCTGAGCGCGCTTCTAAATTCACCACGACAGAAACTGTAAAACGCGATGCACTGCCGTTTGGTGCAGACCGTATAGGTCGCGATGTCTTGGACAAAGGGATTAAAGGTGCCCAGGTATCGATTGCCGTTGGCTTGGCTGCCGCCCTGTTTGCAACGCTGGTGGGTACCATTTTGGGTGCATTGGCCGGCTACTTTGGCGGCGCTGTTGATGACTTTTTGGAGTGGCTCTACAACGTTTTCACCGCCATTCCCTACATTCTTCTGGTGTTTGCGCTGGCAGCTGTGCTCAAGTCCGGGCCGCTCGCCAAAGTGTTTGGTAACGGGGTCTGGACGATCGTGATTATTTTGAGCGCTGTGGGGTGGACGGGTATCTACCGCTTGGTGCGGGCGGAATACATGAAGCACCGCTCTCGTGAGTACGTGCGGGCGGCTGAGGCTATTGGTGCATCCCATGCGTCACGTATGTTCACCCATATCCTGCCTAATATTAGCCACGTTGTTCTCGTGCAGCTCAGTTTGCATGTGGTGAGCTTTATCAAGTCTGAAGTCATTTTGTCATTCTTGGGGTTGGGTGTGCCCATCGATATGGTGAGTTGGGGGACCATGCTGTCCGAAGCTAGCTCTGATCTGGTGCAAGGTTACTGGTGGCAGCTAGCAGTAGCCACCGTTTTCATGGCGACGTTCGTCACCGCGTTTGCGCTGCTGACCGATGCGCTGCGCGATGCGCTGGACCCCAAACTGCGTTGATTAAATGAAACCTTGTGGGAAAGACCGCAGCTACGCGAAGCGAGCCAGCTCTGTCCCCAACTCTTTAGGATTCCATGACTAACTTAATCAGCGTACAAGACCTGCGGGTGTCCTTCCGCATGAGCAAAACCCACACCGCCGAGGCGGTGAAGGGCGTGAGCTTTGATATTCCCGCCAACAGTACGGTGGCCCTGGTGGGCGAGTCCGGCAGCGGCAAGAGCGTAACGGCTATGAGCGTCATGCGGCTCTTGCCCGAAAACGCCATCGTCGGTGCGGGCAGCAAGATCATTTACGGCGGGCGCGACCTGCTCACCGCACCCATCGAAGACTTGCGCGCCCTGCGCGGCAAAGACATCTCGGTGGTGTTTCAGGACCCCATGAGCTCTCTTAATCCGGTGTTTACCGTGGGTGAGCAAATCGCCGAAGTGCTGCGCATCCACATGGGAATGAACCCGCGCCAAGCGCTGGACCGGGCGCTGGAGCTGATGACCGAAGTGGGCATCCCCAACCCCAAGCAGCGCCTCAATGCCTACCCGCACGAGCTATCGGGTGGCCAACAACAGCGCGTGATGATCGCCATCGCTATCGCCTGCGAGCCCAAGCTCCTCATTGCGGATGAGCCCACCACCGCACTGGACGTGACTGTGCAGCGCCAGGTGACGGACCTGATTGCCAAGCTGCAACAGCGCCACCGCATGAGCGTGCTGTTCATCAGCCACGACCTGGGTCTGGTGGGTGAAATCTCGGACCAAGTGATCGTGATGCGTCACGGTCTGGTGCGTGAGACGGGCGACGTGCACACCATCTTCAATGCTGCCAAGGATTCGTACACCCAGGCCCTGATTGCCTGCCGCCCCAAGCTGGACGACCGCCCCAAGCGCCTGCCGGTGATCGACGACTTCGTGAATGGTCGCGCTATCGAAACCGAGCAGCGCGTGAGCCTGCCCGCATTGGGTGCACCGTTGGTGAAAGTGGATGGCCTGCGCAAAGACTACAAGCTCAAAAAAGGCTTGTTCGGCCACACCATTTTTCAGGCCGTGAAGAACGCGGATTTCACGCTGCACAAGGGCCGCACGCTGGGCGTAGTCGGCGAGTCGGGTTCGGGCAAAACAACAGTCGGCATGATGCTGACCCGCCTGACCGACGCGACCAGTGGCAGCATCATGTTTGAAGGCAAAGACCTAACCCACCTGAATGCGGACCAGATGCGCCCCTACCGCAGCCGCATCCAGATCATTTTCCAGAACCCCTACGCCAGCCTGAACCCACGCTTCACGATTGCGCAAATTTTGATGGAGCCCATGCGCATCCACAGACTAGGCAAAGACGAAGACGACCGGGCCCGCATGGCGCTCACGCTGCTGGAAAAAGTGGGCCTGCCGCGCGAAGCTTTTGGCAAATACCCGCATGAGTTTTCCGGTGGCCAACGCCAGCGCATTGCGATTGCGCGCTGCCTGTCGATGAAGCCCGAGATCATCGTCTGCGACGAGAGTGTGAGCGCGCTGGACGTGAGCGTGCAAGCCACCGTGTTGAACCTGCTGCTGGACTTGCAGCAGGAGTTTGGCCTCTCTTATGTCTTTATCAGCCACGATCTGGCCGTGGTGAAGTACATGGCCGATGACATTCTGGTGATGAGCCAGGGCGAAGTGGTGGAGCGCGGCCTGGCCGAAGA
>JANYEE010000086.1 GCA_025363275.1 Burkholderiales bacterium | reverse complement strand
GTCCAGGTAGGGCGCGACGCGGCGTTTGACCTCCAGCAGCGCCTCTACCGCCAGGAGGCGCTGGTTGAGCGTGCCCTCGCCTACTGCGACTGGGCCGTCGCCAAGGGCCTGCTGGCCATCCGCAGCCATGTAGACATCTGTGACCCGCGCCTGCTGGCGGTAGAGGCGCTGCTGGAGGTCAAACGCCGCGTCGCGCCCTACCTGGACCTGCAACTGGTCGCCTTCCCGCAGGACGGAGTGTTACGCGACCCACAGGCCATGGACAAGTTGCAGCGCGCGCTGGCCATGGGTGTGGACGTGGTCGGTGGTATCCCCCACTTTGAGCGGACGATGGCCGATGGCGCTTTGAGCGTCAAGCTGTTGTGCGAACTGGCCGCCGCCCAGGGCAAGCTCGTGGACATGCATTGCGACGAGTCCGACGACCCGATGTCGCGCCATATCGAGACCCTGGCGTTTGAGACCCAGCGCCTGGGCCTGCAGGGCCGCGTCACCGGCTCCCACTGCACCTCCATGCACAGCATGGACAACTATTACGTCAGCAAACTGCTGCCGCTGATTGCCGAGGCGGGGGTGAGCATCGTTAGTAACCCGCTGATCAATATCACGCTGCAAGGCCGCTCTGACAGCTACCCCAAGCGCCGTGGCATGACGCGCGTGCCAGAGCTGCTGGCCGCAGGCGTGAACGTCGCCTTTGGCCACGACTGCGTGATGGACCCCTGGTATTCGCTGGGCAGTGCCGACATGTTGGAAGTGGCCAGCATGGGCCTGCATGTGGCACAAATGACCAGCCAAAGCGCGATGCACCAGTGCTTTGATGCAGTGACTACCAACGCCGCTCGCATCTTGCACCTGGACGGCTATGGGCTGCATGTGGGCTGCCACGCTGACCTGGTGCTGCTGCAAGCCGGTGACCCGATTGAAGCCCTGCGCCTGCGTGCCACGCGGCTGATGGTGTGGCGGCGCGGCCAGTTGGTGGCGCAGAGCCCGGCGGCCACCGCCACTTTGAGCCTGCCGGGACGTCCCCACAGCACAAATTTACGTCTTTCAGGCCTGAGGCCCTAGTAAAACCTGCCTTAGTAGCTACTATTTTGATAGCAAATAACAATCCATCACCCGCTCCACTGCCAGCGCAATGCCCCAATTGCGAGGCGCCTGTATACGGCCCCTACTGCGCCCAATGCGGACAAGAAACCCAGATCACCACGCTAAAGCTGCGTGATTTCTCGCACGAGTACTTTCAACACTTTGTGACCCTGGAAAGCCGCCTGTGGCGCACACTGTGGACGCTGATGCGCTACCCCGGCATGTTGACCACCGAGTTTCTGGCGGGGCGGCGCAGGCGCTATGTCCGCCCCCTGCCGCTGTACATCAGTCTGAGTTTTGCGCTCTTTTTGCTGATGTCCTTCATGCCGTCCAAGCTCATCCAGCTCGATGAGTTGAAGAACCTGAAAGACCCAGGGACGGGCCAGTCCATGGTTCCTGCGGGACAAATCAACAAGGGGCAACCCATATTCCAGTTCACGGACAAAGAAGCTGACGAGTACGACGTAAAAGAAGGTTTACCCGAACTCGCCAAACTGGAAATTAAATTGGGACTGCCTGGTTGGCTCAAACCGCTGTTCAAGCGCTATTACGACGCTGCGCAACGCTGGAACCACGATCCGCAAGAGCAACTAAAAAGATTTCTGCCGGTTTTACAAAGCAAACTGCCCTACGCCGTATTTGCCCTGGTGCCACTATTTGCCGTCAGCACTAGCCTGCTGTATTGGCGGCGCAAACGCTGGTATGCCGAACACTTCCTGTTCGCATTGCATCTGCATGCCTTTGTTTTTTTAACGATGCTAGTGACACTAGCTGCTGACACCCAGTCGGTAGTGCCGCTGCTGTATTTTGGCTGGATGGCTTACTTGACGGTGGCGCTACGCCGCTGGATGGGGGGCCGCTGGTGGCCGCAGATACTGCGTGCGTGGATAGTAGTCAGCGTGCACGGTATCTGCCTAAGCTTGGCACTCGTGGTGACTATGGTGCTGACGCTGCCTACGGTTTAGGTGGGCCGCGCAGCACACGCAGCGGCAAACGGGGGGTTCGTCCGTATCAGGCCGGACGCACCAGGCGAACAGCGTAGCTTGCCTTGTGGGTGTTGGCCACAACACGGCCGTTCTTGAAATTCACCAACCACGCATTCAAGTTGTCTGTCGAACCCGCTTGCGTAGCCCAGAAAATAACACCCGGCGCGCCAGGGAACGCTGCCGCGTCAAGTTTGGTCTTCTTCTGGGTCTTGTCTACAACGCTCACCATTTCTTCCTTGGTTGGCAGATGCCAAGCCGGAGTCATGGCAGCACCCAATTCCTTGGCCTTGGCTAGACCAATTTTGCTAGGCTTACCCGCACACAACTTACCATCCCAAGTTTGACC
>JANYEE010000243.1 GCA_025363275.1 Burkholderiales bacterium | reverse complement strand
AAACGCTTCGACACCGATTTAAGCGGCTTGCCCCGCACGATGGCGGCTTTTGAGACCTGCATGGCCTTGGCCGCCTTCCAGCAGGCTCAGCCCTCAGCTTGCCCGGACTTCGTCGACTGAGGATATGGCCTTGAACCCTAGCTTTCACCCCGACTGGCTGGAGCCCGACTGGCCGGCACCCGCTGGCGTGCGCGCGGTGTGCACTACACGGGCCGGGGGTGTGTCGTTGCCGCCCTATGGCAGCCTGAACCTGGGCCTGCACGTGGGGGATGACGCATCGGCGGTGGCCCACAATCGCTCGGTGCTGGCCCAGGCATTGGGTACTGCGCCCGCGTGGATGAATCAGGTGCACGGCACGGCGCTGTTGGAATTGCCGATGCCGGTGCAAGCGCCTGCCGATGTGCCCACTGCAGATAGCGCCTGGACCGCCGCGCGCGGCCCGGTGTGCACGGTGATGGTCGCCGATTGCCTGCCCGTGTTGTTATGCAGCGCGGATGGCAACTGGGTGGCGGCGGTCCATGCGGGATGGCGGGGGCTGGCTGGAACAGGCGGTTTTGGGGTTTTGGAGGCTACTTTAGAGTCTTTTAGGCCTGAGGCCCAGGTAAATACTGCCTTGGATGCTATTGATTTAATAGCGTGGCTGGGGCCTTGCATTGGGCCGCAGGCGTTTGAAGTGGGCCCAGAAGTACGCGACGCTTTTCTGCAGGACTTGCCCGATCCGGCGCTGGCGGGCCCGGTATCAGCGTGCTTTGTGCCACTGGGGCAGGGAAAATATCGCGCGGATCTGGCCGATTTGGCGCGCCAGCGGCTGGCAGCCTTGGGCGTTAGCCGTGTTTACGGCAACGACGGCAGCCCGGCGTGGTGTACGGTGGGCAATCCTTCACGGTTCTTTTCCCACCGGCGCGACCGGGTCAGCGGCCGCATGGCTGCCTGCATCTGGCGGGAGTGAGCTGGCTTGTGCGTGCGCCGCCACCGCTGCAGCGCGCTCGGCGGCCTCGCGGGCTCGGATGGCACGTTTACGTCCTGGGGTGCCCATGAAATAAAAAATAAGGCCTACTGGCATCACGCCGTACACAACAAACGTGACGACGGCGCCCAGCACGGTTCCATTGCTGTTGGTGGCCTCGGCCACGCTCATCATCAGCACCACATAAATCCAGGCGATAGGAACTAAGTACATACAGGTTTAATATTGCGCCGCGTAAGGATAACGAAGCTCAGGCCTGACATACTACGGTCTTTAGAGTTTCCGACCTAAAGGTAATGGTGTGACCCCAAAAGCTCCCGATTTCTGGACCCAGGCCATGCAATTCATGCCGAGCATGGAGGCCACTCCCAGCCTCCCCGAGATCCGCTTTGCGCCCGATAAGCTGCAGGCTCTTCAGCAAGAGTACCTGAAGGACTCGATCACCCTGTTCAGCCAAGGGGCGGGCAGCCACCCCAGCACCGACAAGCGCTTCTCGGATGCTGCCTGGGGCAGCAACCCGGTAGCCAGCTACGCCGCAGCGGCGTATTTGCTCAATGCCCGCACTCTGATGGGCCTCGCCGACGCAGTAGAGGCCGATGCCAAAACCCGCAGCCGTATCCGTTTTGCGGTGGAGCAATGGATGGCTGCCAGTGCACCCAGCAATTTCTTGGCGTTCAATGCAGAAGCGCAAAAGAAGGCTTTGGACACTCAGGGCGAGAGCATCGCCAAGGGTCTGCACAACCTGGTGCACGACATGCGCCAGGGCCATGTGTCCATGACCGACGAGAGCCTGTTTGAAGTTGGCAAAAACGTGGCCACCACCGAAGGCGCTGTGGTGTTTGAGAACCCGTACTTCCAGCTCATCGAATACAAGCCGCTCACGGCTAAGGTTTTTGAGAAGCCATTTTTGATGGTGCCACCGTGTATCAACAAGTTCTATATCCTGGACCTGCAGCCTGAGAACTCACTGGTGCGCTATGCGGTGGCCCAGGGGCACCGAACCTTTGTGGTGAGCTGGCGCAACCCGGATGAATCCCTGGCCAAAGCCACGTGGGACGACTACATCGAGAAGGCCGTGATGCAGGCTATCAAAGTCGTGCAAGAGATTACGGCGGCCCCGACCGTCAATGCACTGGGATTTTGCGTGGGCGGCACGATGCTGGGCACGGCCCTGGCGGTGCTGGCTGCGCGGGGCGAAAAACCTGTCGCAAGCGCCACCTTGTTGACGACTTTTCTAGATTTCTCTGACACCGGCATCCTCGATCTGTTCATCGACGAAGCCTTTGTGCAATACCGAGAGAAAGAGTTGGGGCAGGGTGGATTGATGAAGGGTGGCGACCTGGCCAGCACTTTCAGCTTTTTGCGGCCTAATGACCTGGTCTGGAACTATGTGGTGGGTAATTACCTGAAGGGTGAAACCCCGCCGCCGTTTGACCTGCTGTATTGGAATTCGGACAGCACCAATCTGCCTGGCCCCTACTACGCCTGGTACCTGCGCAACACCTACCTGGAGAACAACCTGGTCAAGCCAGGCAAGGCCGTGGTGTGTGGCGAAAAGATCGATCTAGGGCATGTGGACATTCCCATGTATTTCTATGGTTCGCGCGAGGACCACATCGTGCCCATTGGCGGCGCCTACGCCTCTGCCCACGCTCTGCCAGGCAAGAAGCGATTTGTGCAGGGCGCCTCAGGCCATATCGCTGGGGTGATCAACCCGCCAGCCAAAAACAAGCGCAGCCACTGGATTCGCGCTGATGGCAAGCTGCCCAAGACCCACGCCCAGTGGCTGGAGGGTGCCACCGAACACCCCGGAAGCTGGTGGACAGATTG
Organism: Burkholderiales bacterium; assembly: GCA_025363275.1. Taxonomy (GTDB): domain Bacteria; phylum Pseudomonadota; class Gammaproteobacteria; order Burkholderiales; family Burkholderiaceae_C; genus Allorhodoferax. Next base: position 3,866 of record JANYEE010000243.1, on the reverse strand, counting down.
GTCCACCTGGCTCAAAAGCCACGCGGGTAAGCAAGTTGCCGCACCCAAGATTTACGGGAAGGGCAAGTACAAAGCCTTGATGCCCGCCCCAGGTTCCTACGTCAAAGCCAAAGCATGAACATGGCCCCCACGCTTGTCACTTCGTGTATTGCACTGCCCCAGCTACCGAAGGGGCTTCTTCGAATCCCGGGGGCCGCAGTAACCTTGGGGCGGCCCGGCGGCGACTTATTTTTCTCGTCGAACAATTATTGAACTGGAGATTGAAAATGGAAGACATCGTTATCGTTTCAGCCGCCCGCACTGCCGTGGGCAAATTTGGTGGCACGCTGGCCAAAACACCTGCAACGGAACTTGGCGCGCACGTCATCAAGGCCTTACTGGAGCGCACCAAGCTGGGTACCGACCAAATCGGTGAAGTCATCATGGGTCAGGTGTTGGCTGCTGGCGTGGGTCAAAACCCGGCCCGACAGTCGCTGATCAAAAGCGGCATTGCCAAGGAGACTCCGGCGCTGACCATCAATGCGGTGTGCGGCTCCGGTCTCAAGGCGGTGATGCTGGCGGCCCAATCGATTGCCTGTGGCGACAGTGAGATCGTGATTGCGGGTGGCCAGGAGAGCATGAGCTTGTCTCCCCACGTGCTGCCCGGCAGTCGCGATGGCCAGCGCATGGGCGATTGGAAGATGATCGACACCATGATCGTGGACGGCCTGTGGGATGTGTACAACCAGTACCACATGGGCATTACGGCCGAGAACGTGGCCAAGGAATACAGCATCACCCGTGATATGCAAGACGCCCTGGCCCTTGCCAGCCAGCAAAAAGCCGCTGCTGCGCAGGACGCTGGCAAGTTTGTTGATGAGATCGCCCCTTTCAGCATCGCGCAAAAAAAGGGTGACCCGATCGTATTTGCGGCCGATGAGTTCATTAACCGCAAGTCCAACGCCGAAGCGTTGGCGGGCCTGCGCCCTGCGTTTGACAAGGCCGGCGGTGTGACCGCGGGCAATGCTTCGGGCTTGAACGACGGCGCTGCCGCCGTGATGGTCATGACCGCCAAGAAGGCGGCGGCTCTGGGCCTGACGCCCCTGGGCCGCATTGCCAGCTTCGCTACCAGTGGCCTGGACCCGGCGCTGATGGGTATGGGCCCGGTGTCGGCATCCAAGAAAGCCCTCGCCCGCGCGGGTTGGAACGCCCAGGACCTGGATGTACTGGAAATTAATGAAGCCTTTGCCGCACAAGCTTGCGCCGTCAACCAGCAGATGGGCTGGGATACCGCCAAGGTAAACGTGAATGGTGGGGCGATTGCCATCGGACACCCGATTGGTGCATCTGGATGCCGTATTCTGGTGACTTTGCTGCATGAAATGCAGCGCCGAAACGCCAAGAAGGGCATTGCGTCTTTGTGCATTGGCGGTGGCATGGGTGTTGCACTTACCATTGAGCGTTGATTTAAAACCAAAAAAGGAGACAAATATGAGTCAAAAAGTAGCCTACGTCACCGGTGGCATGGGCGGTATCGGTACCGCCATTTGCCAGCGCTTGCACAAAGAAGGCTTTAAGGTTATCGCCGGTTGCGGCCCTACCCGCGATCACGTCAAGTGGATTGCGGAGCAGACGGCACTGGGCTACACGTTTTACGCCTCCGTGGGCAACGTGGGCGCCTGGGAATCCACGGTAGAAGCTTTTACCAAAACCAAGGCCGAGCACGGCAGCATCGATGTGCTGGTGAACAACGCTGGCATCACCCGCGACCGCATGTTCTTGAAAATGACCCGCGAAGACTGGGATATGGTGATAGAGACCAACTTGAATTCCATGTTCAATGTGACCAAGCAAGTGGTGGCCGATATGGTCGAAAAAGGCTGGGGTCGCATTATCAATATCTCTTCAGTCAACGGTGAAAAAGGTCAGGCGGGCCAGACCAATTACTCGGCTGCCAAAGCCGGTATGCACGGTTTCACCATGGCGCTGGCACAAGAATTGGCCGCTAAGGGCGTCACGGTCAATACCGTGAGCCCAGGCTACATTGGTACCGATATGGTCAAGGCCATTCGTGAAGATGTGTTGGCCAAGATTGTGGCTACGGTGCCAGTCAAACGCTTGGGCGAACCTTCAGAGATCGCCTCCATCATTGCTTGGTTGGCGTCTAACGATGGCGGCTACTCGACCGGCGCTGACTTCTCGGTCAACGGTGGTTTGCACATGGGCTAACAGGCCGATCCGGAACTTGGCGTCCGCGCTTTAAAAACCCCGCTGCTGCGGGGTTTTTTGTTGTCTGGGCCGTGGTAGCCTCAAGCGAAACGGCAAGATGTTGCGGTGCAGTGTCCACTGCACTTCAAAATTCGCCGCCTTGGAGTAGCATTTTTTGCATTTTTAATAACTTTTCAGAAAAATGACTCCAAAAGCTTCCCATAATCAAAGCTCTAGAGTTATGTGGGCTGGATTTTGTAGTTCGGTACCGGGCGGAACATGACACCTGATGACGTATTCTTTGTCGATGTAGAAAAACTGCGCATTGGCTTGTACGTGGAGCTTGATGTCGGCTGGATGGCGCATCCTTTTCCCACCGGTAGTTTTAAGTTATCCAGCCCCCAACAAATTGAAGCTATTCAGGGTCTGGGTGCAAAACGCATCCGTTGCATCCGCTCCAAGAGTGACCTGGATGCCTTGCCTGCCGATGTCGCTCCCGGCCTCAGTACTGTAGCCTCGGCGGAGGCCTACGACCCCGTAAAAGAAGCCCGCAGACTTGCGGCACTGCAAGTCCAAGAAGAGCGCAAACGCCGCGCTGAGTTGCTGAGCGCTCAGACACGTAGCTTGGCTATGTGTGAGCGCCGGTTCGGGGAGGCAATCCGCCAGTACCGCAAGACTCTGGAGCTAGTGAAATCGCAGCCTGCCGCAGCTTCGGCTGGCGCATTGAGCATGGTGGATGGGATTGTGGGTGAAATGCTCAGCGAGGGCGAGTCGGCCATCCGGCTGTTGTCGGAGGCAGCGGGGGACAAATCTTCCATGCACCCTGTCAATGTGACGATCGTGTCACTGCTGTTGGGCAAAGCCATGGGGCTACCAAGCGCGGATCTGCTGGATTTGGGGGTCGCGGCGTTTTTGCACGATCTAGGTAAGTCCGAGCTTCCCGACCGCGTGCGCTGGCTCGATGACAGTTTTTCGACAGCTGAGTACAAGCTGTACCAAGACCATGTGGCCAGGAGTTTGCATTTGGGCAAAGCCATGGCGCTGTCACGCCCCGTGCTGCTGGCGATTGCACAGCACCACGAGATGGTCGACGGAAGTGGTTTTCCCAGCCGAATGAAAGGCGACACGCTGTCGGTTGCGTCACGTATTTTGGCGCTGATCAACCGCTACGATAATTTATGCAATCCCAGCCGACTTACAGCGGCTTTAACGCCACACGAAGCCCTGTCGCTGATCTTCGCACAGCTGAAATCCAAGTTTGATGCCACGACCCTGAGTGCCTTTATCCGCATGATGGGGGTGTACCCACCGGGTTCGATCGTGCAACTGGTGGACGAGCGCTTCGGCATGGTGGTGTCTGTCAATTCATCGCGTCCGCTCAAGCCACGCATCATCGTGCACGAGCCTGGTGTGCCGCGTGATGAGGCGCTGATTCTGGATCTCGAACATGCGCCGCGCGTTGGTATCCGCCGTAGCCTCAAGCCATCCATGTTGCCTGCAGCGTCGCTTGACTTTTTGGCCCCGCGCCAGCGTATTTGTTATTACTTTGAAAAATTAGTGGATCCGCAAATGCAAGAGGCCAACTCATGACTGCCCAGCGTCACGCCAGCGTGCTGGATGGCGTGTTGGAGGCGGTGTGGTTGGTGCAACCTGTGAGCTTGCGTATTCGCTGGGTCAAT
>JANYEE010000242.1 GCA_025363275.1 Burkholderiales bacterium | reverse complement strand
GTTACCAATGTCCCAGGTGGTGATTTTGCGGGCAGCGGCGGGGCGCAGACTCAGCCACAGCGCAGAAGACTGCTGGCGGTCGGCATCGCCCAGCATCACCGCGTGGCCGCGTGCGGCGAAATAGCCCGCAATATGGGTCGCTAGCGTCGACTTGCCGGCGCCACCTTTTGGATTTGCTACAACCACCACTGGCATACGCTTTCCTCCCTTGTTGATGACAGGACGCGTCTGCGGCGCAGCCCGCGGTCTGCCCCAAGAACACCCTTCATTAAAGTGATGCTATGTTAGCGCTATGGAAACACATGCCCCTACTTGGCTCATCAACACCTTCATTTACCTGAGCGCTGCGGTGGTGGCCGTACCGCTAAGCCAGGCGCTTGGCTTGGGCTCCATCATTGGCTATTTGGCGGCGGGCATGGCTATTGGCCCGTGGGGTCTGGGCCTGGTGACCAATGTGGAAGACATTCTGCACTTTGCCGAGTTTGGTGTGGTGCTGATGTTGTTTCTGGTGGGCCTTGAGCTCGAACCCAAACGCTTGTGGAGCCTGCGCAGGCCGATATTTGGCTGGGGCAGCGCCCAGGTGTTGGGCTGTACTGCGGCGATTTTTGCCTTGGCCCTGGTGGCGGGCGCGCCTTGGCGCGTGGCGCTGGTGGCGGGCATGGGGCTCGCGTTGTCTAGCACGGCCATTGCGCTACAGGTGATGAATGAGCGCAATCTGATGCGCACAGGCAGCGGCCAGGCCGGGTTTTCGATCCTGCTGTTCCAGGACATTGCTGCCATCCCGATTTTGGCCCTGCTACCCCTTTTAGGCCAGACTTTGGAGCCAAATGGTGCCATGGCCCAGGTGAATCCTGCCTGGGAAGCTATCAAAATAATAGCAGTCATCGGCGGCATCGTGCTCGGCGGGCGCATTGCCATTCGACCGGTGTTCCGCTTTATTGCACGTAGCCGCGCGCCCGAAATCTTTACAGCAGCGTCATTACTACTGGTCGTCGGCATTGCGGGGCTGATGCAGTTGGTGGGTCTATCGATGGCTTTGGGGGCGTTTTTAGCTGGCGTGCTGTTAGCCGAGAGCGAATACCGCCGCGAGCTGGAAACCAATATCGAACCTTTCAAGGGCCTGCTGCTAGGCCTGTTTTTCATCGCCGTGGGCATGGGCATTGACTTTGGCGTGCTGGCCGAATTCCCGCTGCAAATGCTGGCCATCGTAGTCGGATTTCTGGCGGTGAAAGCCGCCGTCATTTACGGCATCGGGCGTTACATCGGCCTGCCCTTTCAAGAGCGACCGGTCTTCACGCTGCTGCTGGCCCAGGGGGGTGAATTCGCCTTTGTGGTGTTTCAGGCCGCGGCAGGTGCCCACGTTTTCTCTGGCCAGACCGCGTCTTTGTTGGTGGGTTCGGTGGCTATTTCCATGCTGTTGAGTCCGCTGATTCTGGTGGCGATGGACCGCTGGTTGCTGCCGCGCTACGCCCATTGCGGTGTGCCGGTACTGGAAGAAATTTCGGAGCAGCAAGACGCCCCGGTCATCATTGCCGGCATGGGCCGCTACGGGCAAATCATCGCCCGCGTGCTGATTGCCCAGGGCTACAACTGCACGGTGCTAGACCACGATGCGGAGATGATTGAATCTGCCCGCCGCTTTGGTTACCGGGTGTTTTACGGCGACGCCACCCGGCTGGACCTGCTGCGCACTGCAGGGATTGCCAAAGCCAAACTGCTGGTGGTGGCCGTGGACAACGTGGAACAGAGCCTGAAAGTGGTGGACCTGGCCCGGGAGCACTACCCAGACTTGGCTCTGGTGGCCCGCGCACGGGATGTCACCCACTGGAACCAACTGCGAGACCGCGGCGTGATGCTGGTACAGCGCGAGATGTTCGAATCCAGCTTGGCCAGCGCCCGCAGCGTACTGGAACTGCTGGGCGACTCTCCCGAAGTGTCCTTGCAAACGGTGGCGAAATTCCGCCAGCACAATTTGGAACTGTTTGAGGCTCTACACCCGCACTACAAAGACAGCTCCAAACTGGTGTCCGTCGTGAAACAAGGACGCCAGCAGTTTGAAGAACAAATGGCCCGCGAGCGCCAGGAGCTGGCCCAGTCCGCCACGCCCCATGCACCCCTGAATCACCGCCCTGGCGCCGATATGGGCAATGCTGGTGGCGGGGGGGTATTGGGCGGCGGCGAAGCAGACCGCATGGGCGGAGGTGGCGGCGCAGCCGCGTAAGTAGCAGAGGCCGCTGGACGGTAGGCAAACCGGGGCGACAGATTGCCCTTAGCCAGCATGCACTGCGCGTAGGCGGCGTCATAACGCTGCTGCTGGAGCGCCTCATTCACGGCACTGCGATTCACACCAGATGCGGTGCCCACGATCAAACCAGTAACGGCTCCAGCGGCCGTGCGGTCATAGCGGCTGCTGCTTAACACCGAACCTACCGCAGCACCCAGCACCGTACCCACCACGGCCGATGACAAGATGGTGGGGCCCTGCGGTTCGGTACTGGTCACGCTGTCGGCTTCGCTGCGGCAAAAATCGGCCTCTGCAGCAAACAAATCCGGAGGCTTACCCGCTGGGGGCACCATTACCACCCGGGGGCCATCGATAGCTTGGGCGGGCATGGCCGCCAGCAACGCGATGACTGCTACTGCCAGACCCAAGCCACGTTGTGGTGCGACTTTCATGGTGTAGTCGGCGCGTTAGGCGCAGGTGCAGCCGGCACGGTTTTCCAGCCTGTCGGGCAAGCCGACACATACGGGTAATAGCCATTTGCCGCTTCACAAAAGTACCAAACCGCAGGCGCGGCAGGCTGGGGTGGTGCGGTGGGAGCCGCTGGCACCACCACCGGCGCAGGTTGCTCCACCACGATTACGGGTGGCAAATACGGATCCGGGTAAGGGTAAATGGGCCGCGGGTACCAATACCAAGCACCCCCAGCCACCCACCACCACCCCACGCGCCCGGCATGGGGTCCGTGGAGCCAATTGCCGGCACGCCAGCGGTAGGCGTCGTGGCGTTCAAACTGGCGGATGTCACCGCGCCATCCGTGCCCATAGCCCGGACCAGCGGCCCACGTGAGACACGGTGCCGCGACACACAGGGCCATCGCCGGGCCAAGCAATATCGACTTGAGTTTCATGCTTTTCTCCTGTAGTTCTCGCGCATCTTGTGCTCAAAGTACTCGGGCATCGGACGTTGAGTTGAGCGTGTATTCATGATGCCCGGAATTGACCAATCTGATAGCAATAAGCCTATTTGGTTTCCTTCTTTACCTAGGATTAACCAGGCATACACCGCGCAGACCTGCATGGATTTGACACTGCGTCTATGCCAATCAAATACTGCCCCATCGATGGTGGAAATTTTGGTGATGACCTCAACACGCTGTTGTGGCCGCGCCTGTTTCCCGACTTTCACCGCCTTACTGCCGAATTCACCGTATTTGGCATAGGAACCTTGCTCGATGGGTACCACGGTGCGGTGACCAAAAAGATTGTGCTGGGTTCTGGCCTTGGAGAACATGCCTGCGCCAAGCGTGACACCCGTTGGGAGTTCCGCTGGGTTCGCGGCCCGCTGACGGCCCAGGCATTTGGCCTACCCGCCGAGCGCGCCCTGGGCGATTCCGCCCTGCTGTGGCCTGAGCTGCAAAAGCGCCGCGTGCGCGCGCAGCCGGGGCCGATTGGCCTGATACCCCACTACCGCACGTGGGACAGTTTTGACTGGCAAAAGGTGGGCGCCATGGCCGATATGGTGATCATCAATCCACGGCAGTCACCCAGTCACGTCATTGACGCGCTGCGCGGTTGCTCCCGCGTGCTTGCGGAGTCCTTACATGGTGGCATTTGCGCCGATGCACTGGGCGTGCCGTGGTCGCCCTGCATCCTGGCGCATCGCTTCAACGAATTCAAATGGAAGGACTGGATGGCCACGATCGACCGACCGTTTGAGCCGCTGGTGGCGGACCGTCCCCTAGTTCGCCGCATTTCACGCACCAAAGCATTGGCCAACCACGCTGCACGCTGGTTGCATTACAAGGAAAGTTCACGCCGCCCCGCGCTACGCCCGGTGGCACCGGCCACGGCGGTGGACGTGATCGCTATGGCCCAAAGTCTGAAGGATTTTGCCAGCCAAGATCAGCACTTTGCCTGTAGCTCCGAGGCTGCGCTGGCACGCCAGCGCGGGCGCATGCAGGAGGCTTGCCGAATTTTTGCCAACGACTACCGTCTCGAATTTACCCCCTAAGTTACCCCCTAAGTTCAACTCTTCAGTACACCCCATACGTTCCACACGCCAATCCCGCAATGCCATCTGCTGGTAAAGGCGGGTTTATCATCCGGGCATGCTCAGTACGCCAGACCTTGCCCAGATTCGCTTCCAAAACGCGACGGCGCTATTCGATGAATTTGTCAACAACACCGTCAAGTACCCCGACGCCGCCACATTGCGCGGTTTAGAGGGGCGTTTTGCCCAAAAGCTGCAGTTGCAGCCCAGCTACTGGAGCCAGATCAAGGGCCGCTCGCGCCAGATTGGCGAACGCCTGGCGCGCCAGTTTGAGCAGCTCTGTCACAAGCCTAACGGCTGGATGGACCAGATCCACAACGCCACCACCTCGGCTTTGTCCACTTTGGTAGTAACACCCGCCAGCGCAGACAGCCCAGGTCCCCAGGATGATGATGAACGCTTTATCGTCGGTCTGGTGCTGACCTACTACCGCCGCCACCCCCAGCGGGCGCGTACCCGGCTGCTGGACTTGCTGGGGGAGGTACTCACACCCGCCGCCGCCGCGCCTGCACCGAAGTCAAAAATACCCTCCCCTTCAGTGGGAAAAATCGCTGCCGGTGCCAAGCAGGCAGTGCCAGACGAGGCCCATGCCCTGTGGCTGCGCAGCCAAGTACATGTTGCGCCGCTGAAACAAAAGAAATAACACCGACGACTTTTTTGTCATGGGCTATTGCTCAAGATAATATTTTGTTTATCATAGAGGCAAGTTTCCGCTCTGGCCCCGCGCTCTGAGCCGTAAGCGACGCACTCCACACCAACCACCGGCCGGCACTGGCAACAGCAGTCGCCCTTTCTTGATGGCACCCCGCCTGGGGCTGCGAATGCAGCCGGGTGCCCATCTGCATCCTGGCAATTGCTTTGTTACGAATGACTGAAATCAACCACTACCCAATACGCCCCCGAAGTTGAGCAATCCTCCGGCTGGGGCAAGGAGAAATTATCATGATAAAAAGTTTGCCTTGGAGCTATCACCCAGCGGAACACGCCTTAGAGCACCGGTTGCGCCATGCAATAGCCGCCGTTTTGCGCGGCGCCAGCCGGATGCTGAGCCGCCTGGCACGGCGCATCGCGGCATCCAAAAAGGTCAGCGATCTGGAGATCGGCCACCTAGAGTTCTATGCCGAAGCGGGCGCTCCAGAAGGGGCCGTCTACGCAGACGGTCTTTTGATCGGCTACGTGACGGGCGTCAAACGCCTGTAAACACGACGATTGAGCGCAATGCCGGACATCGTGCAGGGGACTAAATTGCCATGGTAATCTCATGGCATGTTTAGTCCTTCTCAAGCCGATGTTCGGCGTTTTTTTTGCTCTACCTACGCCAAGGCCCGCACAGGATCTGCCATGGAAGCTATCGAAACCATAGCAGCTCAGTGGATGGACGAGCACCCCGAGTACGCCGCTGACTTTGCCGATGAAGAAGCCGCTCTGCGCGCAATGGGCGAAGTCAAGGAAGGCCAAACCAATCCGTTTTTGCACTTGTCTATGCACTTGTCTATCAGCGAGCAGTGCAGCATCGACCAGCCCCGCGGCATTCGCCAGGCGGTAGAGTTACTCACCCGTAGACGCGATTCTTTGCACCATGCCCACCATGAGGCCATGGAATGCCTAGGCACGATGTTATGGGAGAGCCAGCAGTCTGGTCGGCCGCCCGATGGCCATGTGTACGTCGCCTGCGTTCAGCGACACGCGACCAAAGACTAAGTCGGCCCTTACCAAACAAACGGGCATGAAAAAAGCCGCTCAGAAGCGGCTTCAGTTCGAGGGAGGTGAGATTCAACGGAAGCGACTCTCAGGCACCACTTTCAAATCGGACGGCAATCCACCCAAGTAGTTAGCCAATTCCTTCAGCTCCGCGTTGGAGAATTGCTTGGCCACGCCGCCCATGATGGCGTTGCCGCGCCCCACTTGCGGGTTGTTGACGGTCTTATACGACTTGAGAGCAACGTACAAATAGTCGCTGTGCTGGCCCGCAATCTTGGGGTAGCTGGGGTCCAAAGGTTTGCTGAAGCTGTCGCCATGGCAAGATGCGCATGCGCCCTTGGTGATCAACTCCATTGCCTTGGCCGAACCGTCGGCAGCTTTGGCCAATGGTGCCGCGCCGGCTACCACGCCGTTCGTAGAATAAAACGCCGCCAAATCAGCCATATCTTGGTCTGTCAGCGCCTGGGCAACACCGCGCATTGTGGGATGTTTGCGATCGCCTTGTTTGTAAGCATTTAAAGCTGAAGTGATGTAAGCCGCACCCTGGCCCGAGATCATCGGTACCTTGTGAATCTCAGGAAAGCTAGCCTGGTAACCCACGATACCGTGGCAGCCAATGCACATGGCATTTTTCTTTTGTCCGGCTTTGGCATCGCCCTTGACCTCTTCGGCATGGACTGAGAAAGCTGTCACAGAAGCGACGAGCAAGGCGGACAGAGACAACAGCAGTTTGTTCATTTTGCGCAGACAATCAGACGGTGATTGGTATAAATCGACTAAGCGATTATATCGATGACGTTGCCCCGTAGCGGCACCCGCACCATACCCGTTTTATTTAGTCCAGCAGGCCCCACCATGAAATTCCAAGGAACCAAGAATTACGTCGCCACCCAGGACTTGATGCTGTCGGTGAATGCGGCCATCACGCTGCAGCGCCCTTTGCTGGTCAAGGGCGAGCCCGGCACCGGCAAGACCATGCTTGCCGAGGAAGTGGCAGAGGCTTTGGGTATGCCGCTATTGCAGTGGCACATCAAATCGACCACCAAGGCCCAGCAGGGTCTGTACGAATACGACGCCGTGAGCCGCCTGCGCGACTCCCAACTCACCGATGTGGACGGCGGCGAGCGGGTCAAAGACATCAACAACTACATCATCAAGGGCGTGCTGTGGCAGGCCTTCACCGCCGACCAGCCCGTAGCGCTGTTGATTGACGAGATAGACAAGGCCGACATCGAATTCCCCAACGACTTACTGCGCGAAATCGACCGTATGGAGTTTTACTGCTACGAGACGCGCCAGCTCATTAAGGCCAAGCACCGCCCGGTGGTGTTCATTACGTCCAATAACGAGAAAGAGCTGCCCGACGCGTTCCTGCGCCGCTGCTTTTTCCACTACATCAAGTTCCCCGATGCCACCACCATGCAAAGCATTGTGGATGTACATTTTCCGAATTTGAAGAAAGAACTGGTCAGCACGGCTATGAAAACTTTCTTTGAAGTGCGCGGACTGCCGGGCCTGAAGAAGAAGCCGTCCACCAGCGAGCTGCTGGATTGGCTCAAACTCTTGTTGGCCGAAGACATTCCCGCCGAGGCCCTGCAAAGCAAAGACGACAAGATGGCGGTGCCGCCGCTGGTAGGAGCTTTGCTGAAGAATGAACAGGACGTAACTCTGTTCGAGAAGCTGATGTTCATGCAACGCCACAATCGCTAAGCCATGGCGCACAACCCGTTGATGGAGGGCGTGTCTGACGCAGTAGGCTTTGTAGGCGGCGCGCTGCTGGGCTTTTGGGGTGGGCGCTTGATGGGCCTGGACGTATTCGCGCCAGGCTACGGCACAGCCAGCATCTTTGGTATTTTGTTGGTGGGCGTGGGCGGTGGCCTAGGCCTGCAGATTGCCAAACGCTGGCGTGCCAGCCGAACCTCTGGGTCCAAGGAATAAACATGGCGTTTGTGGAGCCCGTCACTTTAAGCATTCGCGGTGTGCAACTGGTGCCCCTGGCACTTGAGCACGAACCAGGCTTGCACGCTGCGGCTGCTGATGGTGCGCTGTGGAACATTCGAGTGACCTCGGTGCCTGAGCCCGAAGCCATGCGAGCGTATATTGAAAGCGCGCTGGCCATGCGCCAAGCAGGCAACCGGCTTGCGTTTGCGGTGATCGAGGCTGACAACGGCAAAGTGCTGGGCTGCACCAGTTACCACGATATCGTGCCCGCGGTAAAGCGCGTGGAAATTGGCTACACCTGGTATGGCAAAAGCAGCCAGCGCACGCATGTCAATACTACCTGCAAACTGCTAATGCTTACGCACGCGTTTGAGACGTTGGACTGCCATGTGGTGGGCTGGCGGACGGACAACTTCAACTTTGCCAGCCAAGCCGCGATTGAGCGCTTGGGCGCCAAGAAAGACGGCGTGATCCGCGGCCACGCGCTGCGGCGCGACGGCACCATCCGCGACACCGTGATGTACAGCCTGCGCAGCGGCGAGTGGCCCGAGGTGAAGGCCCAACTGCTGTATTTGCTGGACAGGCCACGCAGTTAATCAGATCGGGGGACTGCCATGCTTCTTGACTTCTTCTACACCCTGCGTTCGGCCAAGCTGCCGGTTTCGGTCAAGGAATACTTGACCTTGCTCGAAGCCCTGCAAAAAGGCGTGGTCGGGCCCCAGGGGGCGATGGGCAACGATGGACCGGCGGGTTACAAGATCGATGACTTCTATTACCTGAGCCGCACCGCTTTGGTGAAGGACGAAAAGCACTACGACAAGTTCGACCGGGCCTTTGGTGCTTACTTCAAGGGCATCGACATGGTGGCGGACTTCACCAAGGACATCCCCGCCGAGTGGCTGCGCAAGAATCTCGAGGGCATGCTGTCGCCTGAAGAGCTGGCCAAGCTGCAGAAAATGGGCTGGGACGAGCTGATGGACACGCTCAAAAAGCGGCTGGAAGAGCAAAAGGAACGCCACGAAGGCGGTTCCAAATGGATTGGTACGGGCGGCACATCGCCGTTTGGCGCGTATGGCAACAATCCGCAAGGCATCCGCATCGGCCAGGACAAAAGCCGCAACCGCAGCGCGGTGAAAGTGTGGGATCAGCGCAGCTACAAAGACTACGACGACACCCAGGAACTGGGCACGCGCAACATCAAGGTGGCGCTGCGCCGCCTGCGCAAGTTTGCCCGCGAGGGCCATGAGGACGAGCTGGACCTGGAGACCACCATCAGCAAAACGGCGGCCAACGCGGGCTACTTGGACATCAAGATGCGGCCCGAGCGCCACAACAATGTGAAGGTGCTGCTGCTGATGGACGTGGGTGGCACCATGGACGACCATATCCAGCGGGTGGAAGAGTTGTTCAGCGCGACCAAGACCGAGTTCAAGCACCTGGAGTTCTATTACTTCCACAACTGCGTGTACGACTTCATGTGGAAAAACAATCGCCGCCGCTTTGCCGAGAAGTTTGAGACCTGGGACATCATCCGCAAGTACAACAAGGATTACAAACTGATCTTTGTGGGTGACGCCACGATGAGCCCGTATGAGATTTTGCAACCCGGCGGCAGTGTGGAATACAACAATGAAGAGCCCGGCGCCGAATGGCTGCAACGGCTGATCCACGCCTTCCCGAAATTCGCCTGGATTAACCCCGAGCCGCAAGGTGTATGGGAATACCGCCAAAGCATCAGCGTTATTCAGCAAATCGTGCACAACCGCATGTACCCACTCACCCTCAAGGGTCTGGAAGAGGCTATGCGGCATTTGACAAAATGAATATGTTGGCGGGACAGACCTTTAGCTCCGTCCTCAACTGAGTAGGGCACAATCGCGCCGCTGTCTTCGTAGTTCAATGGATAGAACGGCCCCCTCCTAAGGGGCAGATACAGGTTCGATTCCTGTCGAAGGCACCAAGTCTGTGTCCAGAGCTTTAGCATGCCGGATCGTCAACCCGGCTTCGAACGCCAACGTTATAGTGGATCGCGCGCTCAGTTGCGCATTCATTCACTGCAATCTGACCATTTACTTCTAGGAGCTACTCCATGTTGAAAAAAATTCTGGCCGTGCTAGCTATGTTTTACGCTTTTGCGGCGTTCGCCGCGATCGATGTCAATAAGGCTACGGCCGCAGACTTGGACGGCATCAAGGGTATTGGCCCTGCGATTTCAGGCAAGATCATCGATGAGCGCAAAAAAGGCAGCTTCAAGGACTGGGCTGACTTCATCACCCGCGTGAATGGAGTGGGCGATGGCAATGCGGCCAAGTTTTCGGCTGAAGGGCTGACCGTGAATGGTTCCGCATTTGCAGGTGCTGCACCTGCCGCCAAAGTAGACACTAAAACCCAAGCGAAGGCCGATATGGATGCGGCCAAGAAGGCCAAGGCAGATGAAAAGGCTGCTAAGAAGGCGGCAGCTAAAGAAGCCAAAGAGGCCAAGCCCGCTCAGCCAGCCGCAAGTGCTGCAAAAAAGTAAGCGTTCTTTTGACTGGTGGTACACGCCAGACGGTACTTTGAATTCCCAATCATTTTTTAACCCTACAGGCGATATTTATAATCATATCGGTCTGTAGCCCAGGTATTTGCTTACTTGGCAGCTATAAAAATAATAGCGAACTTGTAAATTTATGTCTGGCTACGAAGACTTGCAATGGTTGTATGTAGTTCCAGTGCCCATTGGCGACGATCGCGTCCGCAGGCCCATTGTGGTGCCCCGAACTCCACCACCACCTGTACCGTGTCCGCACGCAAAGTGCGCCACAGCGATTCAAGCAACGTGTCATCGCCGATATAGCACGGCGCCACGCTGCGCGTGGCAGTTGCCACATCACGGAACGACAAGGCCACTGGCTGCACCGGAGCATCAGCGGAGATAGCAGCCTGCAACAAATTCCCATGAAACGGCAGTAGTGTGGAACCATCGCCCGTCGTACCCTCCGGGAACACGGCCAGTACATCGCCCGCTTTCAAGCATTCCACCATATGGTGCACCACGCGCATTGCATCACGCGGAGATTTTCGAGAGATATAAAGCGTGCCAGCAGCTGTGGCCAAAGTACCTACGATGGGCCAATGTTTGACATCATCCTTGGAGATGAAGCGGCAATGGCGAGCAGCATGCATCACCACAATATCGGCCCACGAAATATGATTGGAAGCGAGCAGCACTGGGCCACTCGACGGCTGACCTCGCACTACCAGTTGAAATGCCAGGCGGTCCAACATGGTGATGGCCCAGGCCTGGACTCGGGCCTCTTGCTCTGCGGTGGACAGTCGGGGAAATACGCGATGGATGATCCACAAGCCGCGCGCCAAATGGATAGCGACACGCCACAGCCGCCAGGCCGCGCGCAAGGCTTTCACGAAGAAACTTTCATGAAGAACTTTCTATCGTGTGGCTTGGTAGGCCAGACGGCCACCCGCCACGGTGGCACGCACCACACCCGGAAGCTCTAGTCCGCTGAAGGGAGTGTGACGCCCCTGGCTCTTCAATTCAGCGGGTGTGACGATCCAGTACGCCGCAGGGTCAAACACGCAAATATCTGCCACTGCGCCAAGTGTTAGCTGGCCCGCTTGGCCCGCTGATGCGCCAATGACTTGCGCAGCCCGCGTAGTGACGGTACCCAGTGCTCTTTCGACTGGCACTTTCATCTCCTGCGCCCACTTCAGCATCAAGCTCAACAGCAGCTCCAGGCCGGTGGCACCGGGCTCGCATTCGGCAAAGGGCAAGACCTTGGCATCGGCATCCACCGGGGTATGGTCGGACACCAGTGCGTCAATCGTTGCATCGGCCAGCCCGGCGCGCAGGGCGTCACGGTCGCGCTGCTGGCGCAGCGGCGGGTTCAGGCGCATGCGACTGTCAAAGTAGCCAATGTCCACATCGGTCAGGTGCAATGAGTTCATGCTCACATCACAGGTCACCGGCAGGCCTTGCGCCTTGGCATCCCGCACCAGGGTCACACCGGCCGCGCTGCTGATACGGCACAAGTGCACGCGGGCACCCGTGGCGCGTACCAGTTCAAAGATCGTATGCAGTGCAATGGTTTCAGCCGCCACGGGCACGCCACTCAGACCCATACGCGTGGCCAGCGGGCCACTGGCCGCCACGCCCTGGCCCAGGTAATAGTCTTGCGGTCGCAGCCACACCGCATAGCCAAAGGTGCTGGCGTATTGCAGCGCACGCTGCAATACCTGGGTGTTGACCAACGGCACCTCGGCCTGGCTGAAGCCGACGCAGCCCGCTTGCGTGAGTTGCAGCATTTCCGTGAGAACCTCGCCCTGCAAGTTTTTGGTCAAAGCACCCAAGGGGAAAACACGCGCCTGACCCAGGCGCTCGGAGCGGTAACGCAGCATTTCGACCAGACCGATCTCGTCCAGCACGGGGTCGGTATCCGGCGGGCACACTACGCTGGTGATGCCGCCGGCCACCGCAGCGGCCAGCTCAGAGGCCAGCATGCCTTCGTGTTCGTAACCAGGCTCGCGCAGGCGCACCGACAAATCTACCAGGCCGGGGCAGACCACGCAGCCTGCGGCATCCACCGTGGCGTCGGGTTTAAAACCTGCAGGCACTTGCCCGATAGCCAGAATCTTGCCATCGCTCACGGCCACGTGGGCAACAGCATCGTGCTTGGAGCCGGGGTCGACCACACGGCCGCCTTGAATCAGAAGGTTCATTGCTATTTTCTCCAGCTTAGGCCTCGTTACTCGCCACGATACTCATTACCGCCATGCGCACTGCAATACCAAAGGTCACCTGCGGCAAGACCACGCTTTGCTGGCCGTCCACCACCGCCGAGTCAATTTCTACACCGCGATTAATTGGGCCGGGGTGCATGACGATAGCGTCGGGTTTAGCCAACTGCAGCTTCTCGGGCGTCAGGCCGAAGCTCTTGAAAAACTCGTGCGATGAGGGCAGCAGCGCGCCACTCATACGTTCGTTTTGCAGGCGCAGCATGATGATCACGTCGCAGTCTTTGATGCCCTCCTCTAGCGTGTGGCACACGCGCACGCCCATCTGGGCCATGTCAGAGGGCACGATGGTTTTGGGCCCGACCACGCGCACTTCGGCGCAGCCCAAGGTCGTTAGCGCGTGGATGTCCGAACGGGCCACACGTGAGTGCAGCACGTCACCCACGATGGCAACGGTGAGATTGCTGAAATCTTTCTTGAAGTGCCGGATAGTGAACATGTCCAGCAGGCCCTGGGTGGGGTGGGCGTGGCGGCCATCACCGGCATTGATCACGTGCACATGGGGCGCAACGTGCTGGGCAATCAAGTAGGGGGCGCCAGATTCGCTGTGTCGCACCACAAACATGTCCGCCGCCATCGCGCTCAGGTTGGCGATGGTGTCGAGCAAAGACTCGCCTTTGGACGCGCTGGAGCGGGCGATGTCAAGATTGATCACATCGGCGCTGAGGCGCGTGGCGGCGATCTCAAACGTGGTGCGGGTGCGGGTCGAGTTTTCAAAGAAGAGATTGAAAACACTTTTACCGCGCAGCAGCGGCACCTTCTTCACTTCACGGTCGTTCACCGAGACGAAGTTGGTGGCGGTATCCAGAATGTGGGTCAGCACATTCTTGGACAGGCCTTCTATCGAGAGCAAGTGAATCAGCTCACCGTGCCGGTTGAGTTGGGGGTTGCGTTTGTAGAGCATGTCAGGCCTTCCGCAGGGCCGCCCCAAGTGAGGCAAGCGCCCCCATGGGGGGCAGTAAACACTCGAAGTGATGAACGTGGGGGCTCTTCATACGGTGTCCTCCACATCCAGACGCAATAGCCCAGCGTCATCGCGCAGTAGCGCCAATGACTGCTGGGCTTTCAGTCTGACGGTCGCGGCCACAAAATCGGCCTGGATGGGCAGCTCGCGGCCACCACGGTCCACCAACACCGCCAAGCGCACCCGCGCCGGGCGACCGTAGTCATACAGCTCGTTAATCACCGCGCGCAAGGTGCGGCCGGTAAACAGCACATCGTCCAGCAACAAAATATCCGCTTCATTCACATCGAAGGGCAGCGAGGTTTGTCCCCCACCCGACAAGCCGCGCTGGGCAAAATCATCCCGGTGCATCACCGAAGAGATCACCCCGGCGGGCCCGGCCAATCCCAAGTCAGCCTGCAGCCGTTGCGCCAGCCAAGCCCCGCCCGAGGTAATACCCACCAAACGGGTCGAGGGCTGACACAGCGTCTTCACGCCCGTGAGCAGGTCCAGATAAAGCGCCTCTGCGTCTAATGCCATTACGGTCACACCCAACTCCTAAAAAACTGCTCCAAGATGATGCTGGCCGAAGCCGCATCAGCGTCTTTGGCGCCATTGGATAACGCCTCGGTGGTGCTGTAGCGCTCATCCACTTCAAAAACTTTCAAGCCATAGCGCCCGTGTAACTGGCGCGCAAACTTGCGCGCGCGCAGGGTATTTTCGTGGCTTGCTCCGTCAGGGTGAAAGGGCACCCCTACCACAAGCGCATCGGGTTGCCATTCGGCAATGCGCTTGGCGATTTGCTCAAACTTAGCATCGCCCGCCGCGGCAATCGTGCCCAGCGGCTGGGCACTGCGCATCAGCCGGGTGCCGACCGATACGCCGGTGCGCTTGGCACCAAAGTCAAAAGCTAAAAACGTTGCAAAGTGTGCAGGAACTTCCGGCTGGAATGACGACGGTGGTGACGAGGACTCGCTCACGCGTGGCCCGCCTGTGTAGACAGCATCCAGGCCTGCAGCCCTAACAAGGCCAAAGCCTTGTCGTAGCGCTGGTCCGCTGGGGTTTCAAATATGACAGCAGGGTCGGCATCGACCGTGAGCCAGCTGTTTTCACCCAATTCTGTCTCTAACTGCCCTTCGCCCCAAGCCGAATAGCCCAGCGACACCAGGACGCGCTGCGGCCCGGAGCCCGTCGACAGGGCTTCGAGCACGTCTTTGGATGTCGTCATCTCCAGACCACCAGGAATGGTCATCGTGGAAGCATAAAGAGATTGGTTAGGGTCTTGGCCCTCTGCACGCACGGTCTCGTGCAACACAAAACCGCGCTCGGTCTGCACGGGCCCGCCTTGAAACACAGGGCTGGCGACCAAGTCAAGGCGCTTCAGCGGTAAATCTATTTTGCCGAACAGCGCTTCCATGTCGAAATCAGCGGGCTTGTTGATGACCAAGCCCAAGGCTCCCCGGGGGCTATGCTCGCAGACGAAAACCACACTCTTGAAAAATATGGCATCTTCCAAACTTGGCATCGCAATCAAAAAGTGGTTGGTCAAATTGACCGATGCGGAATCGACAGACATAACTCTATTTTAACGGCTGCTATGCACAAAGAATTCAAAAAGGGACTGGTATGGTTCCGACGGGACCTGCGCGTCCACGACAACGCCGCCCTGAGCGATGCCATTCTCCGCTGCGAAGAGGTGCAGTGCGTCTTCGTATTTGACCGCACTATCCTGGATGCGCTGCCCCGGCAAGACCGGCGCGTTGAGTTTATCCACGGCAGTGTGGTGGCCCTGGATGCAGCGCTGCGCACCCTGGCGGAAAAGCCAGAGGCCGGGCTGATTGTTTTACACGGCAGGGCTGAAGAGGCAGTACCGACACTGGCTAAAGAACTGCAGGTGGACACCGTATTTTTTGCCCGCGACTATGAGCCACAGGCCCGACAGCGCGACGACACTGTGCGGGCTTCGTTGAAGACACAAGGGGTTGCCATGGCGACAGTCAAAGACCATGTGATCTTTGAGGAACGAGAACTGTTGACACAGATGGCAAAGCCCTACGGGGTGTTTACGCCGTACATGCGCAGTTGGCTAGCCAAGCTGGAGCAACAGCTGCCCGCCATTCACAGCCATGCGTCAGCCAATACGGTTTTAGGCAAGCGCCCCAGCCAGCACGCCAAGCCACCGCCTAGCCTGCAAACGCTGGGGTTCGAGGCCACCAACCTGCTGCAGTTGGGCATTGCGCCCGGAGAACCAGGTGCTGCCGCGCTACTGGACGACTTTGTGGGACGGCTGGACCGTTATGACGAGACACGTAACTTCCCGAGCGTGAAAGGACCCAGTTACCTAGGCGTGCATCTACGGTTTGGCACTGTGTCTATCCGTCAACTGGTGCATTTGGCCTTTGAGAAGAAACTACATGGCAGCGCAGGCGCCAGCACATGGCTGAGTGAACTAGTGTGGCGGGATTTTTATTTTCAGATTCTGGCCAACTTCCCGCAGGTTAGCGTGGGCGCATTCAAGCCCGATTACGACGCGATTGTGTGGGAGTCTGGCGAAGTGGCCCAGCAGCGGTACGCGGCCTGGTGCGATGGGCGCACGGGCTATCCCATCGTGGATGCTGCCATGGCCCAACTGAACCAAACAGGCTATATGCACAACCGGTTGCGCATGGTCGCGGGTAGTTTTTTGGTAAAACATCTGGGAATCGACTGGCGCTGGGGCGAGCGCTACTTTGCCGAAAAGCTCAACGACTTTGACTTATCAGCCAACAACGGGGGCTGGCAGTGGGTGAGTTCCAGCGGGTGCGATGCCCAGCCCTACTTCCGCATCTTCAATCCGGTGACCCAGAGCGAGAAGTTCGATGCCGAGGGCAAGTTCATCCGCCGCTACATTCCTCAATTATCTAAGCTAGATGCCAAATCTATCCACGCGCCGTGGGCGGCCAAACCTTTGATGCTGGCATCCGCCGGGGTGATGCTGGGAGAAAATTACCCTCAACCAATCGTGGATCATGTCGAGGCGCGTGCCGCAACGCTTGCGCGTTACGGCATTCTGCGCAAAACCGATTAGGCGTTTTGTGGCAGGGGGCAGTAGCTGCGTACCAAACCCATCAGCTCATCTTCAGAGTACGGCTTGCCCAGGTAATGGTCTACGCCCAACTCCTTGGCATGCTCGCGATGCTTCTCCGCAATCCGTGAGGTGATCATGATGATGGGCAGATCGCGCAGACGCACATCGCCGCGAATGTTGCGCGCCAAATCGAAACCGTCCATGCGGGGCATTTCGATATCAGACAACACGACGGCGGGTTTCTCCTCTTGCAGCTTTTCAAGTGCCTGTAAGCCATCGGCAGCCAACGCTACACGGTAGCCTTCGCGCTTGAGCAAACGCTGAGTCACACGCCGCACGGTGATGGAATCGTCCACCACCAATACCAATGGGACCTCAGCATCAGCCGTGGTCAAGAGGTTCCCCGCCGCTGGCGTGTCCACACTGGTCAGTGCAGCACGGTTCAATTGACGGGCCTGCTCGCCATAGACGGTAGCCAAAGCCACTGGGTTGTAAATCAGCACCACTGCACCAGAGGCGAGCACTGACACACCCGCCAAGCCAGGCAAGCGCGCCAACTGAGGACCCAAATTCTTCACCACGACCTCTCGGTTACCCAAGACCTCGTCGACGTGCACCGCCATACGCTGACCCGCACTTCGCAATACGGCTACTGGCATCGTGCGCGTCTTCATTTCATGGCTGCGAGCAGAAACCTGCAGCAGCGCACCGGCCCAGAAAAATGGCAGCACCTGCCCCTGGAACTCAAAGCCATCTCGCTCGTAGGCCTGCTCCAAAGCAGCTGCAGGCGCTCGCAAGACCGTTTCCATCAGATTGGATGGCACACCAATCGTGAACTCACCCATGCGCAACATCACCACCTGCGTCACCGCGGTCGTCAACGGCAGCACGAGTTTGAACGTAGTGCCCTGCCCTTCGCTGGTCGATGTCTCAATGCGACCCCCGACAGCGGACACTTCGGCGCGCACAACGTCCATACCAACACCGCGCCCCGACAGTTCCGTAATCTGATCTGCCGTAGAGAAACCGGGCATGAAAATCAGGTTTGCGGCATCGCCGTCCGAAAAATGGTCGTTGCTGTTAATCACCCCATTGGCAATCGCTTTGGCGCGGATCTTGTCAAGATGCAAACCACCGCCATCGTCGCTAAACGCGACTGACACGTCATTACTTTCTTGGTGCACATGGATGGTAATCGTGCCTGCAGGGGGCTTGCCGCGGCTGGCGCGGGCGTCCTGACTTTCAATACCGTGCGCCACCGCGTTGCGCAACATATGCTCAAACGCAGGTGTCATACGATCCAACACGCCACGGTCCATTTCAATCGAACCGCCCACAATATCGAGCTTCACGGCTTTACCGGCGTCTTTGGAAGCTTGACGCACCACACCGTAGAGGCGTTCGGAAATAGCCTCAAACTCCACCATGCGCGTACGCAGCAAGTCGCGTTGCAGCTCTCGGGCCTGACGGCCTTGGGCAATTAAATCGTCTTCGCTACCCTCCACGGAGCGTTGCAAATTACGCTGCACAGTAGCCACGTCGTTCACCGACTCTGCCATCATGCGAGTCAACTCCTGTACACGCGTGAAGCGGTCAAATTCCAGAGGGTCAAAGGCCTGCGCCGTGTCTTTGGTTTGGGCTAGGCGCGATTGCATTTGCGACTCGGCTTGCAGCTCCACGTCACGCAGTTGCTGACGCAAGCGATCCAAGTTGCCGCCCAACTCGCCCAATGAAGCCTTCAATTGGGTCAAGCGCGCATCCATGCGAGAGCGCGTAATCATGACCTCGCCCGCCTGATTCACCAACCGATCCAATAGCTGAGAACGCACCCGCACCGACTGGTTGGATACTGCCTTGGCCGCTAAAGGCGCGGGGGCCGCTGGGAGAGGAATAAGACGCTTCACTTCGGTGACCGCAACGGGCGCCAACACCGGTTTACCTTGCACTGCAGCTACTGGTGCTGGTGCGACAGGTACTTCCGCTTCAGGCTCTGCACCCAATGCGGCAAAGGCTGTTTGCAAATTGTCAAACCGGGTCAGCAGAGGCTCCAGTTGAACCGATTGCAAGGACTCGGAGCCGATGTATTCAATCGCCGACTCCATGCGGTGTGTCATTTCACCCAGCCGCATGGCACCGGCCAACCGCGCACTGCCTTTTAGCGTGTGCAGTACCCGCAAAGCCTCATTACGCGCGCCCATGTTGTCAGGCGCGCTGACCCATTGACGCAACGCAGAGCCTAACTGCGGCATCAACTCTGTAGCTTCTTCCTCAAAAATCGGGAACAGGTCTTCGTCTAAGCTGTCAACAGCGTCAATATCGTCGTCGGTTGAATCCGCGACGTGCAACGGAGCGGCGGCCACAGGTGCCTTAATCGTGGCCTCGACAGGCACTTGCACCGCGGGCGCAACCAGATCTGACAGCAAAACGACCGGCACTGGCTCTTCGATCAAGTCGGCTGTATGTAACTGCTCAGCCGACATCTCTGCCTCCAGTTCAACGTCCGGCAGAGGCTCGGGCAGAACATCGATAACCTCCAACGGCATCTCCATGGTGGGCGCTGGAAATTCAGTCTGAATAATGGTGTGTAGTTGGCTCAGCACGCCTTCATCGGCGTCCTTCAAAAAGCCAGCGGCAAACTGATGCAAAAGACGACGTATATCCTCTGCTGCATCGCCGAACACCTCAGCATGCGCCACAGTTCCACGTCCGTGCAATTGGACATGCTGCAAAGCCTGCTCCAGCGCACGCGCCAATTCCGATAAAGCCACAAAACCGACCGTGGCAGAGCTGCCAATCAGGGAGTGCGATAGAGAGACCAGAGAATCCGGCAAAGGCTCATGCAATTCCAGAGCCCACTCACTCAACTCCACCTGTAAGCGACGCGACCATTCGTCAGCTTCGTTGAGGTATACGTTGTAAAGCGGAATACTCAGACGCAGTGGACCGATAACCTTGACGGAATCTTCTTGCTCTGGCTCCGTCGGCGTGACCACAACAGCCTCCGCTGCATAGTCCGGCATGACCGTCTCCGTGTCAGGAGTAAGAGCTTCAGCGGGCTCTGGCGCGGGTGTCACGTCGTGGGCGCCCAAATCTCCAAAGTCAAAGTCACCTAAATCCTCGCCAACAATATCGTGCACAGCCGCAGCTTCTACCGGCGTTTGAGTGGGTGCGAACGAGATGTCAATATCACTGGTCTGGGTTGCCAAAAATTCGGGATGCGCATTAGCCTCATCTGAGGCGTATGGCACTGCGGGGAATTCCAGTTCCAAAGAGCTCGCCAAAGCTGTGGCCGCGAACTCTTCAAGCTCCTGCGCTGGCGCAGCGACAAGATCAACCGCTTCGATCATCGATGCAGCCGACAATGCTTCGAATTCAGCCAACGAAGGTGCTTCGTCTGCGCGCAAGTCCTGCTCGGCGACATACGTAGACTCGACCTCATCAGCGGCAGGGGCAGCGGGCGTTGGCGTTACCAGCCCTGTCCACTGATTGCTCTGACGCATTCCGTCCGATGCTTTGCGGAATTCAAGCACGCTCCATGGCGCGTCACTATGGGTGCTAATGTCTTCTACCCAGCGCCCAAATGCATGCATGGCAGCACTGGTTGAACGCAAAAGATCTTCACTGGCGGGGCGCTGTTCGGCCAGCCACGTGTTCATCAGTTGCTCGAAAGACCATGCGGCCTCTCCGAACTCATTCAGGCCCACCATACGCGAACTGCCCTTGAGCGTGTGGAACGCGCGCCGCAATGTCGTTTGATCTGCCAGATTCGAAGGGTCTAGCTCCAGCGCGCGAATCGCAGAAGTCCCCGTCTGCACGACTTCTCTGGCTTCGTCCAAAAAGATATCCAACAGCTCGGTGTCATCATCTGCGTCATCTGCCAAGGCAACGGCGACTGGCGCCACAGGCGCTACCTGCATGGCCACCGTGGTGACATGCGCAGGCGTAAGTTGTTCGGATGAGAGCGTTTGGGTTGATTCGAACACCGACACCGCGGGAACCTCCTGCGCCGCAACCGCAGGAACCTCCTGCTTTTCGCGTCCCATTAAAGGCTTGAATTCACCGAGCTCTTCATCGTAAACGAACAGCTTTTTGGCGAGGGTCCTCTGGTAGCTCAACATGTCGATGAGGAAACCCATCGCTCCCAGACTGTTACCGAGTTTGTCGAAAATACCAGAACGGGCGCTTGCCTCATCGATATCGTCAACCAAAAATTGCTCAACGCTGGCGCGCATGCGCAGGGCTGCCAAAGAAGGCTGATCCAATCCCAAAACCGAGAAAACACCGCGCATTTGCGCAAGTTGACTGGGCACTTCCTGCAAAGGTGTTTTGTCTTTAGGGTTGCGGAAAAATTTATCCAATGAGGTTTCAACCTCGCCCAAGCTGGTACGCAATTCGTCCACCACGCTGCCCATGGTCTGCCGGTCGCTGACGCGCCGGTAAAGTTCTTCCATCCAGGCTTCAAGGGGCTCAGGCTCACCGCCAGCACTCACTCGTTCTAGACGCTGAGCCAGGCGGGCACTGCGGTCCGCCATATCCGATTCGGTGGGGTCCAGATCTTCGTAGGCGGCCTCCAAGTACAGCACCGCGGTGGCGACTTCCATACCTACGGCGGGCGTAGGTGCTCCCCCGCTCTGTACGGTGGCATCGATGGCGCGCAGCAGCGCTCGGGACATCTCGCCGCACTCGGGGTGCAATTTAACGACGGAGTCCGCCAACGCAGAGAACTGCTCAGCAGCGATTTTTAAACGATTGGCATCACCACCTGCCAAAGCGGACCAAGTCTCGGCAGCCGATGC
The DNA here is from genome assembly GCA_025363275.1 of Burkholderiales bacterium. Lineage (GTDB taxonomy): Bacteria > Pseudomonadota > Gammaproteobacteria > Burkholderiales > Burkholderiaceae_C > Allorhodoferax. The sequence goes on along the minus strand of JANYEE010000242.1, from coordinate 19,004 downwards.
AATGCGCTTGCGCGCTAGAACTAGCAGCGCCGGATCGAACCGCCCGAACTGCTCCACTTCGTAGTTGACCGCCTTGGTCCGCGTGTAGCCATAAGCGTCACGGACGGCTTTTAGCACAGGAGCAGACTGGCCCAACGTGGGCACCGCTACTGAGCAGTAAAAGGCCAAATCTTGAGCCAGGCGTTCAGAAACCTCAGAGCTGCCCTTGGCCAGCGTAGCGTACTGTTGAAGAATGCGGGAAGCCGTACGCTTAGAGTACACATCGCTGGGAATTAATTCCAAGGCTAACGCCTCAAAAAAAGCAGCTGCAATGGTCCAGAATGTTTTGGGCTCCTGGCTCAATTGGCTAGCAGCCAGCCCACTACACAAGCCCACCATCTGGCGCCCAGCACTGGCCGTGCCTGATTTGACGATTTTCAGAACCGCTTGGTCCATCTTGGCACGAATGGCTGGCGCGTAATCCGTCGCTACTGCGCCAGCAGGCGCAGACAATGGCAACCATCGCCATTCAGGCGCCCACAAATCGGCGGGGTGTACGCGCTCTGAACCCACCAAGTCCATCACTGCCCGGTACTGAGGGAACAGAGCAACCGAGGAAGCATTTTTGCCCTTGAGAACACCTTCTAGGTATTCGGTCAGCGCAAAGCTGGCACGTTCGACCTTAGCCGCAGCGTCATCACTGCAGAGCTCGGGTCGCTGCACAAATTTTTGCGCTAATGCTTCCATGGCGCGCAGTACTTTGGCGGGAGCACCAAGCCCTACCATTTCCAAAGCACCAACCGCTTGGTGCAACTGCTGACGCGCGATACGCAGATGACTGGCATCCAACTCCGTGAGATCCGAGCCGCGAGCCAAATCAGCGTCACGCACAAATCGGCGTAAGGCTTTGGTCGCGCCATCCAAGGATTTACGCAATTCGTCCAGCACCCAAGCCAGCGGCCCGAGGTCGTTCACAGAGAGTTCATTGTCGCCAGGACCGGCAGTGTTCGATGACATGGGTTCAGGCTCTCCTGAGGTTCACACGGGGTGAGGCAAATGAAATGACGCTCAAGCGATCTTGAATCGGGACACAGACTGACGCAACTCTTCGGCCATGCGAGACAGTTCGCGCACTTGATTAGCCGTGGCACGGGTGCCCTCACCGGTTTGCTCAGTCACCGCAAAAATATGCTGGATATTGTCTGCAACCACATTCGCCAAACCTGCTTCGTGCGATGCAGAGCGAGAAATTTCTTCAATCAGCTCAGCCACACGGCGTGACACGCGGTCAATTTCGGTCAACGCGGTACCCGCGTTATCGGACAGTTTGGCACCTTCGACCACGCCCTGGGTAGAGCGCTCCATAGCACCGATCGCATCCTGAGTATCCGTCTGAATCGCTTTCACCAGCGCAGAAATCTGACGCGTCGCATCGGCGGAACGCTCCGCCAGACGCTGAACTTCTTCCGCAACCACGGAGAAGCCGCGCCCAGCGTCACCAGCTGAAGCCGCCTGAATGGCAGCATTCAAAGCCAACACGTTGGTCTGCTCGGTAATGTCTGAAATCAGTTCGGTAATTTCACCAATCTCCTGTGACGACTCACCCAGACGCTTAATACGCTTGGAAGTTTCCTGAATCTGATCGCGAATGGAGTTCATACCGCCAATGGCGTTCTGCACGGCTTGCAAACCCGACTCAGCCGCTTGCAACGACTGGCGCGCTACCGTAGCAGACTCTTGCGCTTGAGCAGACACCGCGTTGATTCGGCCCGCCATATCCACAACAGACTTTCCGGTTTCACGAATCTCGTGCAGCTGCTCGTTAGAAGCCGCCAGCAGTTCAGTCGATGTTGCATCCACATCTGCCGTGGTTTGCGCAACCCGGGCCGCTGTGTTTTGTACGTTGGACACCAGTGAGCGCAACTCCTCCACGGTGTAGTTCACCGAGTCCGCAATAGCGCCGGTAATGTCCTCGGTCACTGTGGCTTCCTGGGTCAAGTCACCTTCAGCCACTGTTTGCAGTTCGTTCATCAAACGCAAAATAGCGGCCTGGTTGGCATCGTTCACACGCTTGGCTTCTTGCTCCTGGCGTTCGGCTTCCAAACGCTGATCTTCCGCAGCGGTTTGGCGCTTGCGGCTGTCTTGCAGCTGCACATAGGAAAGCCCAACGGCAGACACCACCGCAAACAGCGCAGCAGCGATCAGCAAAGTAAAGGCCAATGCGCCAATACCGGTATTGGCCACCAAACCCGACTGCAATTCTTCCAGGCCACGGCGCAGTGGCTCACTGTCGGCAATGATGGCGCCCTGTGCTTCGCGTGCAGACACCAAACCTTGCAAGTTACCCAAAATTGCGCCGGCTTGCACACGTGTCTCTTCGTACATTTGAATCAAGGCTTGCAACTGCTCGCGCACGGCAGCATCTTTGGCCGCCGACAAACGCAACTCAGTGCTACCGGACAGCAAACCTTGAGAAATTTCCTTAAAGGTGTTTAAGTCCTTACCCAGCAAGAACACGGCCTCAGGACTTACGCCTTCCGCGGTCAAAAACTCATTGGACGACTTACCGATACGCTGGGTCAACATCACAAGCTGACCCACTGCAGAAATTTCTACGGCGGGGGCGTTCTGCTGCAATTTCAAAGACGAGATCGTTTCTGCAATTTCCAGCAAGTCGGACGACTGGCGGTTGATCAACCGCAGCGATGCACCGATCTGCGTCAGGATTTTCTGCTGCCCCATCACGGTAGTCGCGTTCTTCTCAGCGCGCTCTACCAAAGGCATCACCTGGCCAAGATCCTTCTGATAAGAGTCCCCCAAAGCCGCTAACTTATCGTCGCCGACTTGCAAACCTTTAGTGGTCTTTGCCAGCACGCCTGCGCTGTCAGACACGTCTGGGAAGGCCGCAGCGCTACCCACCAACGCTTGAGAAACTGATTTCGCCAGTCGCTGTGACTGCATCAGCGCCTGACCGGTAGCACCCAGCTGCTGCGCAACACGGTCGGAGCGGTTTAGCGCGAACACAGTCACCACCGCCAAAACAACCAGCGCAGAACCCAAAAAGATGAACAACAAGCGTTGATGCTCGTTCACCGTGCGAGCACCCAGCACTGGCAAGGTAACCAGATCGCCCTGCTTAACCGCAACTTCAGTTTCTTCCGCCAGAGGTTTGGGAATGTCTATTGGCACTTGCCCTGTATTGGCCGACTGCACGGTCTCAGTGCCGACAGAGTCCATCAGTCCATCCGGCATACCTAAACTGAGCCTCGAGTCCAGCTCTGATTCGGAAGGCTTCTTGCCTAACAGGTTCTTCAATTTATCTACGATGGACATGGTGGGGACCTTACGAGTGATACTTAAGCGCTGATGCTCAAAAACTGGGGGGTTTGGGAAAGGGTACGCAAGTTTATTTCTTGCCAATGGGCACCGGAGGTGTCCACAAAACGATTGCCAAAGTACGCGGGTGCGTTGGCTTCAGACGGCTGGGAGGATGCAAAGGCCTCCGCGCCGCGCAGGCCCAGCAAAGCCTCGACCTGCAATGCACAATTGACTTCCAGTGCAGGATTGAGTGTGACAACACTGGCCTCCGACGAGGTAGAGGCCGGGCGTGCATGATCGGTATCGGCCACTAAGAAAGCAGCCATGTCCACGACCCCGTACAAACCGCCGCGAATGTTCAGTACGCCGCGAAACCAATTGCGGGCGTAAGGCACGGCCTGTACGTTGGACGAAGGGAAGATTTCACCCGACTGCCCCAAAGGCAAAAGGTAGTTGATACCTGCGGCGCTAACAGCCAACCAGGCCACAGACACACCTTCGGTGCGGGCGGCCTGAAGTCGACTGGCGAGTCGGGTCTGTAATTCTCGTAGTGCTTCGCGATTTGCCATGGACGTTACAGATCAGCCCAGCGCTTTGATCTTGGCGAACAACTCAGCGCTGTCCACAGGCTTGGTGATGTAGTCTTTGGCGCCTTGGCGCATGCCCCACACCCGATCCGTTTCCAGATTTTTGCTAGTGCAAATGATGATGGGAATGTCTGAATACTCAGGCGTGCGGTTGACCGCGCGAGTCAGTTGAAACCCATTTTGGCCCGGCATTACTACATCCATCAAAATAAGATCTGGTTTCTCCTCGGCCAGACGCTTAAACGCTTCATCCGCATTTTCTGCAGAGCGTACCGAAAAACCATTGGACTGGAGCAACTCCGTCATAAACATGGTCTCGGTCTTGGAATCGTCAACGATCAGTACTTTTGTTATAGCCATCACTTAGCTCCTTGCGTAACTGCGCCAAACTGCTGCACTGCCTGCAACAACTGGTCTTTGGTAAAGGGTTTGGTCAAGTAATCCTGGGCGCCCACCATACGGCCGCGGGCTTTGTCGAATACGCCGTCTTTGGATGACAGCATGACAATCGGAACACTGGAGAATTTAGCGTTGCGTTTGATGATGGCGCAGGTCTGGTACCCGTCGAGCCGAGGCATCAAAATGTCGCAAAACACAATGTCGGGCTGGAAGTCATTAACTTTGGCCAGCGCATCAAAGCCATCTTCGGCTAGCAATACCTCATGTCCACCCTGCTTGAGAAAAATCTCAGCGCTGCGGCGAATCGTATTACTGTCGTCTATGACCAGTACTTTAAAAGTCGGTGCAGTCGTGCTCAAAAGTCTTTGCTCCCAATCAGGTGTGTGGGCATGTGCCAACCGCGCTGCGGCCGCGCCTGCATGCGCTTAAATCTGAACCATTTCAAAGTCTTCCTTGCGGGCACCACATTCAGGACACGTCCAGTTCATGGGCACGTCAGCCCACAAAGTTCCGGCCGGAATTCCGTGGTCGGGTGCACCAGCGGTCTCATCGTAGATCCATCCACAAATCAAACACATCCAAGTCTTGGTATCAGTCACAGCTTAAAGGGCCTTCGAATAGAATGCAATGATTGTATAGACGCATAGACCGCAAATCGCCGTCTGATTGCTGAATGTACGCCATTGTGTCTGATGACAAACCCTAAGACGGGTCCTTCCATGCCGGCATCGCCCCCCCCTGAAATTGATGACGAATTTGACGACGATGACGGGCCAACCGGCTGCGTGATGGCCTTCAATGCCAATGACCCCAGCGGCGCTGGCGGCACTTCTGCAGACCTGTTTGCTATCGCCTCTGTCGGTGCCCACGCACTTCCCGTTACAACAGGGGTTTACTCCCGTGACACCACTGAAATCCACGACTTTTTCCCCCTGGACGATGAGGCTGTGACCGAGCAGGCGCGACTCATCCTTGAGGATGTTCCGGTACAGGTATTCAAGGTCGGATTTGTCGGTACGCCAGAGAACGTAAGCGCCATTGCCGAGCTGGCCTCCGACTACTCCGAAGTGCCGCTTGTGGCTTACATGCCCGACCTGTCTTGGTGGCAAGAAGACCAAATTGACCTGTACTTAGACGCTTTTAACGAGCTTTTGCTGCCGCAGACCACGGTGTTGGTTGGGAACCACAGTACGCTGTCTCGCTGGCTGTTGCCCGACTGGTCTTCTGAGCGCAGCCCCACCGCACGCGATATTGCCAAGGCCGCCAACGCCTATGGTGTGCCCTACACGCTGGTGACGGGCATACCCTTGCCCGAGCAATTCATTGAGAACACCCTGTGCACGCCCACCTCGGTACTGTGCACTGAAAAATTTGAGCGCTTTGAAGCCGTGTTTACCGGTGCAGGCGACACCCTGTCTGCCGCGCTGGCCGCCCTGATCGCCAGCGGCACCGAGCTAGCCGAGGCCACCACAGAGGCGCTGAGCTACCTGGACCGCTGCTTGGAAGCAGGTTTTCGGCCCGGTATGGGCAATGTGATCCCAGACCGCATGTTTTGGGCCCACCCTGAAACCGATGATGACGCTCCCGAAGAATCCAATTTTGAAATCTCCCCCAATGACACCCGCCACTGAATCTTCCACTGCCAACCTCGACCGCAACCTTGCACTCTTTCAGCGCGCCGCCAAAGTAATCCCGGGTGGCGTTAATTCCCCGGTGCGCGCGTTTAAAGCGGTAGGGGGCACGCCCCGCTTTGTATCCCGCGCGCAAGGCGCCTACTTCTGGGATGCCAACAACAAGCGCTACACCGATTACATCGGCTCCTGGGGGCCGATGATCCTGGGCCACGGCCACCCTGCGGTGGTGGAAGCTGTGCAAAAAGCCATTCTTGAAGGCTTCTCCTTTGGCGCGCCCACCGAGCGCGAAGTGGAATTGGCCGAAGCGATTCTGGCGCTCATTCCCAGTATGGACATGGTCCGCTTGGTTAGCAGCGGCACCGAAGCCGGCATGAGCGCCATCCGCCTGGCGCGCGGCGCCACCGGACGTAGCAAGATTTTGAAGTTTGAAGGTTGCTACCACGGCCATGCGGATGCGCTCTTAGTGAAGGCGGGCTCCGGCCTGGCCACGTTTGGCAACCCCACCAGCGCCGGCGTGCCGCCCGAGGTGGTGCAGCACACGCTGGTGCTGGAGTACAACAACATCGAGCAACTCGAAGAAGCCTTTAAGCTGCACGGCCCCGAGCTAGCCTGCGTGATGATCGAGCCGATTGCAGGCAACATGAACTTTGTGCGTGCCAGCGTGCCGTTCATCCAACGCTGCAGCGAGCTGTGCACCCAATACGGCGCACTGTTTGTGTTTGACGAAGTGATGACCGGATTCCGTGTGGCCCCCGGTAGCGCACAACAGGTCTATGCCCGCAGCATCCCGGGCTTTGCGCCCGACATGACGGTCATGGGCAAGGTGATTGGCGGCGGCATGCCGCTGGCGGCCTTTGGCGGCAAGCGCGCGGTAATGGAGCACTTGGCTCCCATCGGCTCGGTCTACCAAGCCGGCACCCTATCGGGCAACCCAGTCGCTACGGCCTGCGGCTTGGCTACTTTGAAAGAAATTGGCAAACCTGGTTTCTACGACGACCTGGGCCGCAAGACCCAGGCCCTGGTCAGCGGCCTGACCGGTGCCGCCCATGCCGCCGGGTTGAAGTTTTGCGGTGATTCGGAGGGCGGCATGTTCGGCTTCTTCTTTTTTGACGCGTTGCCCCAGAACTACGCCAAGGTAATGACCACTGACAACAAGATGTTCAATGCCTTCTTTCACGGCATGTTGGACCGCGGCGTGTACTTTGCGCCTGCGCTGTACGAGGCAGGCTTTATGAGCGCAGCGCATACCGATGCTGACATTGCTGACACCATATCTGCCGCCAGGGAAATCTTCAAGTCGCTATAAAAATAGTAGCAGCTCAGGCAGGTTCTACCTGGGCCTCTGGCCTATTTGGCTTCAAATTGCCGCCCAAACACCTATTCCAGGTAGTTTTCAGGGAAAAAGTGCCGCTCGGTAAGCTCAATGAGGATGTGCAGCACCTTGATGTGCAACTCCTGCACACGGTCGGCATACGCGCCGCCAGGGGTACACACATACACATCGCTCAAGGACTCCAGCTTTTCACTGCGGCGGCCACTCAGAATGATGACCGTCATGCCTTGGGCTTTGGCCACTTCGGCAGCGCGGATGATGTTCTTGCTGGTGCCGCTGGTGCTTAGGGCGACCAGACAATCACCCGCGCGGCCGTGGCCTTCGATGTAGCGGGAGAACACGTTGTCGTAGCCGTGGTCGTTGCCCACGCAGGTCAGGTGGCCGGCATCGCTGATGGCGGTGGCGCCCAGCGCCGGGCGGTCCTTGCGGTAGCGGCCAGTCAACTCTTCGGCAAAGTGCATGGCGTCGCACATGGAGCCGCCGTTGCCGCAGGAGTACACGCGGCCTTTGGCCTCAAAGGTGTTAATCAAAAGCTGGGCCGCCTGCTCGACCGAAGCCAAGGCCGCCGGATTGGCCAGCAAGGCCGTCAGGGCGGTATGGGCTTCTCGCAGACTGAATTGAATGTGCTGTTTCATGGGTCAATTATCCCTTGCTGGTTTAGCCAAGTGCAAAGTGACAGAAATCGGGACATACTGTGCAGACTCTGTGCACAGGAGGCCGTATGCATTTACCCGCCGTTTTCTGCAAAACCGACAAGGGGCGCCTGGAAGTCAAAACCCGCAGCGACCTGATTGACCAGCGCTGCCGCAGCCTGCTCTTGCTGGTGGACGGCAAGACGCCAGCGCTGGAGCTCATTGCGCGCGTTGCCGGATTGGCCATCACGCGCGAGCACTTTCAAAAACTCATAGACCTGGAGCTGGTAGCGCCGGTGGATGGGCGTGCCACGAGCCCGCCGCCAGCAGCCGACACGCCCGTGGTGACGGAGCGACGCGCGCCGACCGTTGAATCTCCGCCGGTGCACATTACCGATGCTGAAAAGTTCATCCAGGCCGGCAACTTCATGAACCAAACGGCCAAGGACCTGATGGGCCTGTTTGCGGCGGTGGGCTTTCAGCAAAAGGTAGCGCTGGCCGCCTCTTTGGACGACTTGCGCAAGCTGCACCAGCCGATGGTGGATGCCATCACCAAGTCCAAGGGGGAGACCTTTGCCCATGCCATGGCGGCCGAGTTAGACCGATTGCTAGACCACTGACAAGAATGCTCAATGGCGGAAGTGGCGCACACCGCTGAACACCATCGACACGCCACGCTCGTTGGCGGCATCAATCACTTCCTGATCGCGCATGGAGCCACCCGGCTGAATGATGCAGGTGGCGCCTTGGTCCACCACCACGTCCAGGCCATCGCGGAAGGGGAAGAAGGCATCACTGGCGACGACCGTGCCAGCCAAAGACAGATTGGCGTGACCAGCCTTGATAGACGCAATGCGCGCTGAATCCAGGCGGCTCATCTGGCCGGCGCCTACGCCCATGGTCATGCCGCCCTTGCAGAAGACGATGGCGTTTGACTTGACGTACTTGGCCACGGTCCAGGCAAATAACAGGTCGTTGAGTTCTTGGGCAGTGGGTTGTTTGGTGGTCACGACCTTCAGGTCGCTCAGGGCCAACGCGTGGTTGTCAGCCGTTTGCAACAGGATGCCCGAGCCGATGCGTTTCATGTCCATGGCGTTGCGGCCCTGGTCCCATGCCGTCGATCCGCCGGAATATGAAGCGCCCAAGGGCGCTGGCAAATCAATCTGCAAGATACGCACATTGACCTTGGTCTTGAACACTTCCAGCGCGGCGGGCGTGAAGCTCGGGGCCATCAACACCTCGACGAACTGTTTGGAGATTTGTTGGGCTGCGGCTTCGTCCAGCTCGGTGTTCAGCGCGATGATGCCGCCAAAAGCGCTGGTCGGGTCGGTCTGGAACGCCTTGCTGTAGGCCTCCAGCGCGTGGGCGCCCACGGCCACACCGCAGGGGTTGGCGTGTTTGACGATGACGCAGGCCGCAGCCAGTGAAGGGTCGCTTCCAGCACCCATGTTGAAGCTCTTAACACACTCCCAAGCTGCATCGGCGTCGGCAATGTTGTTGTAGCTCAGTTCCTTGCCTTGCAATTGCTTGGCGGTGACCAAGGAGCCCGGCGCGGGGAATAGGTCGCGGTACAGCGCAGCCTGCTGGTGGCTGTTTTCGCCATAGCGCAGGTCCTGCACCTTGACGAAGCGGCCGTTACTTTGGCCGGGAAAGATGTCCAGCACAGGCGCCTTATCGCCAGCAGGCACGGCCTCGCCCATCTGTATGGCGGACAGGTAATCGCTGATTGCGCCATCGTACTGGCTGATGCGGTTGAACGCGGCAATGGACAGGCCCAGCTTGGTCTTGTCGCTCACTTTGCCCTTGGCTTTGAGCTCGTCAATCACGGTGGTGTACTGGGCTGCATCGGTCAGCACCGCCACATCTTTCCAGTTCTTGGCGGCGCTGCGCACCATGGCGGGGCCCCCAATGTCGATGTTCTCGATCGCGTCTTCCAACGTGCAACCGGCCTTAGCCACGGTGGCCTCAAACGGGTACAGGTTTACCACCAGAAAGTCGATGGTGTTGATGCCGTGCTCTTTGAGCGCCGCCATGTGCGCGGGCATGTCGCGGCGCGCCAGCAAGCCGCCGTGCACGCGCGGGTGCAGGGTCTTGACGCGGCCGTCCAGCATTTCGGGGAAGCCGGTCATCTCGGCCACTTCGGTAACCGCAAGGCCCTTCTCGGCCAGTAGCTTGGCGGTGCCACCGGTGGACAAGAGTTTGACGCCCTGCGCCTGCAAGGCCTGGGCGAGCTCGACGATACCGGTCTTGTCAGATACCGAAAGCAGCGCAGTTTGGGGTGTGTTCATGAAAGTACAGAAAAGTTAAAAATAGATACGCAGCCCGCACATGGCTCAGCTGATGAGCTTGTGCTCCAGCAGCTTCTTGCGCAGGGTGTTGCGGTTCAGGCCCAGCCACTGCGCAGCCTTGGACTGGTTGTTATCAGCGTGCTCCATCACCACCTCCAGCAAGGGCCGTTCCACTGCACGCACCAACATGTCGTGCATGCTATCGGGTTCGGTGCCGCGCAGGTCGCGGAAGTAGCCCTCCAGGCTGTTGCGCACGCATTCGTCAATGAGCTGTTTGCTCATGGCGTTGTTTCCATCATGTCTCGTTCCCTAAGATTTGCCGCGCCCTCGCCCGGTGCGGGTATGCGGTCCATTGTTTGATTCAATTCGTCTAAAAATTGCGCTACGGCGGCCACCTGCGTGGTGCTGCTTTCCAGCGAGTTCATGCACGCGCGAAAGGCTTCGCCACCCGGCAGTTCACGCAGATACCAGCCTATGTGTTTGCGCGCGGAGCGCACACCAATGAATTCGTCGTACAGGCTGTAATGGTCGTACAAGTGGTCGATGAGCAGGCGCTTGACCTCACTCACTAGCGGTGGTGCCAGGTGCTCACCCGTAGCCAAAAAGTGAGCTATCTCACGGAAGATCCACGGTCGCCCTTGCGCTGCCCGGCCAATCATGATGGCATCGGCACCTGTGGCGTGCAGCACATCGCGGGCTTTCTCAGGGGTAGTGATGTCGCCATTGGCCACGACCGGAATCGTGACGGCGGCCTTCACCGCCGCAATCGTGTCGTACTCGGCAGCGCCCTTGTAGCCCTGCTCGCGGGTGCGGCCATGCACCGTCAGCATTTGCACACCAGCCGCCTCAAACGCGCGTGCCAGCACTACGGCGTTCTTATGTGTCTGGCACCAGCCGGTGCGCATCTTCAACGTCACAGGCACATGGCGCGGGGCGCAAGCGTCCACTACCGCCTGCACGATCTCGATGGCCAGCGCCTCGTTTTGCATCAACGCCGAGCCAGCCCACTTGTTGCATACCTTCTTGGCCGGGCAACCCATATTGATGTCGATGATTTGCGCGCCGCGGTCGATGTTGTAGAGGGCTGCGTCGGCCATCATTTGCCCATCGGTGCCGGCAATTTGCACCGCAATCGGGCCAGGCTCACCTTCGTGGTTGGCGCGGCGGGAGGTCTTGAGCGTGTCCCACAAATCCCGGCGTGACGTGACCATCTCGCTCACGGCGTAGCCTGCACCGAGCTGCTTGCACAACTGGCGAAACGGGCGATCCGTCACCCCCGCCATGGGTGCGACAAACAGATGATTCGCCAAGGCGAACTGGCCGATGTACATGAGCTACTGAGTGGAGAACGGGGGTGGGTGTAGAGACATTGACCCCAATGGTTGCAGGGCCGAAGTGTATTCTAACTGCCTAAAATTTCAGCAATTGAAATCTGTGTGCTGCGGCGCAATAGATCGCAAAGGCGAACAAAAAAGGGCTTTGTGGCGCCTGCGATACTGCGCGGCTATGGACGCCTGGATCACTCCCCTTTTGACAATGCTGGCCTTGCCGCAGTACGGTTTGAGTACCGTTTTTGTCGTGTCCTTCATTTCAGCCACGCTGCTGCCGCTAGGCTCGGAGCCCGTAGTCTTTGCTCTGGTGCAACTGAACCCAGACCTGTTTTGGCCCGTCGTGCTGGTAGCCACCGCCGGCAACACGCTGGGCGGCGCGTTGACCTGGTGGATGGGTTTTGGTGCGCACCAAGTGGCCGACAAATACACCACATCAGCCCACCACGTGCGTGCGCTGGCCTGGCTAGTGAGAATGGGGCCCAAGGCCTGTTTGCTGGCGTGGTTGCCATTGGTGGGCGATCCGCTGTGCGCGGTCGCGGGTTGGCTCAAGATGCCGTTTTGGCCCTGTGTGGCCTATATGGCGGTTGGCAAGTTTGCGCGCTATGTGTTGATGACGGCGGTGTTAACCGGCCTCGTCAAGTGGTGGTGAGGGTACAAAAAAAGCTCCTGAAACGCTATTATTTCAGGAGCTACTCAGGCATATTTTACCTGGGCCCCAGGCCGATTTGACTACAAATCGGCCCCGGAAGCTCCTGTTAAGAACTGAACAGGAAATTCATCACATCGCCATCCTTGACGACGTATTCCTTGCCCTCGGCGCGCATCTTGCCAGCGTCCTTGGCACCTTGCTCGCCTTTGAAAGCGATGTAGTCGTCAAAGGCAATGGTCTGGGCGCGGATGTAGCCCTTCTCAAAATCGGTGTGGATCACGCCTGCAGCTTGCGGCCCGGTGTCGCCCACATGGATGGTCCAGGCGCGCACCTCCTTGACACCGGCAGTGAAATAGGTTTGCAGGCCCAGCAGCGTGTAGGCCGAGCGGATCAGGCGGTTCAGGCCAGGTTCAGATTGACCCAATTCTTCCAGAAACATCTGGCGGTCTTCGTCGCTCATCTCTGACATTTCGGCTTCCAGCTTGGCACTGATGGCCACCACCGGCGCGTTTTGTGCGGTGGCATAGGCCGTCAGCCGGTCCAGCATGGGGTTGTTGGTAAAACCGTCTTCGGCCACATTGGCCACGAACATGGCGGGCTTGGCGGTGATAAAGAAAAACTGCTGCAACAAGGGCAGCTCTTCTTTGGTGAAGCTCAGCGTACGCACAGGCTTAGCTTCATTGAGCGCAGCCTGGCACTTTTCCAGAATCGCCACCAGTTTGATAGATTCCTTGTCACCCGAGCGGGCGGCTTTGGTGACACGGTGCAAGGCTTTTTCGGCAGCCGCCAAATCCGCCAGGCACAGTTCCGTCTGGATGACCTCAATATCAGAGATCGGGTCCACTTTGCCCGCCACGTGGATCACGTTGTCGTCTTCAAAGCAGCGCACTACATTGATGGTGGCATCGGTCTCCCGGATGTGGGCCAAGAACTTGTTGCCCAGGCCCTCGCCCGTACTAGCGCCCGCCACCAAGCCCGCAATATCCACAAACTCCACCACCGCAGGCACGATGCGCTCTGGCTTGACGATATCGGCCAGTTGCGCCATGCGGCTGTCGGGCACTTCCACAATGCCCACATTAGGTTCAATGGTGCAAAAGGGGTAGTTTTCGGCCGCAATGCCCGCCTTGGTCAGGGCGTTAAACAAGGTCGATTTACCGACGTTGGGCAAGCCCACGATGCCACACTTCAAACTCATGAAAAATCCTTAGAAATCAAAACCTGGCTGCACCGCGGACCGTACCGCAGCGCAAGATTGTACCGAGCCCCCAAGCCTCGCCTCTGCACGCCTACAATGAAGCGCTAAATTCCTCCACCTCCAAAGCCCGAGCGCCCCCAAGACCATGCGATCCACCTTAGCGGCACTGTTGCTTGCCTGTTGTGGCGTATGGGTGGGCACAAGCTCGGCGGCTGACAAACCCGCTGCCATCGTACTGGCCGATCAGGCTTCGACCTTTGAAGTCGCCTCCAAATTGTTGGTATGGCTGGAGCCCGCGCGCACCGCCACGATCGACCAGGTGGCTTGGGCACCCGGTAAATTCGTACCGATTAACCCTGAAGTGCAGCACGCGCTGGACAGCAAAAACACGTTGTGGGTGAAGCTCCACTTGCGCCGCCCGCCGGGCTCCCTGCAGGTTTGGTCGCTGAACATCCCCTTGCCCGCGGCCGACTCTGTGGTGATGTACCAAGGTGACGGGAACAACCACTGGACCACGCAGACCGCGGGTAACCAGTTGCCGCAATCCATGTGGAGCAAGCACAGTCTTTATCCAGAGTTTGATCTGGAGCTGCCTGCTGGCACCGACCAGGACATTTACTTACAGGTGCGTAATTTCAGGAGTCTGAATTTACCTCTGCGCTTTGCTCCTGCGCAGCAGCGTGATGCGCAACGCTTGGGTGAGTTCGCGGCACTGGGCGCGATTTTGGGTTCGCTTTTGAGCTTGTGCCTGCTGTCCTTGATCCGGTTTGTTGAGCACCGCAACCAAGCCGATTTGATGGCCAGCGCCTACGGGCTGGCCATTGCCCTGACGATTGCGGCCCTCAATGGCGTGACCGGTGCGTTACTTTGGTCAGATACTTTGTTTTGGTCTAGCTACGCACAGACTGCCTTGCCCCCCATCACCATGGGTTTGGCTTTGCTATTTCTGCGCGATCTGTACGCCATATCCACCCGCCATCGGCGTTACGACATTGTGTTGGTATCGACCGGTTGGGTGGCTATTGCCTCTACTTTGAGCTTGCTGCTACTGGACCGCGCCGCTGCGCACCTGATCATCACCACAGTCACATTTGTGGCGGCTATTGTTGGCCTGGTGGGGTCTCAGCTCAGTTGGCGCTTTCGCTCGACCATCGGGCGGTTGTTGGTTGCCTCGTACGTACTGCAATTTTTGGCGATGATGCGCTTGATCGCTGAATCGTGGGGCTTGGTGCCCTACTGGTGGGAGTTTCGCTACTTCACGTCGCTGGCCATCGCCATGTCCGTGCCCTTGCTGATGTACGCGCTAAGCCGTGCCACCCATGACCGTAAGGAGCTGGCTGTACGGGCCAACCACTTACCTAACCAGGACGCGCTGACCGGCTTGCTCACGCGCGCTGCCTTCATTGAGCAATACGAGAGTGCCTTTGACCGCGTCATTGAAGATGGTGAGCCAGTAGCCGTAGTACTAATCAGCGTCATTAACCACGAACACATTCGCCAGGCCTACGGCGACACCACCGCAGAGCAATGTCTGCTGCGTGCCGTGATCAAACTACAGCGCGTGCTGCGCGATGTAGACCCCGCCGGACGCGTAGACACCCACCATTTTGCGCTGTTGTTAGAAGGCGTTGCCGACAAAGATGCCCTGAACCAGCGCATGGTGCAGCTCATTGCCTCCGGCCTGATCCCCATTCCAGGGTTGGAGCCTGAGGTGAACTTGCAATTCCAGGTGGCGTGTGTGCTGCTACACCACAACCCGGTTACTACTGAGCGGGTGTTGGACGAATTGGGTGGACTGCTGCAAGACATGTCGCCGCGTACCCGGCGGCCGATCCGCTTTTTGGAAGCGCCACCTACCCACCCCGTGGCGCCCAGCCTGAACCCGGACACCCTGTGAGACCCGGGGGGCAAAGGCCCCCTTCTACAATCGCGCCATGGCAAAAACCTTTGACATTTGCATCCGCGGTGCTGGTATCGTCGGACGGGTACTGGCGCTGCACCTGGCTGGTAAACAACTGCGGGTTGCGCTGATGGCACCCGCGTCCACTGCGGCGGCTACCGAAGCCGCTGCGCCGGACATCCGAGCTTATGCGCTCAACCAGGCCTCACGCGATGCACTGGAGTCCGTGCGTTGCTGGCCGAATGCGCAGCACGCCACTCCTGTGGTAGCCATGCAAGTGGTCGGCGACGACGGCGGCCATGTGGGCTTCAGTGCTGCCGAACAAGGCTGTGCAGCGCTGAACTGGATTGTGGATGTGCCAGCGTTGGAAGAACAATTAGCGCAGGCCGTACGCTTTCAACCCCTGATTGAAATCGTGCATGCACCTGCTGCTGCAACACTGACTGTGGTATGCGAAGGCAAGGCCAGCGCCACCCGTGAAGAATGGGGAGTGCAGACAGACGTGACCCCCTACCCTCAGTGGGCAATTGCCTGCCGCGTTCGTACCGCCCGGCCGCATGCGCAAACTGCACGGCAGTGGTTTAACCAGGGTGACATCCTGGCTTTTTTGCCGCTCGAAGGCGAATCAGGGAACTTGTGCGCTGTAGTCTGGTCTGTTACACCAGAGCGGGCCCAGAAGTTGCTGGGCCTGGCGCACACTGAGTTTTGCCTGGCACTGGAGGATGCCAGCCAGCACGCAGCGGGCGCGCTGGCGCTGGAGGGTGAACGCGCCAGTTGGCCGTTGCAGCATGCCGTAGCACTGCGCTGGAGCGGTACAAGCGCGCAGGGCGCCTGGGCACTGGCCGGCGATGCAGCCCACACGGTGCATCCTTTGGCAGGTCAGGGGCTGAATTTGGGCCTAGCCGATGTGGCCGAGCTGGTGCAAGTGCTGTCAACACGCCCGTATTGGCGCAGTGTGGGAGATCCCAAATTGCTGCGCCAGTATGAGCGGGCTCGCAAAGCCGACTTTGCCATGATGGGGCGGGCCAATGATGCCTTGCAGCAGGTTTTAACCCGCGCCCATCCGGCATTGCAGGCAGTGCGCAATTGGGGAATGAACCGCTTCAACCACAGCGGACCGATCAAACATTGGGTAGCTAGCCGCGCCACAGGCGCGTCTGGCAAAACACCACCTCGGAATTAATGGAAAGAGACTATGCAATTGACGACTAAAACACTGATGGCTGCGTGTCTGAGCTTGCTGGCGCTGACGGCCACCGCGCAAGAAGCTGTGCTGCGCAAAAACCTGGGTGAACGTTATCCCCAGTTAAAAAATATTGATGAGGTGAATAAAACTGGCATCCCCGGCGTGTTCGAGTTGCGGGTGAACGGCTCCGATATTTTGTATACCGATGCGCAGGGCAACTATCTTTTTCAGGGTACATTGATCGACACCAAGAACCGCAAAGACCTGACCCAGGAGCGCGTCGACAAGCTCACTTCAATCAAGTTCGACGCGCTGCCTTTTAAAGATGCCTTTACCATCGTGCGGGGAAACGGCAAGCGCAAGCTGGTAGTGTTTGAAGACCCGAACTGTGGTTACTGCAAGCGCTTTGAGCGCGATTTGCAAAGCGTAGATAACGTGACTATTTCCATGTTTTTGTATCCTATTTTGGGCGCTGACTCAGGTGAAAAGTCCAGGTCCATTTGGTGCGCTAAAGACCCTGCCAAAGCGTGGCAGGATTGGATGGTACGAGACCAGCAACCAGCACCAGCACCCGCCTCGTGCGATGCGGCTGCGCTTACCCGCAACGTAGAAATTGGTCGTAATTTCAAGATCACCGGAACACCCACGTTGATTTTTGTGAACGGCAGCCGCGTCCCTGGTGCTGTGGATGCTAAACAAGTTGAAAAAATGCTTACCGATGCCAAAGGCTAAGGTAACCACTGCGGGCAGGACGCTGCCCGCCCCCGCATCGGGGCCCCATTACCGTATCGACATTGCCGACCTGCACAGCCACCGCTTTGCAGTCACGTTGACTATTTGCCAGCCCGCCGCGATCCAGCAGTTAACACTACCCGTGTGGATACCGGGCAGCTACCTGGTGCGCGAATTTGCCAAGCATCTGCAATCCGTGCGTGCCGAACAATCCGGCAAAGCGGTCCCCCTGCAGCAACTCGACAAGCACACCTGGCAGGTCACTTGCCAGCCCGGCCAGGATTTGGTGCTGCACTACGAGCTGTACGCCTTAGACAATTCAGTGCGCACCGCGTGGCTGGATACGCAGCGCGGCTTCTTCAATGGCACGAGCCTGTGTCTGCAAGTGGCAGGACAAGAAGCGTTGCTGCACACGCTGGAGCTGGTGGCCAACCCGGCCATGGCCGATTGGTCAGTAGCCACCGGCCTAACCGCCACCAAGGTCAATAAGCAAGGCTTTGGCACCTACCGTGCTGCGCATTACGATGAACTGGTGGACTGCCCCGTAGAAATGGGCGCACTCTGGAGCGGTAGCTTCAACGCCTGTGGCGTGCCACACCGCTTTGTGGTGGCAGGTGCCCTACCCTCATTTGACGGTGCACGTCTGCTGGCCGACACGAAGAAAATTTGCGAGGCCGAAATCGAGTTTTGGCACGGCAACAAGAAGCCGCCGCACACCCAATATGTCTTCATGCTCAACGCCGTGGATGACGGGTACGGCGGCCTGGAGCACCGCAACTCCACAGCCCTCATTGCCAACCGCCGCGACTTGCCCCGCGTGGGCGACACCAAGGTCAGCGAGGGCTACACGACCCTGTTGGGCCTGATCAGCCACGAGTACTTTCACACCTGGAACGTAAAGCGTTTGCGCCCGGCTGAGCTGGCCACTTACGACTACACCCAAGAGAACTACACCGAGCTGCTGTGGTTCTTTGAGGGTTTCACCAGTTACTACGACGACTTGTTGCTGCGCCGCGCCAATCTGATTGACGATGCGACTTACTTCAAGCTGCTGACTAAGACCTTCAACCAGGTCGATCAGGCTCCGGGCCGCCTGATTCAATCGGTGGCCGAGGCCAGCTTTGACGCCTGGGTGAAGTACTACCGCCAGGACGAAAACACGCCCAACGCCACCATCAGCTACTACACCAAGGGTGCACTGGTGGCCCTGTGCTTTGACCTGACACTGCGCACCGAGGGCAAGACCACACTGGACGACGTGATGCGTGGCTTGTGGGCCCGCTGCCAGGGTGGCCCCATGGCCGAAGCGGACTTTGCCGCCGTGTTGCGTGAATTGGGCGGACGATCGTTTGCCAAAGAGATTGCTACATGGGTGCACAGCACCCGCGAATTGCCAGTGAAAAAACTGCTGGCTCAGTTCGGCGTAGACCTGCACGACGACCCCGCACAAATGGCCCAAAAACTCGGCCTGCGTGTCAGTGAGGCCCAAGGCACGGTCACTGTCAAGGTGGTGTTGCGCGACGGTGCGGCCGAGAGAGCCGGCATCTCCAGCAACGACGAATGGATTGGCGTGGAGTGGGTCGAAGGCGGTAAAAAAGGCGGTACATCGCAAGCCTGGCGCTTGAACAAGGTCGACGATTTGCCGATGTTGCTAGGCAAGCAAAAGACCGTGACGGCCTTGGTGTCGCGCGACAAGCGCTTGCTGCGTTTGCCGCTTACAGTGCCGGCCACATCGACAACAGCCCGTATTGCCGTGAAAGATGCCAAGGCTGTTGCGCCCTGGATGACGGGCAACAAGACCTGACAGAAGCCCGCAACCCGGAGGGTCTGGGTGGCGG
>JANYEE010000224.1 GCA_025363275.1 Burkholderiales bacterium | reverse complement strand
AAGCCGGTTTGTACCGCGCGGTTTGGACCGACCCGCGCTGCAATCCGGATTGCGGTTTCACCGATGGTGCGGTCACGGACCTGTCGCTGCCCGATGCCCTGCGCGGCATGCTGCGCGGTTTTGTCGAGCCGCTCAAACAAGGCGAGCTGACGCAGCGCTCCATGAAGCTGCACTTCCGTGAAATGCTGGAACCTACCGGTGTTTGGCAGCAAGAGATTGACAACAACATCAAGCCCTCTCACATGGCCCTGGTCAGCTTGCTGTGCCGTCATCTGGGCGTCACCGAGGCCGACGACGATATACACCGCCTGTGTTTCAGCATCGCTGGTCTGGGCATGATGTTGCATGTGGCGGGCGATGTGTTCGCCGCCATTCGCCCGCAGTTGGTGGCCTCGCCCGGGGCGCTAGATACGTATGGGGAGCGCCTGCTGGTCTACGCTCTGGCATTGGTAGAGGCGGAGCGGCAGCGCCGCGATGCGCTCGTATCCAGCGTCTCTGCCAGGCCCACACCCCACAAACCTCGCAAATCTATTCCGAAGAAGTCCCCATGATGTCGCACTCCCTTAGAAAACTCACCCCACTGGCTCCAGCGCTGTTGGCGACACTGTTGCTCAGTGCCTGCGCGGGTTTCATGCCGCCCACCCAGGTGGAGTCCAGCATCGCCCCAGCGTGGCAGGCCCCTTTGCCGCACCAGGGTAATGTGAGCAACCTGGCCCAATGGTGGCAAGGGCAGGGCGATCCTCTGTTGGTGGAGCTAATTACGGCGGCGCAGGCGGTCAGCCCCTCGGTATCGCAATCCTTGGCACGCATTGAAGCGGCCCGTGCCAACCAGGCCCTGGCCCGTTCGGCTTTGCTGCCCAATGTGTCGGCCCAAGCGGGCGCAAGCCGCGGTGTCAGCCAGCCCGGCATTCCGGTGGCGACCACCTCGCAAGTAGGCCTGCAGGCGGCGTGGGAACTGGATGTGGTGGGTGCCAACCGAGCGGTGAGTAATGCCGCTGTGGCCAATTTGGAAGGCAGCCAGGCCCAGTGGCATGACGCCCGGGTGTCGGTAGCAGCGGAGGTCGCCAACTTGTACTACAGCCTGTCCAACTGCTCGCAGCAGTTATTGTTGGCGCAGCGCGACGCTGCCTCGCGCGCCGAGACCGCGCGGCTAACCGAGATCAATGCCAAGGCCGGCTTCCTGGCACCTTCATTGGCAGCCATGGCGCGGGCCAGTGCGGCGGATGGCAAAAGCCGCGTGACCCAGCAAAGCGCCCAGTGCGATATCGACACCAAGGCGCTGGTAGCCCTGACGGCTATTTCAGAACCCGATTTGAAGCAAAAACTGGCTAGGGCCCAGGTAAAACCTGCTTCAGCAGCTCCTATTTCTGTAGCAAGCGTGCCGGCCCAGACCATCGCGCAGCGCCCCGATGTGTTTGCCGCCGAGCGGGATGTGGTGGTGGCCAGCGCCCAGGTGGGCAGTGCCAAAGCGCAGCGTTTTCCGCGCCTGAGCCTCAAGGGCACCATTGGCGCAATGCGCGTCAGCAGCGGCGGCGTGGACCAGGACGTGTCTACTTGGTCCTTTGGCCCCTTGGCGGTGAGCCTGCCGCTGTTTGATGGCGGCCAGCGCGTAGCTGCGGTGAAGTCAGCCGAGGCCAATTACGCCGCCACCGTGGCCATGTACCGCGGCAAGGTCCGTAACGCCGTGCGCGAAGTAGAAGAAGCGCTGGTGAATCTGCAAAGCACTGAGTCCCGTGCACTGGATGCCCAAGTGTCGACCCAGGGTTACACCGAATCCTTGGCGGCCACCCAATCGCGCTTTAGCCAGGGCTTGGCGAGCCTGGTGGAGCTGGAGGATGCGCGGCGCAATGCGCTGGCGTCGGAGTCCGCGCAACTGGCCCTGGGCCTGGAGCGCAACCGGGCCTGGGTGTCGCTGTACCGCGCCCTGGGCGGTGGCTTTGAGCCCGCTTACTGATCTTCAACCCCATTTTTGTTGCGACGCGAGAACACCATGAACCCATCCAACCCACTCAACCGTTTTCAAATCAAACCCGTGACGCTAGGCCTGGTGGCCGCCAGCGTGCTGACTCTGGCCGCCCTGGGCCTGATTGCCACACGCAGCCAGGCGGCGGATGCGGCCAAGCCTGGCACCGAAGCCAAGGCGGCCCTGACTGTATCGCTGACCAACCCCAAAAGCAGCATGCTCACCATCAAGCTCGCTGCCAATGGCAGTGTGGCCGCCTGGCAAGAAGCCAGTGTGGGTGCTGAGACGAGTGGCCTGCGGGTGGCCGAGCTGCACGCCAATGTAGGCGACAGCGTCAAGCGCGGCCAGGTGTTGGCCAGCTTTGCCGCCGAGAGCGTGCAGGCCGATGTGGCCATTGCCCGCGCCGCCGTCGCTGAGGCCCAGGCCAATGCGGCAGAAGCCGCCGCCAATGCCGACCGCGCCCGTGCGGTGCAAGGCAGCGGCGCCATCAGTGCCCAGCAGGTTAACCAGTACCTAACGCAAGAACAAACCGCCAAAGCCCGAACCGAGTCAGCCAAGGCCCAACTCGATTCGCAACTGCTGCGCCTGCGGCACACGCAATTGGTGGCGCCTGATAGCGGCGTGATCTCTAGCCGGGTAGCCACCGTCGGCAGCGTGGTGGGCGCTGGCACCGAGATGTTCAAACTGATCCGCCAAGGCCGACTGGAGTGGCGCGGTGAGGTCACCTCGTCCGAGATCGCCCGCATCACCCCCGGCACTGCGGTGCTGGTAACGGCACCCGGCGGCGCGCAGATGAAGGGCAAAGTGCGTACCCTCGCGCCAACGGTGGATATGGCCACGCGCAATGGCTTGGTGTATGTGGACCTTGGCAGCGCAGCACGCGCAGCGGCAAGCGTGGGGGCCAGTTTCAAGCCTGGCATGTATGCACGGGGGGAGTTTGAGCTGGGTAGCTCGGGCGCGCTGACGGTCCCGCAAACCGCCGTGGTGGTACGCGATGGCTTTAGCTATGTGTACCGCGTGGGTACTGATAGCAAGATCAGCCAGTTGAAGGTGCAGACGGGTCGCGTGGTCGGTGATCAGATCGAGATTCAAACCGGCGTGAAGCCCGAAGACAAGCTCGTGGCCAGTGGCGGCAGTTTCTTGAGCGACGGCGATACCGTGCGTATCGTGGCGGCCGTACAAGCCGCGCCGGCCGCGGCTAAGTAAGGAGAAATCACCATGAATGTCTCAGCCTGGTCGATAAAAAATCCCATTCCGGCGGTCATGCTCTTTGTCTTGCTGACATTGGCAGGACTGATGTCCTTCAACGCGATGAAAGTGCAGCAGTTCCCGGATCTGGAGCTACCTACCGTTTCCGTATCTGCCAGCTTGCCTGGCGCGGCTCCAGCCCAGCTGGAAACCGAAGTGGCTCGTAAGCTAGAAAACGCGATTGCGCCGCTACAGGGCCTGAAAAACATCTACACCAATGTGTCGGACGGCAGCGTCACCGTGACGGCTGAGTTCCGCCTGGAGAAACCCACGCAAGAGGCGGTGGACGATGTGCGCAGTGCCGTGCAGCAAGTACGCAGTGATTTGCCCAGCGATGTGCGCGACCCGATCGTCAGCAAGATGAACCTGTCGGGTGCGCCGATCATGGCGTTCACCATTCGCTCCAACAGCATGGACGAAGAGGCTTTGAGCTGGTTTGTGGATAACACCGTGTCGCGCACGCTCTTGGGTGTGCGCGGCGTGGGGTCCGTGGCCCGTGTGGGCGGTGTGACGCGTGAAGTGCAAGTGGCCTTGGACCCACTTAAATTGCAAAGTTTGGGCGCAACTGCGGCTGATATTTCCCGCCAGCTCAAGCAGGTGCAAACCGAGAGTGCCGGCGGTCGTGCGGATTTGGGCGGCTCCGAACAGCCCATGCGCACTTTGGCTACCGTGGCCTCGGTAGATGAACTCGCGCGCCTAGAGTTCGCGCTCAGTGACGGCAAACGCGTGCGCCTGGACGAAGTAGCCACCGTGAAAGACACCGTGTCTGAGCAACGCAGCTTTGCCCTGCTTAACGGCAAAGCGGTGGTGGGTTTTGAGATTACCCGCAGCAAGGGTGCCAGTGAAGTGGAAGTAGGCGCCGCTGTACAAAAGGCGTTGGCGGAACTCAAAACCAAGCACCCCGATCTGGAGCTGACCCAGGCCTTTGACTTTGTGACGCCAGTGCAGGAAGAGTTTGATGCATCCATGACCATGCTCTACGAAGGTGCGGTACTGGCAGTCATTGTGGTGTGGTTTTTCTTGCGCAGCTGGCGCGCTACGTTTGTATCGGCGGTGGCCTTGCCCCTGTCGGTCATTCCGGCCTTCATCGGCATGAACTATCTGGGCTTTACGACCAACACTGTGACGCTGCTGGCGCTCTCGTTGGTGATTGGTATTCTGGTCGACGATGCCATTGTGGAAGTGGAAAACATCGAGCGCCATTTGCGCATGGGCAAGACGCCCTATCAGGCTGCGATGGAAGCCGCCGATGAAATTGGCTTGGCGGTGATTGCTACCACCTTTGCACTGATTGCGGTGTTCTTGCCCACGGCTTTTATGAGTGGCGTGGTCGGTAAATTCTTCAAGCAGTTTGGTTGGACCGCGGTGTTTGCAGTGTTTGCGTCGCTGATCGTGGCGCGGGTGCTGACCCCCATGATGGCCGCTTACATCATGAAGCCGTCCACCCATGTGCACGAAGAGCCCATGTGGATGCCGCTGTATTTGCGCATCACGCGCTGGACGCTGAACCACCGCTGGATCACCGTAGTTTTGGCGATCAGTTTCTTCATCGGCTCGCTGATGCTGGTGCCGCTGATTCCGACCGGCTTCATCCCGCCGGATGACAACTCGCAAACCCAGGTGTACGTGGAGTTGCCACCCGGCAGTACGCTGTCGCAGACTTACTCCGCAGCCGAGCAAGCGCGTGCGCTGATTGCTAAAGTGGAGCATGTGAAGAGCGTCTACACCACGGCCGGTGGCGGTGCGGTGGGATCTGACCCGTTTGCCGGGGGGGCGACCAGCGAGGTGCGCAAAGCCACGCTAACGGTACTGCTGGACGAACGCGGAAAGCGCCCGCGCAAGCAAGCCATTGAAAGCTCCATGCGCACGGCGCTGGCCGCGTTACCGGGTGTGCGCTTCAAGGTGGGCCTGGGTGGTTCCGGTGAGAAGTACATGCTCGCCCTAAAAGGTGAGGACCCGGCAGCACTCATGCAAGCGGCCGCAGCGGTAGAAAAAGACCTGCGCAGGATTGCAGGCCTGGGCAACATCAGCTCAAGCGCCAGCCTGACCCGTGCCGAAGTTGCGATTCGTCCCAACTTTGCAAAAGCCGCGGAGATGGGTGTAACCAGCAACGCCATCGCCGAGACGCTGCGCATCGCCACCGTGGGCGATTACGAGTCGTCCCTGTCTAAGTTGAACCTGAGCCAACGCCAGGTGCCCATCGTCGTCAAGCTCGACACCGCAGCGCGTAAGGACTTGGAGCTGTTGGGGCGCCTGATGGTGCCCGGCGTCAAAGGTCCGGTCATGCTGAGCCAGGTGGCCAGCTTCGAGATGTCGGGAGGCCCGGCCGTGGTCAGCCGCCTGAACCGGGTGCGCAACGTCAACTTTGAAGTGGAACTCTCGGGCGTTCCGCTGGGTGAGGTGACTGCAGCCGTGGCCAAGTTGCCCAGCATTGTGAATTTGCCAGCCGGCGTGCAGCAGGTGGAGATTGGTGACGCGGAAGTGCAGGCGGAAATGGTGTCGGGCTTCGGCATCGCCATGCTGACCGGCGTGCTGTGTATCTACATTGTGCTGGTGTTGCTGTTCAAGGACTTTATGCATCCCATCACGATTTTTCCATCGGTGATTTTGTCGTTTGGCGGTGCCTTCCTAGGCTTGCTGATCGCAGGCAAGATGCTGTCGATGCCTTCCTTCATTGGCCTGGTGATGCTGATTGGCGTGTCGACCAAGAACTCGATTCTGCTGGTGGAGTACGCCATCATGGCGCGCCGCGAGCATGGTTTGAGTCGCTTCGATGCGCTGATGGACGCCTGCCACAAGCGCGCGCGCCCCATCGTTATGACAACCATTGCCATGGTGGCCGGCATGCTGCCTTTGGTGATCGGTTTTGGCACTGCAGACAACAGCTTTCGCGCACCCATGGCGGCCGCGGTGATCGGTGGTTTGATTTCGTCCACCGTATTGAGTTTGCTGGTGACGCCTAGCTTCTTCACCATCGTGGACGACATTGAGCATTTTGTTGGACGCGCCAAACGCAAAGTGCTGCGCCAGCCAACGTCTGCGCAACACGAAGCACCGGCCAAAGCGATTGAGCCGGTGTAAGGCTGTTCCGGTGGCCGTCTAGCGACCGCCGGAGACATCTAGGCACGTGCCGGTGGTGTACGACGCAGCGTCGGACAGCAACCACAGCACGGCTTGGGCTACTTCCTCAGCTGTGCCGCCACGGCCCATGGGCACAGAATCTTTCAAGCGCTCCACCCGGCCTGGTTCGCCACCGCTGGCGTGGATGTCAGTCGTAATCAAACCAGGCGACACGGCGTTGACCCGAATGCCTTCGGCCGCCACTTCTTTGGCCAGCCCAATTGTCAGCGTATCCACCGCAGCCTTGGAGGCCGCGTAGTCCACATACTCACCGGGCGAGCCCAGCTTGGACGCGCGAGACGACAGATTCACAATCGCGCCGCCCGGCCCTCCGTGTGCGGTGGACATACGCCGCACGGCCTCGCGCGCGCACAAAAAGCTGCCCAGCACATTGGTAGCGAACACCCGCGTAATCCGCTCTGCCGTCATGTGTTCGACGCGCGACTGTGCTTCCAGCACGCCCGCGTTGTTCACCAGGGCCGTGATCCGGCCCAAAACTTCGTCCACTTTTACAAACATTCGCAGCACGTCGGCTTCTTGTGCCACGTCGGCTTGCACGGCAAGGGCTTGCCCGCCAGCTGCGGTGATGGCGGTCACCACGCCATCTGCCGTAGTGCGGTTATGCACATAACTGATGGCGACGGCATAACCGTACTGGGCTGCCAGATACGCGGTGGCAGCGCCAATGCCGCGTGAACCGCCTGTGATCAGAATGATTTTTTGCAAGCTAAATTACCACGCTAGGCTAGCAAACGGTAATCAGACTCTTCCAGCTTGAAAGCCGCTACCACCTGCACCAGCTCGTGGGCTTGGCTTTTGAGGCTGATCGCCGCTGCAGCCATTTGTTCTACTAAGGCGGCGTTTTGCTGGGTGGTCTGGTCCATCTGGGTCACTGCTTCGCCCACTTGCGCGACGCCTGCCGCCTGCTCGCTACTGGCCGCGGTGATCTCGGCCACAATATCGGTGACCCGCTTGATACTGCTGACCACCTCGGTCATGGTGGCGCCCGCACGGTCGACCAGTGCAGTACCCGCTTCCACCCGTTCCACACTGGCATTGATCAGAGATTTGATTTCTTTGGCGGCCTCGGCACTGCGCCCAGCTAGCGAGCGTACCTCGCTGGCCACCACCGCAAAACCGCGCCCTTGCTCACCCGCGCGGGCCGCTTCTACCGCTGCGTTCAGGGCCAAGATATTGGTTTGAAACGCAATGCCATCAATCACACTGATGATGTCGCTGATCTTGCGCGAGGCGTCGTTAATGCCTTTCATGGTGGCCACTACCTGGTTGACCACTTCACCCCCTTGAATAGCCACGGTGGACGCGTTGCGGGCCAGCTGATTGGCTTGGGTGGCGGAGTCGGCGTTTTGCCGTACCGTGGCAGCCAGCTCCTCCATAGACGCGGCCGTTTCCTCCAGCGCGCTGGCTTGGCTTTCGGTCCGGCTCGATAGATCGCTATTGCCCTGTGATATTTCGGCGCTGGCTGTGGCTACGCCTTCAGAGCCCTGTCGCACCTGGGCCACGACGCTTGCCAGGCTGCTCTGCATGTCTTTTAGGGTCACCAACAACGCACCCGTCTCTCCTTGGCCCGCGGTGTCAAACTGCACGGCCAGATCGCCCGCCGCAATGGCACGCAGTGTCTTTACCGATCGGGTCAGTGGTTCGGTCACGCGCCGGGTGAGCACCACCGCGAACAAGACTGCAGCAATCAGGGCCAGTGAGCCTGTTACCAGCACCGTGTTGCGAATACTGGCGATTCCTTCGTCTGCGGTTTTGCGCGACTCTTGCATCTTCTGTTCTTGCACTTTCACCAGTTCTTGCAGCGCGTTGATGTATTTGGTTTGTGCAGGCAAGACTTCGGACAGCAGTACGGTTTTACCCATTTCCTGGTTCTTCAGGGCTGCAGCCAGGTAGCGTTCGGCCACCGGTGAATACTCGGCACGAGCAGTTACCACCACCTCCAGAGCGGCCTTGCCATCCTCGGAGGTAATCTGAACTTTAAGCGCATCCAGGCGCTGACCGTTGTCGGCCTGGCGGGCTTTGATGTTGTCAAGCTCTTTTTTGACATCGTCCGAGTCTGTCAGCAATAGTAAATCGCGCTGGCCCCGTGCATTCGCCTGCAGGTTGTTGCTGACGATTTGTAGGCTGGCAATCTTGGGATAGCGGTCATTCAAGACCGTATCAAAATCCCGACTCAGTGACGTAACCCGCAGCAGCGATGTGCCGCCCATGAGCAAAATGAGGACCGCCAACGCAGCGAAAGCGCCGCTGATCAAGGCCCCAATTTTGAGTTTCTCGAAATTCGCTATGTCGCTCTCCTGGGTGTATCGGTGGCCAGAGCGGCACCGAATATCTGAGAAGATTATGCGACCAGTTTTGCCCTCTTTGGCACCCGCTTTGGCAATGTGCGCTTAACGAGTTCGTAGAACGCGTTGCGCTAAACAGTTTTACCTAACAGCGCGGCTTTGAGTTCTGCATCCGCCGGGTTGTCCCCCAACCAGATGCGCATCAGCGCGCCAATCACATCAGGCTTGGCAAACACCTCTACGGCAGGCTTGTGGCTGCCGCGCTGGTTCACGCGGATGGTCGTGCCCTGGGTAGCACTCCAGTCAATCACAAAACTGTCACCCGCTTGCAACTTGCCGCGCTCGGCAATCAGGGTGCCCAGGTCCATGATCTCGGGAATGAGGTTGGAGAGCTGATCGTCGTTGGATGTTGTGACCAGGCCGCGCGACAGCAGGGCGCCAAAGTCGCGGCTATTGACTTCGCGCAGCATCACCACGCGAATTTGCTTGGCCCCTTTGCTCAAGAGCACAGCCTCTGCGGTACTGGCTTTTTCTTCCAGGTAGAGACCGGCAGTGTAGAGAGGGGTGAACGCTTGCTGGCGCACGCCCGCGCCGTTGAGCTGCAGCTTGGTGCCTTTGACCAAGGATTGGGATTGAAAGTTGACACCCGCCACTTCCAGGGCCAAAGCGGGTACGGCAGCAGCATTGCCGGCCAGGGCCACGAACAGCGCGGTGATGGCGCCGAAATTTCGAGAGATGACTGGTTGTTTCATGGGAACCCCTTGTTCAGGCAGAGCGATAGCACTCAGGGACTCACTTTAAACAGGACAGGGGGCGAAAATTAGGGGGAGTGCTCAATTCAGTTAAGGTGTTACGTCCAGGGTTTAGAGAGATCTCTCGGTGTTGAACTGCTTGTACTGCGCTTGTGCATCAAGCTGTCACATGCCTGGCGTAGCGCTATCACCAGTGCATCCCGCAAAGGGTGAGGTGCGCCCACCTGGGGTAGCAGCAGGCTGACCCGAAAGTGGATGTCGGCCTGCAGCGGTCTCACCAGCATGTTGGGCCCGGCCATGGCGGCCGCGGTGAGGGGGTTGACTATTGCCAGCCCCAGGCCCTGCTGCACCAGCGCGCAAACAGCCACGGCACTGGCGGTCTCAAAAAGGGTGGCGCGCTGCACACCGGCTTGTGTAAACATGGCGTCAATCGCATGTCGATACGGATCGCCCTCGGCCAGGCTTACAAATGGCTGCCCAGCAAAATCGGCTGGACGCAGCACCCGCTTGCGACTCAGCGCGTGGTGAAGTGGTAACACCGCGACTTCGTTCATTTGCAGCAGTGGACTTAAAGCCACGCCGGGAGGGGGCTCGGTCGTCTCTCCCAGGCCTAAATCAAAGCGCTGCTCGCTCAGGGCCTGCTCCAGCCAAGGAGACTCTAGTGGCACGATGCTCACCCGCGCCTGCGGGTGCAACGCATGAAAGCGAAGCAAAGCCTGGGGCAGCAGGGCGTGTGCCAAGGCTGGCAGACACGCTACCTGCAAGCGCGCACCACTGGCAGTGCGCAGTTCTACTGCGCGCCGAGCGATCTGATCCAGCCCAATGAAGCTGCGCTCCACCTCCTGCATCAACTCCAGCGCGCGTACGGTGGGGCGCAGCCGCCCGGCTATGCGGTCAAACAGCGCAAAACCCAGCAGTTGCTCTAGTCGCGCCAACTCGCGGCTCAGCGTGGGCTGGCTGCTGCCGGTGGCCTGTGCCGCACGGCCCAGTTGGGTGTGCAGCATGATGGCGCGAAAGATGGAGAGCTGCCGGTGGGTGAGCTGGGGTGGCGGGCTGGCAGCCGGGGTTAAAGCCTGAGACATCTTCCAACTATATCGAAAATGAATCGATAGTTGACAAAATTGGCATTGATTGAATAGTGAGTACAGCGCACACTGCAGATATGAATCCTTTCCCCTCTCCCAAGTTGGCCACTTTAGCCCAAGAGTTCGGCACCCCTCTGTGGATTTATGACGCCACCACCATCATTCAGCGCATTGCTTCATTGAAGCAATTTGATGTGGTGCGCTTTGCGCAAAAGGCCAACTCCAACACCCACATCCTGCGGCTGATGCGCACGCACGGCGTGGTCGTGGATGCGGTGTCGCTGGGGGAGATTGAGCGCGCATTAGCGGCAGGTTTTCAGCCCGGCTTTCTAGGCGCGCACGGCCATGCCGAGATTGTTTTCACCGCAGACCTGTTTGACCGGCCTACGCTGGCACGGGTAGCAGCGTTGCGCGTCCCGGTGAATTGCGGCTCTATCGACATGCTCGACCAATTGGGCGTAGTGAGCCCCGGCCACGCGGTGTGGCTGCGCATCAACCCTGGCTTTGGCCATGGTCACTCCAACAAAACCAACACTGGGGGCGAGCACAGCAAGCACGGCATCTGGCACGGCGACTTAGTGGCAGCGCTGACGCGCGTGCGGGCCAATGGTCTGAGTTTGCAGGGCCTGCACATGCACATTGGCTCGGGCGTGGATTACTCGCATTTGTCCGAGGTCTGCGGCGCCATGGTGGCGCTGGTAGAGGCCGTGAAGGCGCAGGGCATGGACCTGCACGCTATTTCTGCTGGTGGTGGTTTGTCCATTCCTTACCAGACGGGTGAGCCTGTTATCGATACCGGGCACTACTTTGATTTGTGGGACGACGCGCGCAAACGCGTGGCTGCGGTGCTGGGCCACGCGGTAGCCCTGGAGCTGGAGCCTGGCCGCTACCTGGTGGCCGAGTCGGGCGTGCTGTTAGCGGAAGTGCGCGCCACCAAAAACCAGGGTAGCGCCCACTTTGTGATGGTGGATGCGGGATTCAATGACCTGATGCGCCCCGCCATGTACGGCAGCCACCACGGCATGGAAATCATCCACGCCGACGGTACGGTAGCCACCGGTGACGTACAAGCCACGGCGGTAGCTGGGCCCCTGTGTGAATCGGGCGATGTGTTCACGCAAGGCGAAGGCGGCGTAGTGCTGAACCGCGAACTGCCTGCCGCGCAGGTGGGTGACCTGCTGGTGTTGCACGACACCGGGGCCTATGGCGCATCCATGTCTTCGAACTACAACACGCGCCCGTTGGCTGCGGAGGTTTTGGTAGAGCAGGGCGGGGCACGCCTTATAAGGCGCAGACAAACCGTAGCGGCACTGATTGCGCTGGAAACTGCGATTTGAGAACTGGGTGTAAGCGCCTCGGGCCTACGGACTACAGCGTCTCTCAGGTCACAAAATTGACACAAGCCCTCCATAACATGACAGAACTGTATTCACAGAATCTGCATTTAGTTAAGGAGTTTCCCCATGAGTTTTCAACAACGGACACGCTTCACGCTGTCCCACATCGCTTTGGTTGGTGGTGCGGCAGTGTTGGTCGCCTGCGGCGGCGCCAATCCATCGACGCTGGAAGTCTTCACTTCTAAACTGACACCAACCATTGCGAGTCTGAATAGTTCTGTGGGTCTTGCCAGTGCCGCAGTCCTCGAACTGTTTGACGATACGTTTCTGGATTCAGGCACGACCAAGACAGACGTAAAAGCGTCTCTGGATCGCAATGCAGCAGCGTTGTCCGCAACACCAGATATATCCTTGTTTCCGCTGGCCAGTATGACCAATGTTCAAGTGACTAACTGCGATACCAACAACGTGTGTACGCTGAATGGCACGCTCAGCAACAGCGACGCCGATACCACTGAAGTCGCTTTCACCACCAAAGTGAAACTTAGCAAAGGGACCTATGTGTTCCTGGGCGACCAATCGGCTTCTTAAACGCGCTGCGCACTGCACCCACCCTTTCAGGATTTATCTATGCAAACATTGTTCAAACAACGTGATGTAGCAGCCGCAGCTCTGGCGTTGACCGCCATGGCGCTCGCTATACCCAGCGCAGTTCAAGCGGCTGAAAAGGCCAAAACGAAAGCTACGGGTACCTATGTCAGCGGCGATTTTCACAACCACACCACTTGCTCGGATGGCACCTTGTCAGTCAAGAAGTTGGTGGACAAGTCTGCCGGCACGTTTAATCTTGACTGGTTTGTACAGGCCGACCATGGCGGAAGCAGCTATCGCAATTGCACATTGGCCGAAGACCCGTTTGAGCCGGTAGCTCCCGGCTTGGGGTTATCCACCACCGGAGCTAGTGCGACCACCCCGGCCGGTGGCCAGCCCGCCAGCGCCGGTAAAGGCCCTAACCAGCCATGGGAAACCTCGCTGCCCAATGGCCGTGCTGATATCAAAGGCGACCTACTTGAGACCCCAGTGGGCACTGCCAAGTATAAAAATATGTATCGCTGGCAAGAAATCAAGGAGTACCAGTACCCCGTACTGGAAGCCGAAAGCCGCAACCGCAAGAAGCCAATCTGGATCGGTGTGGAGCAAAACGCTCCCGGTCACGAGCACGTCTCTACTAACGTGCTGTTGGGACAAAAGCCATTTCCTGCTACGTCGGTTGGAAATGCAGCGCTACAGGCGCAGTACGAATATTGCTTTGACCGTAACGACCGTGATACCAGCCGCGGCGTGGAAAACGCTTGGGACTGCTCGGTCAACGGCAGCAGCAGCAATACATTGGTGGACGCTACGGCTAAAAAGATTACGGGCAACAATTCCGCCGCCACACCCAACTTGGGCCACACCAAGACCCTTGAAGGCATCAAGTGGATGAAGCAGATGGCTCCTACCACCAGCTATTTCATTCCCGCACACTTGGAGCGGCCAGGCGCCTACAACCCCAGTGGCAATAATGGCTACAACATTGAGCACCTGCGCAACTTCAACAACACGGCGCCTGAGATTGCGTTCGGCTTTGAGTCCATGCCAGGCCACCAGGCTGAGTCGGGTCGGGGCAGCTATGGCACCAGTGCTGTTGGCGGCGGTACGTATGGCGGTGTGGGCGTGTATGCCGCGACGGTTGGCGGCGTCTGGGACACGCTGTTGGGTGAAGGTCGCGCTTGGTGGTTCTTTGCCAGCTCGGACTACCATAACCGCGGCAGCTTCGGCCCCGATCAGCGCGAATCTACAGCAGACTTTTTTCCTGGCGAATATACCCGCGACTACGTGATGGTGCGCCGGGGCACTGACCCGCTGGCGGCTGAAGGCATTATCAACGGATTGCGCTCGGGCAACAGTTTTGTCTCCAACGGTAATCTTGTGGACAAAATGTCATTTGTGGTGTGCGCCTATAACCCGGTGTTGCCGAAGGCGGCGTTCAAATCGCTGATTGAGAAAGCCAGCGCCAATGCGGTCGCCAAAGGTGGAGAAGTCCGTATTGACGGCTGCGCTACTATGGGCGAAAAGCTCAAAGTGCCTGCAGGCACTGATCTTCTGGTTACGGTGACGGTCAACAACCCCAAGGCCAACAACTCGCCGTACACTTTTCCTAACCCTTCACTGAAGCAGATTGGTATCGTACAGGCGCTGAATGCGCCCGTGCTGGACCACCTTGACCTCATTGGCGGTAACGTCACAGGGTTGGTGGATCCCGCCAGCAGCAACTACAACGGTGTGCTGGGTTCTGTGGGCGCAACGAATGCATCCACTGCCATCCAAAAGGTCTTCAATACAAGTAATTGGGCGGCTTCTGCAGACGGTAAGACTTTGACCATGAGTTACCGTGTGCCGGGTGCCAAGGTGTCGCAATATTTCCGGCTGCGGGGTACCAACTTGCCAGCGTCTACGCCTTATGAGACGGACGCCAAGGGTAATGCCTTGTTGGACTACATTTCCAATCCTGCGGATCAAGCGGCTCCCGGTTTAATTGCTTGCACGGACGCAGCATGCCCAGCGCACATGCGTACGGTAGCCGGCGTTAAGTACTCCAGCTTTGACGTAGCAGCCTGGTCTGATCTATGGTTCTTCAGCAATCCCGTGTTTGTTGAAGTCATTTCAGGCACTGTAGTGGCCGGACTGAAATAAGCGAAGTATCTTTTTTCCATCGCGACCCCGGGGTGATTGTCTCGGGGTCGCTTGACGTTGTACGTCGTTATTTGATGCGCATTCCTTTTGTCGGCTTATTGATGTTGGTGTCTGGCGCTGCAGGTTTGGGCTGGCAGTTTGTTTGGACGGAGCAGCTTGGTAGCTACCTGGGCCATGAAATGGTTTCGGTGTTGGCTGTGATGGCTGCATTTTTTGGCGGACTATCGCTGGGTGCCGTCGCGTTGGGTCAAACCCTTGCCAAAACTCGCTGGCCCGGCCGATGGTATGCAGCCCTGGAGGGCGTGATTTTGGTGTGGGGCGCTGTGTTGCAGTGGGCGTTACCTACTATCGGTAACGCGGCCACACGCTGGATTGGCCCGCAGCCTTCTACTGTGTGGCACTGGTGCGTAGCCTTTGCACTGCCGCTATTGCTATTGCTGCCAGCCACCATGGCAATGGGTGCGACCCTGCCGGCGGTAGAGCGACAGTTGCAGGCTGCTCGCAGCACATGGGGTGGGCTGTATGCGGCCAACACGCTGGGCGCGGTGGTGGGCGTTTTGGGCGTTGTTTTTGGGCTGGTTCCGTGGCTCGGGCTACGTACGACGGCGTTAGTGTGTTGCGGGCTAAACGGCGTGTGTGCCGCCGCCGCTTGGTGGACTTGGACACGGCACCCCACTATTCCCGAGCCTGCGGCCTTTCCCAGTGATCCTGCACCATCGCTTTGGAGCATTCGTCCTAAATTCTCACGCTTGGGGGTGCAATTGCTTTGCACTGGTTTTTTGGGGGTGGGTTACGAGGTGGTCACCGTACGTGTATTGAGCCAGGTGACTGAAAACACCGTGTTTAGTTACGCCATTATTTTGGCGGTGTATCTGGTGGGTACGGCGCTGGGCGCCGCTGCGTATCAGCGCTATTGCAGTACCAACGTTGTTACCACCACCAACGCCACTACAGCCAATTCCGCCAGCCATGACGCAATGCCTAACGTCGCGTTACCTCCGGCGTATGACACAACGCAGCGGCTGATCACCGGGCTGGCGGTATCCGTGTTGTTGTGCGGTGTCGGCCTGTGGTGGGCCGACCGAATGAGCACGATTCCAGTGCAATGGTGGGGCTTGTCTGCAGGCAGTGCATTGGGAGGAGAAGCATTGGTAGCGTGTGCCGCCTTGTTACTGCCTGCGGCCGTCATGGGGGCACTTTTTAGCCATTTGTGTTTGCAGGCGCGGGCGCGATCACACCCGCTGGGCCGATCGCTGGCCATCAATACCGCTGGCGCCGCTTTGGCACCTGTGGTGATCGGCATGTGGGCGGTGCCTGCGCTTGGCGCTGCGGTGTGTCTGGTGCTGCTGTTGCTTGGATATATGGCCCTCCAACCGCCCAGTGCGTGGCGCCAACCGCTGAATTGTTTACCGGTGGTCGCGGCTTTACTGTGGGTAGCGGTGGCGGGTCCGCTGCGGTTTATCACGGTGCCTGAGGGTGGTGATGTGCTGGGCTACCGCGAAGGTGCGATGGCGGCAGTCAGCGTCGTGCAAGACAGCGCGGGCGTTGCCCATTTGCATATCAACAACCGCGTACAGGAAGGTAGCAGTGCCGGTAGCCCCATAGAGGCGCGGCTGGCGCTGCTGCCACTGCTGCTACACGATAACCCCACCCGTGCGTTGTACCTGGGCTTGGGCACCGGTTTCACTGCCAAAGTGGCAGCCACTGACCCGACGCTGCAAGTCCAGGCGGTCGAGCTGCTACCCGAAGTTATCGATGTAGTCCATCACTTTCAAGGGGCTCAACCGCAGGAATGGAGCCCGCCCGCGCAAGTGGTGTCCGCCGACGCGCGGCGTTTCATACAGAGTACGTCTCAGCGCTACGATGTGATCGTGTCGGATTTGTTTCACCCAGCGCGCAACGGAGCGGGGTCGCTGTACACGGTGGAGCAATTTGATGCCGTACGCCAGCGCCTGGCGCCAGGCGGTCTCTTTTGCCAGTGGTTGGCTGTGCACCAGATGGAGGTCGAAACGCTGCGAAGTATCGTTGCCGCGTTTGTTGCGGTTTACCCGGACGGCATTGCCATTTTGGCCAGCAACAGCCTGGATAGCCCGGTGCTGGGTCTGGTCGCCCGCCCGCAACAACCTAGATTTGATCTAAGTGCTGTCCAGTTCCGCTTGTCTACTTTTGGCAATGCGCGCGGCTTGCAGCAAGCTCGACTGACCAGCGCCTATGACGTTTTGGGTAGTGTGCTAGCCGACTCCGAGTCGTTGGCCCAGTTTGCAGCCGGAGCGTCAGTCAACACCGATGACCGTCCGATCGTGGCCCACACAGCGCCCTGGGCTACCTACTCTGCACAGACCACACCGCGCGAGCGGCTCCTTACGCTGCTGGATACGTTACAGGCAAAAACATCCACAGTGCTAAGTACGCCTGCCGGGCCTGATGCAAGGAGAGTTGATGCGTATTGGCAAACCCGCACCAACTACGTTCGCCTGGGCACCACCATCAGCCCCAGTGCAGACCCCGCTCGTATGCTGGACCAATTGCAGACGCCGCTGTTGGCGTTGTTGCACAGCAGCCCAGACTTTCAGCCCGCGATGGACGCCTTGCTGGCGCTCTCGGCAGCTATTGAACAACAAGACCCGCAGCGCAGCCGCGACGTACGCACGCAGTTGCAACGCGTCGATCCAGGGAACCCTAGGGTCGTGCTGGCTCTGGCGCGGCTACCCTAAATTTCTATATTCAATGAAGTGTGCTTTCTCCGACAATGACTACCCTCTACTCCCCCATGACTGATACACCCGCTACGCCATCCGCGCAACACCCGCCCTCCGCGGCCATAGTTCCGTCGTTGCTACACCGTACGCTGCGCGAGCCGTTGCTGCATTTTGTGGTGCTGGGAGCTCTCGTGTTTGGAGCAGATGCGGCGCTTCAGTCGTTGCGGGATGAACGCAAAACTATTACCGTACCTGCGGCGGCCCGCGATGAAGCCCGCACGGTGTTTGTTAGCAGCATGGGGCGTGAGCCGACCGATGCCGAGAGCAAAATCTTGGTGGACCGCTGGGTAGATAACGAGGTGCTTTACCGCGAAGGCGTGGCGATGGGGCTGGACCGTGGGGATGCTTCGATACGTGAGCGGTTGATCTTCAAGGCGCTGAGCGTGACTCAGTCGGGTTTGAGTCTGCCCCCGGTGACAGATGCAGTACTACGCGGCTGGTTTGACAAGCACCGCGACAAATACGACGAGCCTGTACGGCTCAATTTTCTGGAAGCCGTGCCGGGCAACGATAGCGCTGAGAGCACGTTGCGGGCCTTGGCCGATGCGCTGAACGTGAAAGCCCATAGCGATGTGGAGAGTAGTTTGCAGGTGTTCCGCGGTCGCCCGCGCCGAAATCTGGTGCAGAGCTACGGCGAAGGTTTCACCCGCACGCTGGAGGGCGGTACGCCAGGCCGTTGGATGGTGCTGAAAGGCCTGTCGGGTTGGCACGTCGTGCAACTTGAATCCATGAAGCCAGCCGTGCCTGCAAATTACGAAGAGGTCCGCGATATCGTTAAGAAGGACTGGAGCGAGCAGACCATGTCGCAGTTGACGACTGACACCGTGCGCGCCATGGGCAAAAAGTACCGCGTCCAACAAGAGGCGCAAGCCATGGTAGCGCCATGACAGTTTGCATGCGGAGCATCTTGTGGCCTTTATTGCTAGCCTGGTTGGCACTGCAGGTAGGCGTTGCAACGGCCCACGAGATGTCGATTGCCGAACTGGTCCTGCAAGAGGCGGTACCTGGTGAATTCGTCATCGCCTGGGGAACTCCTGCTAAATCGCGCCCGATTGCTGAAGATCTGACGCTGCAGTGGCCAGACAATTGCAAAGCCGACGCGCGACTAGTGCGCTGCTCAGCATCTGGCCTGGTGGGCACTTTTAGTTTGGTGGGTTTGGGTCAGGCCTACTCGGCTGCGGTGGTTACTGTGCGCTACCAGGGTGGTCAGCAGCGGGTGTACACGCTGACATCCATGCAGCCGCGTGTTCGCCTGGGCGGCGCAGTACCGGTGGGGCACGGTAGCCTGGAGATTGCCAGCACCTATCTGTCGCTGGGTGTGGGACATATATTCGGCGGCGCAGATCATGTGCTTTTCGTGATCAGCTTGTTGTTCCTCGTCGGTTTTCGGCGTCAGTTGCTATGGACGCTGACGGCCTTTACCGCAGCGCACAGCATCACATTGGCTTGCAGTGCTCTGGGGCTACTGACACTGCGGCCGCCACCGGTCGAAGCTTGTATTGCCTTATCAATCGTGCTGGTCAGTGCCGAGGCGCTGCACTACCGGCAGACACTATCTCGTCGCTGGCCTGCAGTGGTCGCCTTTTTGTTTGGGCTGGTGCACGGGCTGGGCTTTGCCGGTGCTCTGAAAGACATTGGCCTGCCCCAGGACCATATTTTTGTTTCGCTGTTAGGTTTCAACGTGGGTGTGGAGCTGGGACAATTTCTGCTGGTGGGCCTGGCCTGGGGCTTGGTTCAGATTCCCCGGCGTTTGCCGTTCAGCAGCAAACTGCGCACCACCGCGCTATATGGCATTGGCACGATCGCGACTTATTGGTCGCTGGCCCGTATCGTGGCTGTGGCCTCGGTTTAACTACACCCATGGAGACACCATGACCGAAATGATTGCGCTGTTTCCCACCCCAATGTTGCGCTGCGAGGGGCTGGTAGATGCGACCTTGGTGGCGCAGCTGCGCAGCCATTTGCAGGTCCAAATGACAGTGCCCAATGTGCAGTCGGCGCAGCTGTCACATAGCCAGATTTTGTATCCTGAGGGGGATGCATTGCTGCAAACGCTGACTGATCGGCTGATGCCGACGGTTGTGGAGTTGGGCGAACAAATCTTTGGTCAAGCATTGCCATGGCGCATCAAGGAGCTGTGGGGAAATGTGCTGCAAACTGGCGGGTATCAGGCCGTCCACAACCATGCCAATTCGTTTATCTCTGGTATCGTTTATCTGAGTGTTTCGCACCCTTCGTCACGCACTGCATTTTTGCGTGGGCTGGGCGGTCGGGACTTTGCCTTTAGCAACACCAATCGGCAAGCGCAAACTGGACCCTATAACGCCGAAAAGTGGCTCGCGCCAGAGCCTGAACCTGGCGATGTCTTGCTGTTTCCCAGTTACCTGCTACACGAAGTCCCCATCAACCATGGCGCCGAGCGCGTGAGTATGGCGTTCAATGCGATACCCGAGCGGCTTGATGCGTGGGGTTATTCCATCGGCTTTCAATGAACAGGCCAACCTATGTTTTTATCTAAATATTTGCAGGGGTCGCCTCTCTGCGGACTAGGCCTGCTGTACGCCAGCTTGCTGGGTGCACTGCTTTGGCTGACCCCCGCGCAGCGGGCGAATGCCCACGAATACTTCACTGGCAACTTCACCTTCATTCATCCCTGGGCTGATGCGACGGCGCCGGATGCCACTGAGGCTACGGTTTACTTTGTGCTGGAAAACATCGTGCGAGACGACAAACTGCTGCGGGCGTATACCAACCTAGCAGAAGACGTGGAACTGCGTAGGAACAGCAATGCCAGCGCGCCGTCTTTGTCGAGTGTCACCATCGCTGCACAAGACCGGATGGAGTTCCTACCGGGCGGAGCCCACGTGCGGCTTAGGGGCTTGCGTGCACCCCTGCAATGGGGCCGCAGCTACGCGATGACCTTTGTGTTTGAGCAGGCAGGGCAAATTACGGTCATGGTGTCCATAGGAGCACACTGAGCTATAAGCTGCAGTTTCGGCTGGTGTCCGAGCGTGGCGTGATGTGCAGCTAAGGGACGCCGCGCACGGCGCTCATGGGGCTGATGTGGATATTACCGCCGATGCTCGCCATCCCGCGCTAACCCGGGCGCAGGAATAAAATCAGCCTGTAGCCCAAGTAAAATATGCCTAGATAGCTAGAAAATAGATAGCAACATGCGTTGTGCGAGGAGGTGAATGATCAGCTACAGTGGTCACTGAACTCCATTTGTAACTGACAAGCCATCGGATCTGCAATGGTTGATCAGCGTCGGCTTGGTGGCCAAGGAGCTGACGCCGGGATAACGGGTATCCATGCTCAGTCTGGAGCGCACCACCATTCGGCCCAACCTAAGCCCCCGATGCCTCAGATCGGCCGGTGTTCAACCAGTTTCAGTATCAAATCCAGTCGGTTGGCGACACCGTGGTACGCCAGGATGGATGAGACATATTCTTTCACCGTGTGATCTGAGAGGCTCAAGTTGCGGGCTATCACTTTGTTGGCTGAGCCGCGAAGCAGCAGATCTTGCACCTGCTGCAAACGGGGTGACAAGGCCTTGGTGGTCGCCGCGCCGTCGCTGGTGTCGGTCAGCGTTGCCTTGAGCTCCGGGGGCACAAAGAAGTCGCCAGCCAGAATGCGATCGAAGCCATTTAGCACCAGTGCGGGGTCTGCAGCTTTGGGGATGAAACCGCGCGCACCTGCGGCCAACGCCGTGCGAATCAGCCTGTGCTCGGGCTCGGCCGAAATCAAAATGGTGTGCCCTATCCAGGTCGAATCGCACAGGCTTTTGAAGAGCTGGTGGTGTGGGTCGTCTGGCAGGTTGATATCCAGAAAAATCCAGTCCGGCGCAGGCAGGCGCTGCAGGGCCACACGCGCTTGTGCTGCCGAGTAAGTAGTCTGTATTTGGGTTCCTTGGTGCGTGGCCGATAGCAGCGCTGCCAGGCCCTGGCAAGTCAGGGGGTGGTCGTCCACGATGAGCAGATTCATGCTGGTCTCTCCAAGGATCGTCGTTCTAGTACTGCCGCCAGTGTCGATTCAAGGATATGCGCCTGCACTGGCTTGTATAGCACCAGGTAGCCCGCATCGGCCGCGCGTGTTTGTACCCGCTGCGCCAGCTCTCCCGTTTGCAAAATGCCTACGATCTGCGGGTAGCGCTCATGCAGCAAATCCAACAGTGCAATACCGTCCAGCGGACCGGGCAGCCGAAAGTCGCAAAGCACGCAATCGGGCACCCAGTCGCCGCCGCAAACTTCCAACACGGAAACATCACCCGTCGTGGCGCTACGCACTTCCATTTGCCAACTGCCCAACAGGGATCGCATCGCGGTCTGAACTATGGGGTCGTCGTCTACCAGCAAGACCCGTCGTTCCTTGAGCCACGACGCTGGTTGCACCTTCGGCGCTTGCCACTGGCTGCTTTGGGGCATGGTGGTGAGCAGCGCGTGCTGAAACAAATGCGGTGGCAAATGCAGCCGGAAGCAACTGCCGCGGTGCAAACGCGAGTGCGCCTTAACCGTGATTCCCAGCAGTTCGGTGGCACGCCGTACGATGGCCAGGCCCAAGCCCAAACCCTTGCTACGGTCACGTTCGCGGTTAGCTAGTTGCACGTAGGGGTCAAAGATGCGCGCTTGGTCTGCCGGGGCAATGCCTAGCCCAGTGTCCCATACTTCCAGCCACCAACCCTTGACGCCATGGGCGCGGCGCAGATTTAGCAGCACGCCGCCGGTCTCGGTGTAGCGCAGCGCATTTGACAATAGGTTGCCCAGAATACGCTCAAACAACACTTTGTCGGTCGTGATGGTGAGCTGCACTGCGCTCTTAGCTACGTGGCTGCGCAGTACCAGGTTTTTGCGCTGAGCCACAGGCGCCATACGGCTCAACAAGCGCTGCATGCGGTCTGGTACGTCAAACGTAGAGAGTACGGGTTTCTCCATACCACTTTCCAACCGCGACAGTTCCATTAATGCATTGAATAAGGTGCCAATGCTCTGGCCTGCGTTGGCAATATTCAAAATCAGTGGGTGTGAGGCCGCCTCGGGCACCTGATGGCGGTAGGCTTCGATCAGTAACATCAGTGCGTGCACAGGTTGGCGCAAGTCGTGACTGGCGGCAGCAAAAAACTCAGACTTTTCGCGGCTGGCCTGCTCTGCGCGGGCGGTGTTTTCTGCGTTGGTCTTGGCCAGTACTTCGTTCTCCAGCCGCAGCCGGATAGTCTCCAGCAAGATCAGGTGGGCGTTGCGTGCCACCCAGGACATCACGCCTAAAAACAATACGCTCATGCCCATAGCTACTGGTGCCTGGCTGCCAAATGCTAAGGCCAACTGCGACATGAGTACGGCGGTGGCAATGGACACGCTGAGCAGGT
The DNA here is from genome assembly GCA_025363275.1 of Burkholderiales bacterium. GTDB lineage: Bacteria > Pseudomonadota > Gammaproteobacteria > Burkholderiales > Burkholderiaceae_C > Allorhodoferax. The sequence continues at coordinate 1,339 of JANYEE010000224.1, read as the reverse complement.
AGCCCCGCAAGTCGTGTGCGTTGCCCACCGACGAGTAAGCAAAGGCACCGGCAAAAGCGGTGAGCATGGTCAAGTTGTTAACCTGCTCACCGGGCACCAGCAAAAATCCTACGCTGCCCCAGCCAAAGCCCGGTGCTGCAGCCATCAGCAGATTGGTGAGCTTCCATTTTCGTAACTCGGCCGCTGTTATGCGGGGTAACCGCACCACTTTGCGAAACGCCCACAGACCGTAGCCAAAGCCGAGCGTGAGGCTGAGCATCCAGGCCAGCCAAGCCCCGACCAGAAGGTGGGGCGCTGCGGCCCAGGCGCCCGCAGCCACCAAAATCGACAAACCCACGTGCCCCACTACGTGCACCTTGAGATTGCGATACCCCAAGGCGAACAGCGCATGTTCGATGTCAGGATCGGGGTGGCTGAACCAACTGGGTAGTTTCACGGTAGATCAGAGATGGCTATGCAGAAGTAAACAGTGTAAAAAGAAAAGCCCGCGTTGGGGCGGGCTCGCTTAGTCGCAGTATGGGTCAGCGCGGTGCCACGGTGTAGCTGGTGAGTTCCTGGGTGCTGGTTCCGGAGGCCTGCGCCGAGGTGTAGTCCACGAAGCTTTTGGGAATATTGGGTAACTGGTTGCTCAGCCACACAGTGGACTTTATAGGCTGTGTGAAGGCCGCAGCGATGGTAGGGAACAGGGTGGAGAAGAACGGATTGCTACCGTTGTTACCTTCCAGATTGACATTGTTTATGGTTACGTTGATTTGCAATTTACAGGTGTTGGCAAACGTAGCAGCGGGCACCGTCAGACTCTCGTTGGGTTTACGCTCGACCGTAAAGGTGTAGTCCATGGTCAACGCCGTACCACCACCAATCGCTGCGAACGCCGTGGTGATGTCGGACCCGGTGACGCGGGCCTTCACCGCTACTGTAGCTACTTGGCCTACGTTATAAAAGGCGTTGTTGATACGATTTTGATAATCTGGCGGATCAAATGTGGTGACCGTTGTAGAGGCTGCGCCGTTCGTTGTTGCGCCCAGGTAGGCACCGGTGACGGGGTTGGTGTAGGTGACGCCCGTGCCAGTAACACCCGCTACGGTGGTGGTTATGGTCAGGGCCAGTGCGCTTTGACCCAGGTACGTGGCGTTGCTGTAATCGTACTTCGTAGTAAACAACGAGCTGCTGGGGTTGGTGGTTGTTTTGTAGGTAAGCGAGTCTCCGGCCTTGGGCAACAGAGGTGCGCATTCGCTGCCAGAAGTGGGTGGTGTGACTACCGGTGGAGTAACTACCGGTGGTGTGACTACGGGTGGTGTAACTACGGGTGGTGTGACTACCGGTGGTGTGACTACGG
>JANYEE010000193.1 GCA_025363275.1 Burkholderiales bacterium | reverse complement strand
CCCAAGCGGGCGGAGTTCATCATCACGAACATGCCCTGCATGCCCTTGTTGGGCTGGCCGACCAGGGTACCGATCGCTTCGTCCATGACGATCTGCGCCGTGGCGTTGGACTTGATGCCCATCTTGTGCTCCAGGCCACCGCAGTAGATGCCGTTGCGTGCACCCAGGCTGCCGTCTTTGTTCACATTGAACTTGGGCACGATGAACAGGCTCACGCCCTTGATGCCGGGAGGTGCATCCGGCAGGCGGGCCAACACCAGGTGAACGATGTTGTCGGTCATGTCGTGTTCGCCGGCGCTGATGAATATTTTGTTGCCGGTGAGTTTGTAGGTGCCATCGGCTTGTGGCTCGGCCTTGGTGCGCATCAGACCCAGGTCGGTACCGCAATGGGGTTCGGTCAGGCACATGGTGCCGGTCCACTCGCCGCTGGTCATTTTGTGCAGGTAGGTCTGCTTCTGCTCTTCGGTGCCGTGGGTGTGCAGCGCGTGGTACGCACCATGCGTCAGGCCGGGGTACATGGTCCAGGCCTGGTTGGCACTGTTGAGCATTTCATAGAACATGCCGTTGACCACCAAAGGCAGGCCTTGACCACCAAACTCAGGATCGCAACCCAGAGCCGCCCAGCCGCCGTCAACATAGGTCTTGTAGGCTTCCTTGAATCCCTTGGGCGTCGTCACCGCATGGGTCTTGGGGTCCAGCGTACAACCCTCTGCATCGCCCGAAATATTCAGCGGGAAAATGACTTCAGATGCGAACTTGCCGCCTTCTTCCAGCACCGCATTGACGGTGTCCACATCCATGTCCGCATGCTTGGGAATTTGCTTAAGTTCATCCACGACGTTGAGCACTTCGTGCATCACAAATTGCATGTCGCGCAGCGGGGGGGTATAGGTTGGCATGGTGGATTACTCCTTGGTTACGGTAAAAGAAGGCACGGCATAGCGCGCGAGAATGTTTTCGAACCCCTGGTTGGCGCGTTCAATTGAGCCGGGATTTTTGAGGAAGCGGGCCTCGTAATGCAGGGCCAAAATCAGTCCGTGAATCTCGAACGCCACCTGGTGCTCATCGGCATCAGGGCGCAGGTCGCCACATTCTTTGGCCAGCACTACGGCGCGCAACATGGCGTTGAGCCAGGTTTGTACTGAGTTGGCCAGTGCATCCCGCACCGGGCCGGGGCGGTCGTCAAACTCAACAGCGCCGCTGATGAAAATGCAGCCAGACTGGATTTCAACGGCCACCCGCTTCATCCAATTGGCAAACAGCGCCTGCACGCGGGGCAGGCCACGCGGCACGCTCAAAGCGGGGTAAAAAACCTCTTGCTCAAAGCGATGAAAGTATTCGCGGATGACGGAAATCTGGAGCTCTTCGCGCGAGCCAAAATGGGCGAACACGCCTGATTTGCTCATTTGGGTGACTTCGGCCAGCACTCCGATGCTTAAGCCCTCCAATCCGATTTGGGTGGACAGGCCCAGTGCAGCTTCGACGATGGCGAGCTTGGTTTGCTGGCCTTTTTGCAGCGCCCGGCCAGCCTGGCCGCGCAGCGCAGAGGCCGCCGCAGGTGCGGCGTTAGGCAGCTTACGCGCGGGTTTGGCAGTGGTACTGGCGAGTGGCATAAATAGGGAAATGCACAAAATAGAACGACCGTGCTATTTTGCAGCATTTCTACCCATGCCCGCTGAGACCCTCACGATCTAGAGGGAAATAACTAACCAGAATACGGGTTTACCCCAGCATCAGCGCCATGCTGGCGTCCAAGTGCTCGGTGGGCAGGCGTTTGAAGCCCGAGCGCACGTAGCGCTGCAGGCGCCCCGCTACAAAGGCAGCCGCCACAGCCGCAACCACTGGAGCGTCTTGCCCCGGGCTGGCGCGCAGGGCTTGCTTCAGTGCGGACTCCACTTTGTCAAAGAACAGGTTCATGCGCTGCTGCAGGCGTTCGTTCTCAAACACCAGAGCATCGCCCACCATCACCCGGGCCATACCAGGGTTCTTTTCAGCAAACTGCAGCAACATCACAATGATCTTGGCGGCCTGGCGCGCGCCATCGGAGCCTGTAGCGCTGTCCGCTGCAGCGGCTTCGCGCTCGGTGATCTGGTTGATCAGGGAAAAAACACTGTGCTCGATGAACTCGATCAGGCCTTCAAACATTTGCGCTTTGCTGGCGAAATGGCGGTACAGCGCGGCTTCGCTGACACTCAGGCGCGCGGCTAGGGCCGAGGTCGTGATGCGTTCACCGCCAGGCTGCTCCAGCATGGCGGCCAGAGTTTGCAGGATTTGTACGCGGCGCTCGCCGGGCTTGGGCCGTTTGCGCGGAGAGGGCGCGCCTTCAGCGGCACTGTTTGCGGTGTCCGGGGCAGCGTCTACGAGTGGCAAGGCGTCTGGCATGGTGCTGGGCGATGGTTTGTCAATATTCTCGCACAGGCAAATTAGCCGCTAAGCGTCAATGACACGCGCAAACCCCGTCCGCCATTACCCTCTGAAAGCTGCAGGCTGCTGTGGTGGACTCGGGCAATCTCGTCGGCGATGGCTAGACCCAAACCACTGCCCTCACCCGCACTGCCCGGTACACGGTAGAACCGCTCCAGCACGCGCTCGCGCTGATCGGGTGCCAGACCAGGGCCGTCGTCCTCCACCTCCAAAAACGGCATGCCAGCAGGTTGGACCTGCAGCCCGCAGCGCACAGTGACGTGTCCTCCGCGCGGCGTGTATTTGATGGCGTTGTCCAGCAAGTTGGTGATCACTTCACGCAGCAGCCACTCTAAGCCGTTGGCATGCACCGGGCGGGCATCCAGCCCCAGGTCAATACCGCGGTGCATGGCCGTGTCCAAGTAGCTCTCCATGAGAACTTCACACAGATGCTTGAGATCGACGCGCTGAAAGGGCTCGGTCTGAACACTGCGGGCGTCTACCCGAGAAAGTGCGAGCAATTGGTTGGCCAACTGCGAGGTGCGCCGTGTGGCTTGGCGCAGGCGCAAAATTTGATCTGCTCCTATTTTAATAGCTACCGAGGCAGACTTTACCTGGGCCTGCGGCACATTTTGTGCCCAAGCCTCCACTTGAACCTGCAACGCAGCCAGTGGAGTGCGCAATTGGTGAGCAGCGTCTGCCACGAACCGGCGCTGGTTTTCTGCCTGGGCATTGACGAGGCTAAACAGTCGGTTGAGGGATTCAACCAGGGGACGGACCTCGTCGGGCGAACTGGCTACATCCAGGGCGGAGAGATCACTTGGCGAGCGGCGCTCTACCGCCTCCTTGAGTTCGATGAGGGGCCGTAAGGCCCGCTGCACGGCCCAGTTCACCGCAAACCCAGCTAACAGCAGCATCACGAGGTTGGGCAGCACGGCACGCAGCCAGACCAGGCGCAGCCACTGCTGGCGCAGGTCAGAGCCATCCGCCAGCCGGACCACCAACTCGCCGGCGCGGGTGTTGAGCCGGTGGCTGACGATACGGTAGCTCTGGCCATCGTAGGTGTCCGTGGAAAACTCAGGCGCGTTGCCAGTCGGTGCCGGTCCGCTCAACCAGTCGTCACCCACTAACACCTCACCCTGGGTGTCCACCAATGCAAAACCCGACCGGTGCAAGCGTGCGGACATGAAGTCCTCAATCACAGGGGCCAACATTAACAACGGCAAGTTGGACAAGGTGGTGCCTCCAGCAACTACGGAGTCAGCCAGCAGTGGCACCAGATTTTCCAACTGGCGGTCTTGCTGCAGCGTGGTGTTGTCCGCGGTGCGCACGTCAAACCAGGTGTTAACGCTGGCTACCAAAAACATGGGGCCAAGAAGTAACAACAGCAGACGCCGCTGCAGACCCCTGGCCATGGCCACCGCCGCGCGAAGTGGCGCGTTATCCGCCACGCTCAGCCTGCGCTATGGTCGGCGGCCAACTCGAGGCGGTAGCCAAAACCACGGATGGACCGCAGCACCAGACCATGGGGTTCAAGCTTACTGCGCAGCCTGGAGATATAGACCTCCACCGCATTGGGCGTGATCTCCCTGTCCCAGCCAGTGAGTGCCTGTAGCAATTTCTCTTTGTTGGCAGGCTTGGGCGCCTGAAGTAGCAGGTACTCCATCACGGTCCACTCCCGCGGTCCTAGCTCTAGCGCTGTATCACTGGCATCCGCATGGGCACCCCGGATATAAGCGCGGTGCTGGGCCGTATCCAACTCCAGCGGGCCAAACGACAGAACTGCTGACGTAGCCGCTTGTGATCGGCGCAGCAATGCACGCAGTCGCGCCAGCATCTCCGGCAGCTCGCAGGGTTTGACCATGTAGTCGTCAGCGCCACGGTCCAGCCCCTGCACACGGTCTTGCAGCGCGTCGCGGGCGGTCAAGATCAACACCGGCATCGCGTGGCCGGCTTTGCGCAGGGCTTGCGTCAGCGCCAGGCCATCCATCTGGGGCAGGCCGATGTCGACCACCGCTATGTCAAAGGTTTCGGCCTGGGTGACTTCCAGCGCACGCTCGGCACTGCCCACCCAGTCCACGGCATAGCCGGCATCGGTCAGGCCCAGCTTGATGCCGCTGGCCACCATGACATCATCTTCCACGAGCAGTAGTCTCATGCCAAATCGGCCTCCAGCCCAGGTAAACTATACGCGTCCAGCTATGAAATCAGGAGCAGATCATGGTGCCAAACACCTGATCTGTCAAAATTTCCAACAACAGTACATGCGGCACCCGGCCATCGATGATGTGCACGGAGTTGACGCCGCTCTTGGCCGCATCCAGCGCGCCGGCGATCTTGGGCAGCATGCCGCCACTTATCGTACCGTCGGCAAACAATTCGTCGATTCGGTGAGCGGTCAGCTCGGTTAGCAGGGCTCCTTGCTTGTCCAGCACTCCGCTGATATTGGTCAGCATCATCAATTTTTCAGCCTGCAACTCGGTGGCCAGCTTGGCCGCCACCACGTCGGCGTTGATGTTGTAGCTCTCGTTGTTGGCACCAAAACCGATCGGGCTGACAACAGGAATGAAGTCGGCGTCTTGCAGGGCTCGGATCACTCTGGCGTCGACGCTCACAATATCGCCCACCTGCCCCACATCGTGTTCGATGCTCTGGTCGGCGCTGTCCAGCAACTTGAGCTTTTGTGCACGGATCATGCCGCCATCACGACCGGTTAGGCCTACGGCCTTGCCACCGGCGTGGTTGATTAAACCGACGATGTCTTGTTGCACCTCGCCGCCCAGCACCCATTGCACCACTTCCATGGTCTCGGGGTCGGTCACGCGCATTCCCTGAATGAACTCGCCCTTTTTGCCCAGGCGCTTGAGCAGGCCTTCTATTTGCGGACCGCCACCGTGCACAACCACCGGTTTGATACCTACCAACTTGAGTAGTACCACGTCTTCGGCAAACGCGGCTTGTAGGGCCGGGTCGGTCATGGCGTTGCCGCCGTATTTGATCACCATGGTTTTCCCATGGAACTTGCGGATGTGTGGCAGGGCCTGCGCCAGAATTTCAGCTTTCAGACTGGCAGCGGTTGGCGGGGTGTCGGTCATGGTGTGCGGAGCAAATGCAGCGGTACAAAGATGCATCCATTGTGCCGCATGGCTTGGTCAAGCCTAGGACGTTTCGTAGCCCTGCACGCAGCGGACCAACACCGCTTTGATACCCGCCACATCCCCAACGAAGACGGCCTGCTGCAAAGTTGCCAAATGGGTTTGCAGTGTGGCCCAATCCAGCGCAGCTTCATTGGCTTTCAAAATGCGCGGATGCTCCGTGGAGCTGGAGTTGCCACCAATCAGTAACTCCTCATACAGTTTTTCACCGGGGCGCAGGCCCGTCACCGCGATGGCGATATCGCCGTCGGGGCACGCGGCGTCCCGCACGCGCAGACCCGACAACTCCACCATGCGGCGCGCCAAGTCAACGATCTTGACCGGCTCGCCCATGTCCAGCACAAACACCTCGCCCGAGCTGGCCATCGCCGCGGCTTGCAGCACCAGTTGGGCCGCCTCAGGGATAGTCATAAAGTAACGGGTGACCTCGGCATGGGTGACCGTAAGCGGTCCGCCTTGGGACAGTTGCTTGCGAAACAGCGGCACGACGCTACCGCTGGACCCCAGCACGTTACCAAATCGCACCATGCTGAAACAAGTGCCGCTGGGCTCTGCAGCCAAGGCCTGCAGTACCAGCTCGGCCATCCGCTTGCTGGCACCCATCACGTTGGTGGGGCGTACCGCCTTGTCAGTAGACACCAGCACAAAGCTTTTGACACCCTGCTCCATGGCGGCACGGGCCATGTGCAGGGTGCCGAAGACATTGTTCTCAATCCCCTGCACCGGGTTGGACTCCACCAGCGGCACATGTTTGTAGGCAGCGGCGTGGTAGACGGTATCGGGCTTCCAGGTGCGGCACAGCGCCTGCATGCGGTCTGGCTGGCCGACGCTACCAAGCAATGGCTCCAAATACACGGACAGGCCCTTTTCCTGGCAAAGTTTCTGCAGCTCCTGGTGGATGGTGTAAAGCCCAAACTCATTGTGATCCAGCAACAGCAAATGACTCGGCTGCTCCACCACGATCTGGCGGCACAGTTCGCTGCCAATACTGCCACCGGCACCCGTGACCAGCACGACCTTGCGGGCCAGATTGCGCGACAGCAAGTTGCGGTTGGGTGGCACCGGGTCGCGGCCCAGCAGATCCTCGATATCAAGCTCCTTGAAGTCTTGTACCGTGACTTTGCCGCTGGCCAAATCGGCCCAATCTGGTAGCGTGCGAATGTGTACAGCTAAGTTGTGCAGGCTCTCGATGATGTCTTTACGTCGGGAGCGCGATGCGCTGGGCAGGGCCAGCAGCAAATCAGTCACACCGCGATCGGCGACCAAACTCTGAATTTGATCAGGGGCATAGATAGGCACACCATTCACACTGCGCCCCACTTTGGAGGGGTCATCGTCCACAAACCCAACCAACGCGAACTGCCCGGAGACACCCATGGCCGATGCCGTTTGGGCACCCGCTGTGCCGGCTCCGAAGATCAGAAATTTGCGCCGCTCGGCTATGGAGGACTGATCCAGGCTAGCAAGCCAAAAGCGGGCAAAGGCGCGGCTGGCACTCACCAACAAGAAAAAAATCAATGGCTGAAGAATGCCCAAAGTGCGCGGAACTTCTCTCCATTGTTGCCAGAACAAAATAGCCGTCAGCATCGCGCCATAAATGACAACCGCTTTCGCGGTAGCGAACAATGCGGCTTGCCCGGTGTACCTGAAGATGGCGCGGTACAAACCCAGTCGTACAAAGATGGGTATAAACAACACTGGCGCAAGTCCGTATACCCGCCATTGGCCTTCGACTGGCCAGTTAGGCTGATCCAGGCGCAGCGACAGCGCTAGCCAAGTCGCGATCAATGCCAAGAGCACGTCCAGACCTACCACCACTAACCGTTTGGCCGCACGCGGCCAGGCCAGTACCGTGCTTTGCATGGAAGATCCTACGTTGACTCCGTTAGACGGCAATGGCGAAGGATTCTTTAGTCTGCCCTTGCGCCATCAAGCTAGTCAGCCAGCGTGGCGTGAGTCCGCGACCACTCCAGGTTTCTCCGTTGGGGCCCTTGTACTTAGCCGATACAACGGTGCCTGCGGTTTTTCTTTTGGCGCCGGGTTTGGCCACGGCCTTGACTTTGCTGGCTGGACGGCCACGGCCTTTAGGTTTGCTGGACGCAGCCTGAATGTCCTTGATTGAAATTCCAAAGGCTTCCATTTTCGCCAGAATATCGCGCACCGTGGTGTCAAACTCGCGGGCCTTAATTTCGGAGGCCTGTTTTTGCAGTTTCTGGATTTGGGTTTGAATATCAATCAAATTACTCATTATTCACCTCGTTGATTAAATGCTGTACACCATCCGTCTGAGCGCGCATTCAGCTCAGTGCGAAACATTATCTCTGCGGATGACCTTCACAAAGGTCAAAAACAATATCTGGACATCAAAAAATAGGGATTGTTGCTGCAGATACTCAATATCTAATGCTACTTTTTGGGGAATGGGTAGCTCATCCCTACCATTGATTTGCGCCCAGCCAGTAAGGCCGGGGAACAAAACCTCCACACCCGCTTGTGTACGCAGTGCTATCAAATCGGTTTGATTGAACAAGGCGGGACGGGGTCCAACAAAGCTCATATCGCCCCTTAAAATACACCACAATTGCGGTAACTCATCTAGACTGGATTTACGTAGAAAATTACCAATACGTGTGAGATGTGCACCTGGGTTTTGCAAAAGATGGGTGGCCACCGCAGGTGTGCCTACCTGCATAGTGCGGAATTTGGGCATGGAAAACAGGTTATTCTGTCGGCCCACCCGCTGAGACCAATATAAAGCAGGGCCCTTTGACGTCAATTTGACTGCGATGAAAACTCCCGCGAGGGGTATTACCATGAGATGGATCGCAACCAAAGCCAAACAAATATCAAAACAACGCTTAATCATGAGGCGTCTCTCCGGGCAAGCCTGCGCAAACCGCTCTCCAGAGTTACAGGAGGAGTCCAAGCTAATATTCGCTGGGCTTTAGAAATATCAACTTCTAGGTTGCCGCATAACCGCTGAAATATCGACCGCTTATTGACCGCAGAAACAATCCATCTGAGCCAAACTATGGGAACGGGGAACAGTCGTGCAGGACATCGCATTGCAACAGCCATGCAACGAATCAAGTCAGGGGTGGACAATCGTTCTGCGTCTGCAACCATCCAAGTTTGACGAGCGGCCTGCGTATGTGTGGTGCAAATCGCGATAAAGCCCACCAAGTTGTCAATACCAATAAAACTGCGTCTATTTTGGATACTGGCAAACGGCAGCGGCACACCGCGCTTCACAGCACCCATCAGGGCCCCGAAATTTGACTGCATGCCCGGCCCATACACCAGAGGGGGGCGGATGATGACCAGCTCCATGGGCGTGCCAGCCACCAAAACCTGCAGACCTTGTTCTGCCTCCATTTTGGAGATGGCATACCCATCTGCTGGCGCATAAGGGTCCGACTCCTGCAGCGCTCGCCCCGGCAGTGATGACTCTCCCAGCACTTTGACGGAGCTGATGAATACAAATCGGCGCACGCCCGCGGCTAACGCTTGCGCCGCCAACGCTAGCGTCGACGCCACATTTACCTCCCGCAATTCGGCCAATACACTAGCCGAACTACCGGGAAGTACCTGCGTCCGCGCGGCAACGTGCACTACGACTTGTACACCATCAAGTGCCTCTGACCAGTCCGTTTGGCTCGTAAGGTTGCCAACGGCAACGATCTGACCGCACGGGGACTTTTCCCCCGCACGCCCACGCACCACACTTCGAACAACACCTTGATTTAACGCAGTGAGATGGTCCACCAGCGCTCCACCGACAAAACCAGTAGCACCGGTTACCAAGACTGTGGGGTAGGTCATGCTAGGCGACGACCTCCGAATACAGCTGCAAGTGGCGACTTACCACTTGCGCAATGTCAAATTCGCATTCGGCTTTACGGCGTCCGGCCAAGCCCATGGACTTGCGCATGGCAGGGTCAAGTATCAATTGCTCGATGGCATGCGCCAATGCAGAAGCATCACGCGCCGGCACCAAAAGGCCAGTAATACCAGGCTCAATGGCGTCACGGCATCCAGCCACATCGGTCGTGACAATTGCGCGCCCACAAGCTGCGGCCTCCAGAAGAACTTTGGGCATGCCCTCGCGGTAGGATGGCAGCACGACGATATGACTGTTGGAAAATAAGGCAGGAATATCTGCGCAATGGCCGAGAACTTCCACAACGCCGCCTTCACGCCAACGTTGCAAATCAGCTGGGGTGCATGTGCTGGGGTTATCCGGATCCAAATCACCGACCAAACAAAATCTGGCCATGACACCGCGGGCGTGCAATTGTTCTGCCGCGGCAATAAATTCAAAAACCCCTTTGTCAATTAGCAGGCGTGCTGCCATGGTGACGACCACACCTCCCGTCGGCTCCAGCGTGTACTGATAGAGGGATAGCGGGACACCAGATCCCGGTATCAGCAAGGTTTGCTGCTTGCGGAGATGGGTGAATGCTTGGAAGGTTTCGCAGTCGTCTTGATTCTGAAATATCACGCGGACGCGATCACCTCCGACCGCCAGCCGGTAAAGCTGCTGCACGAAGGATTGCAGGGCGCGCGACAGCCCACCCTTTTGAATGAAGACAAAACCCAGGCCAGAAATAGCCATGATGACACCCGGTACCCGCATGCACCTGGCTGCAATCCCACCGTAGATAACAGGCTTGATGGTGACCAAATGCAGCACGTGGGGACGCAAGCGCAAAAACAAATATAGCAACGACCACAGCAGGCGCAAGTCCGACAAGGGATTGAATCCCCCGCGCTGCAGAGGCACTGCATGGTGTGTAATGCCTAGCGCTACCATATCTGCAGCAGCATCGCTAGGTGCAGTAGCAACATGGACTTGAAAACCTTTTGCCTGAGCCGCTAGAGCCAATGGCAGCCGGTGTGATACAAAAAAACCCAGTTGATTCACGACAAAGAGTAGCCTGGGAGCGCTCGTCATCATTGCGCCTCCAGCCAGGCTTGAAACATCAGTACATCCCACAAGTGGTATTGCCAGTTTCGTTGACCCGACAAGTGCTCTGCCCACTTGCGCCGAATAGGTACAGGGTTGAAAAAGCCTTCACGCTTGAGACGCGATTCATCCAGCAATTCTTCTGCCCATGGGCGCAAGGATCCACGCAACCAGCTATCGATGGGCACTCCAAACCCCATCTTGGGTCGATCAATCAATTCCCGTGGCACATACTTGTAGAGCACTTCTCGCAAGGGCCACTTGCCAACACCGTTGCGAATCTTGTAGTCCAGCGGCAAGCTCCATGCGAACTCCACAACGCGATGGTCCAGCAGAGGAACCCGGGTTTCTAAACTGACCGACATCGCAGCGCGGTCTACCTTGGTAAGAATGTCATCTGGCAGATAACTCACCAAGTCCATGGCCATCATTTGGTGGATCGCGTTATCTGTCTGCGGTTGCTTAGTACTGTCCGTCAGCACCGTAGATGGCTCGCTGGCATCAATGACCAGTTGCTCCGCGGGATCCCAATGACTTACCAAAGCAGCATAGAGTTCAGCTGGCGAGCGCAAAGCTATCACTGCAGCCCCTTTGTGCAAGCGATCTCCGGGGGAGCCACTGCTTAAGCTGGCAGGAAGCAATGATGAAAAGTTTTGCAGAATTGCATTCCATCGGCTAACCGGCACTGATAACAAACACTTGGAGATCCCGCTGCGCAAAGTTTGCGGTAAATACGATAAATTGCGCCACAGCCGATCTCCCATCAGGTATCTGGTGTAACCACCAAAAAGTTCATCCCCGCCATCCCCGGACAGCGAAACCGTTACCTGTTGACGGGCGAGCTGACTGACCAGAAAGGTGGGGATCTGGGACGAGTCCGAGAAGGGCTCGCAATACATCGCTGGCAATTGCGGGATTACGTCCATGGCCTGCTGCGCGCTGACATACAACTCAGTGTGGTCGGTGCCCAAGTGACGCGCGACCGCCTTGGCGTGGATGGCTTCGTCATAGCCTTGCTCATGGAAACCGATGGTGAAAGTCCGCACGGGACGGCTAGTTTGCGCTTGCATAAGCGCCACAACTATTGATGAGTCCACTCCTCCAGACAAGAACGCACCTAGCGGCACATCCGCCACCATTTGCTGTCCAACGGCACTTTGTAATAGAACCTCCAATCGACTCGCCGCATCCTGCTGCGAACCGTCGAATGGGTTTGCAATGCCATATGAAACGACCGATTGCGCACTCCAATACGCTACAGGCTGCAAATTGCGATAAGCATCGGACACCGTCAGCACCGTCCCAGGCAAGAGCTTAAAGATCCCCTGATAAATAGAGTGCGGCGCTGGAATAGCGTTGTGGCGCATCAAACTGACTACCGCATCGCGATCAATTCTGGCATTGAAGGCGGGATGCGCCTTCAACGCTTTTAGTTCGGAGCCAAAAAGAAAGGTGCTACCTTGCCAGCCGTAATAAAGCGGCTTTTCTCCAATGCGGTCACGTCCCAGTGTCAGCGTACGGCTAAATTTGTTCCACACTGCAAAAGCAAACATGCCTTGGCATTTGACCAAGGTCGCCTCGATGCCCCATACCTCGAAGCCAGCCAACAAGGTCTCAGTATCAGAGTGACCGCGCCATGGCTGCGCCAAAGCGGTTTGTTCCAATTCTTTGCGGAGAACTCCATGGTTATAAATTTCTCCATTGAAGACTATGACATAACGGGAAGACGCACTGTGCATAGGCTGATGTCCAGACTCTGTCAGGTCAACTACAGCAAGTCTGCGGTGCCCCAACGCGATGCCCGCACTTTCATCACACCAATAGCCGTCAGAATCCGGACCACGGTGCATTGAGGCAGCAGTCATGGAGAGTAGCGACTGTCGGCCAGCTCCACAGCTAACAGGATTACCGAGATACCCTGCCAAGCCGCACATGTTAGGTGCCCTCCTGCGCCACAGATCGCAAAAGTGACGCCAGTACTGGCCCAGTTTTTTGCAAGCAATAACGTGCCTCTACATCCTGCCTGCCGGACGCTCCCATCCTCTGCTTCAAGGTATCACTTCGGAACAACTCGGACAAAGAGGATATCCACGCCTCGTTAGATGCAGCGAGGTATCCATTTTTTCCTGGCTTCACAATTTCCAAGTTGACGCCAACGGGCGACGCTACAACTGGCAAGCCACAGGCCATGTATTGAATCAACTTATATCCACATTTACCTTGCTCCCAGGGGGTATCCGGCAAAGGCATGATTCCAACATCACAGGCACTGAGATCACCAACCTCAGTTGCCTCGGACCACGCTAAAGCTTCCACATGAACGCCTGGCATTTCAAAGTGGGGGCAACCAATGACCCGCAGCCTGAAGGACATTTGAAGCGCTAATTCGCGCAATGGCTCAGCCAACAGGTTCAAGTAGACCACCGTGGTGGGTGAGCCGATCCAAACAATACGCGGGAGGTGATCTGCATCACTGCTGCGCGAAGCTGGCTGCGGATAGTGCGCAAGATCAATAACAGTTGGCAGTATTTCCACTCGAGTCGCGCCCGCCTGCAGAGCTCGTGCAGCTAAATAGCTGTTACCAGCAATGACAAGCGCGGCGCCTGCCATCAGTCCATCGAGCCGCCGCCCATAAATCTTACGCACCAACATATTGGGATGCTGGTCATATTGATGGAAAACGGCATCATCGAAGTCCAGTACGTAAGGAGCACCGCGCAATGCCAGTCGCTCAAGCCAAAGCGGCATCCAGGGCAGTGCTTCTTTTTCTATCCAAACGACACTGCAGGCACGGTGCACGATCAATACATACCATCGGCGGAAGTAAGCAACGGCTAAAGTACGCCAGGCATAACGCCCTTGCGCATAACGATCTTTAAGTTCGGCCTCCCTAATCAGAGGCTCTGATTGGACACCCCATTGGGCATTCCGAAGATAGGGTAGGTATTGCCAAATTCGCAGACGTGAAGACGCCCCCAGGCGGCTGTATCTTGGCAGAGCCAAAACCGACAAAGAATTCAACGGGTTTGCCCCTTGAACATCCAGCGTGGAAGCCAGCGCAACAACATTAAGTAAGCAGACCAAGTTTCGCGCAAACTCGTCCATGAGCCCGTACACACCGCCAGCGCAGACCGGGTGATCGGCTCTACAACGAGGATGGCAGAGCAAACCAATAGCGCGCCCAGGAAGGAAAAATGCTTGAACGCGTAAAGCATTCGGCTTCTTAAAGAATAGAACAGGCGCCGTGCTTTAATTTGCTTGGATGTACCACCACCAGCATGAAAGGCCTGTACATCCGCGAGGTAGACACTTTGCCACCCAGCTTGATGCGCTCGCAACGAGAAATCCAAATCCTCTAAATACAAAAAAAACCGCTCATCAAAACCACCAAGGGTCTCAAACACTTCGCGGCGCACCATATAAAACGCACCGATCACATGATCCACCTGCCGACTTTCCGAGTGATCCCAGTCCGCCATGTTTACACCCAACAGCGGGAAAACTTTGTCCAACCCGAAGGATTGCGCCAAATAGCGCCAAGGCGTGGGGAAGCGCGCACAAGATTGGCTAATGTGGCCGTTGGCGTCGAACAATTGCACTCCTACTACTCCAATATTTCTGCGATCCTCAGACGTCAAACTATTGACACAAGCTGATAGTGCCTGGGGATTGGCAACTGCATCAGGATTCAAAAACAACAGCAAGTCGCCCCGACACTGTTTTACTGCCAAATTGCAGGCGGCTGCGAATCCCATGTTCTGTTGAGCCCGCATCACTCTAACTCCAGACCGCCCCTCCACTAATGCAAGTGAATCGTCACTAGACAAGTTATCGATGACCACGATTTCCCAGACCGCAGACACATCAGAACCTTCAATGGAATCCAGACATTCTCGAAGCTGAGGGCCAGAATTCCAGTTGACGATAACGACAGATAACATCTGCCGTTAACCCAGTATCTTCAACATCCGAGTAGCTTGCTCGCTACGACTGTATTTCTTGAAAAGTGCCGCCGTCTTTGCGTATCGATCTGAAGAACATGTTCGCTTAGTCCGAGAAGAAACAAGTTGTAAGATTGCTGACTTAATTTGTACGGTGTCCTTACCCATAACGATGCCACAGTCGGCCTCTCCTAATATCTTCGCAACAGATTCATCCTGCGAATTTCCGATAGCCCAGATTGGTGTACCTGAGTGAATGTACTCAAAGAGCTTCCCGGTGAGAATTCCTTGTGCACTCTCGGACTCAAAAGCCAAAAAAAGCAATACAGAAGCATCTCTTTGAAGCTGTAATGCTTGATTTCGTGGAAGAAAGCCAAGGTACTTCACATAGTCTGCAACCCCTTCGACTTGCGCAATTTCATTGACATTGGCGTTATTTCCACAGAACAGGACCTGAATATCATTTGTAGTCAGGATTGACTCCGCGGCGAGTTGTGCAATCGCTTTGAATAGTGGACTGGGATCTTGCTTTCCCGCGTAAATGCTTCCGGTGTACACAATTCGCTCAACACCATCGTCTGGAAATATGGACCCTGATGGCAACGATCCAACGTCATCAACATCAAACCCATTGAAAATGACATTGACCTTATTTCCATATTTTGCGGTCATGACATCCGCCAACGGTTGAGAAACCGTAGTAATCGCGGTCGCGGCATTGCACCATCTACGCTCCAAATGGCGCTCCAGAGTGCGAAAGCCAATCAAACCGGGGAACATATGGTTATCTACCCAAAGATCGCGCCAGTCGGCAATCCATTGTTTCGCTAGACCAAGTTTGTGCAGTTTATACGCTGGTGCGTGGACACTGTAGGGGCCAGCGGTACTAACCACTAGATCCCATGTTTGATAGCTCACCCGATCGAACGCACAGGTGGTCCAAAGATCCAAGGGGTCTGGCATACGAACACCATATGCGATTCCATATGTCTTCTGAATACCCCTAAACCAGTTACCAATCCGTACTCTGAACGAGCGCGACTTATGCGCTTTCGAACCCATAGCAGTAAGAGGTATGGGTTCGCCAAGAACAGTTGATTTTTTGAGCCGCGACAATGATTTCAGCCATGGTATGGGTACTTCTATTACCTCAAATTTTTGAGGCATCGGAGAATCTGATGATGATTGCTTTTTGGGGGTTGTTAAAACAGTAACCTCATGACCGGCAATAGACCAATACTTTGCCCACGAGTAGGGCCGCAATGAGGCTATCGAGTTTTGCGGGGGAAAGAATGCTGTAACAATTAAGATTTTCATCGGGCTTGGACTTGCCTCAACTGCGTCATACTGACAGTCCATTGGCAAAAGTTAATGAGCCGCCACATTTCACCGCTATACCGCTTATCTCCGCTGATCATCGCCGCCAGCTCACTCTTACAGGCATGCGTATTTAGGAAGGGGATTGACTCAGCAGCATCCAGCCATTCCAACGCCTGCGAACTACATTGCTTAAGCAAATCGCCCTCCGGGGTCGCAAATCCGATTTTGTCTTTGCGATCAAGAATTAGGTCAGGGACTATGCCGCGCATAGCCGCTCTAAAAACATGCTTAGTTTCGCCTGAATCGGAGATTAAATAATGCTCTGGCAAGCTTAGAAGAAACTCAGCCATATCAACAGTCAGGAATGGAACCCTGCTTTCAACGGAGAAATGCATCGAGCTTCTGTCACCATGCCGCAAGAGTGTATTAAGCCCAGCTTGCGCCAAATTTGCCCGAAGCGTAGCCACAACACGCCTCCCACGCCCATCTGATACCGACGCAACACCGTTGTTCATGCGACGGCAATCCACTCCCTGCTTGCTGAACCATTCAGCACTTAGCCAAATTGGAGTTGATGCCCCCTTCAGCATTCGCTTGACGCCCCTCTGCAACACCGCCGGAAGCATGCTAAAAACAGCAGAAACGATAGGGCCTGTCATAGATCGCCCTGGCCATAATGCCCATTTGCGAACGAAACTAAATGCTCTTGCAAACTGATAGGACTCCAATAAACTTCGAATACGTTGCGCAGGATATCCGTCATAACCCGCCATCATTTCGTCAGCTCCTTGTCCATCCAATGAGACAACAATACCGCTCTCCCGGACTTGCCGAAAAACACAGTATTGGGCATAAATGCTGGTGCCACCGAAGGGCTCCCCCTGAGCATCAATTAAATTGTTCAGGTCATCGATTAAGGATTGACCGCTTATTGCTACTTTGTGCGCAATAGCGCCCACATGGCGGTTAACGATATCGACCCACCGCTCCTCGCTCAACGGAGAGTCATTGGCGATGTAGCTGAAGGTGTGGATCGGCAAATCGGGCTCCAAATGGCGCACCGCACACACGACAGCGGAGGAGTCTATGCCCCCAGACAGTGCCGCGCCTAAAGGAACGTCACTGCGCAAGTGCAAACGAACACTCTGCAGAAACATAGCTCGTAGGATCAGAGCCGCTTCTTCAAAAGATATATTTTTATTCTCCGCAATTGTGGGCCACCACCAGCGCGTCAGCACTGGGGAAAATCCAGCCTGTAGCCTCAAGGTCAAGATGTGGCCAGCGGGCAGTTGATTAATATCCTCAAAAAAAGTCTCATTTGAGTCATCATATTGACCATAAACCAAATAATCCGATACCCTTTGGGCATTAAATTCTGGGTTGCCAGAAAATAAACTCAATATTGCGGGAATCTCCGATGCAAAAATGAATTTATCCGAAATTGTGGAATAGTAAAATGGCTTAATTCCAAAGGCATCGCGGACACAATTTATCTCACCGGTATGGGTATCACACACAGCGAATGCAAACATCCCACACAAACGCGATATACATGAGGCCCCCCATACAATCCAGCTGTGCATAAGTACTTCTGTATCCGATTCAGAAATAAACACAATCCCAAGCTGTTGCAACTCAGAGCGCAATTCACGATAGTTGTAAATTTCACCGTTGAAAACTAGAGCCCACCTACCATCGGGGCTTAGCATGGGCTGGTGGCCCCCTGCGCTTAAATCAATAATAGCCAGTCGAGTTTGACCAAGAATCAACTGCCCACCCTTGATTCGAAAATCTTTCAACCCTTTGTCATCGGGGCCGCGATGTGAAAGCAACTCCAAACCAATATCGAAAATAGATAGATTATCCAAAGAAATAGTAGAAAACCAGGCACCAATAATTCCACACATCTCTAGTAATCTTGTAAAACTTGATTATAAATTGTCAACAATTGACTCGCGATAATCTTCCGTGAGAACCTTTTCTCAAAATCCTCTCGAATAGCTTCGGGATCATAGAGATCCCAATTTTTAGCCATTGTTTGCATGGCATCCGAAAGACCGTTGATATCCCCAACCTCCACCAAAACACCATTTGTCGCGTTTACGATGTCTTCGGGTCCGCCGCATCGCGTTGCAATTATCGGCTTCCCAGTTGCAATCGCCTCCGCGAACACGACTCCAAATGTTTCATGTTTGGACGGCAAAACGAAAATGTGGCAGTCTCTATAGAGTTGGGGGGCGGCATATGGGGTTACTACACCCAACCACACTATGCGATCCAATAAGCCCAATCGATAGGCCAGCCGCTTTAAATCGACAAGCATAGCCCCATCCCCTGCAATCCGGAACTCAAAAAGTTCTTTGGATGGATTCCACAGTGCGATTGCTTCGAGCAATTGATCAATTCCCTTCTGCTCTGACATTGCGCACAAGGTGAAGAAAATGATTTTCTTTCCCGCAGGAACTCCAGGAGAAAATCGTTGTTCATTCACACAGTTGCCAATAACGTATGGTCTACGATAGCCAAACGAGGAAATACGTTCAGCAAGCGAGGTGCTCACCGCCACCGTAGCCTTAGCGGATTGAAAAGCCTCTCGGATCTCGGCTATCGGCTGGCCACCATCTTTCAAACTCTCAAACGGAAACGGGCTCATGTGTTCTGTCAACACATATGGAATTCCAAACTGCTCTGACAATTTTGCCGCAATGAAGCCTGCGGGGTAACTCACGTGCGCATGAATAACATTGACGGAGCCAAAAGTGCCAATAGCCAGTACCAGATTTTTCCTGTTCACCGCCAATAAACGTTGCAAGCCGCCAAAAGGCAAACGCGGCGACCATAGCAGCGCAGGGGACATGATCTGATGAACACCGTTTTGTATGCTCAGAACTTTATCAAAATGAAAAAACCAATTCTTCAATGCTCCTATCGCATTTCCTGCTCTACGCATGGAGAACTCTGCAGCTTCATGCCCCCAGGTACTGACAATGACTCGGGTAGATGGCGAAAATTCCGCCAACGCTTCGGCTTGCTCGCGCACGAAGACACCCGACAAAGGTTGTACGGCATTCGGATACCAAGAAGGTATTACAAAGATATTCACTTCTCAGCAAGTAGAAATAAGTTCGCCAAAAATATGTGCCTTACAGGTGTGTTGTTAACGATTGCCCAAGCGATGCGCTTCCAACGCGCTCTTTTACCATCAGG
Organism: Burkholderiales bacterium; assembly: GCA_025363275.1. Classification (GTDB taxonomy): domain Bacteria; phylum Pseudomonadota; class Gammaproteobacteria; order Burkholderiales; family Burkholderiaceae_C; genus Allorhodoferax. The sequence goes on along the minus strand of JANYEE010000193.1, from coordinate 9,671 downwards.
ATACCAATCATAGCCAACAACAAAATTGTTGAATCCAGCGAATCGAGCAGACTTTTTCAATTGGAAATAATTTTGCTCATTCAAATGATATTTGAGATAGTGCTCCGAAAGCGTATCCGCTTGCCTTTTAGGCAAGGATATACCACGAATACGTGCAAACATACGAATTATTGGATATCCATACTTGCGTTGCAATGTATTAGGCATCGTGTATATCAACAGCTTGCCTCCAGGTTTTAACGTTGCATACGCCATACGCAAGAATTGCTCACCCTCAAGCTCGGATATATGCTCAATGAACTCCGATGCAAGTATTCGATCATAAGAATAATCACTCCCATTAATTTCACTGAATGACGACACATCGAATAATGGTTTCGCACCTAGCTCTAGTGCCTTCCTTTGGGCAAGGGCTATCGCAGCAGATGAATAGTCCACGCCCTTTGCATGCCCACCTGTTAGACTATGAAAGATGCAAATCTCCCCCCTTCCACAACCAATTTCAAGATAAGAGTGCTTAGGTTGCAAATCCAAAAGCGCAATATTTTTTTGATATCTCTCGAACAAAGAGTCAAACGACCCATCAAATTCCTCAAAATCCGAATAACCGTCTACAGACTCAAGAAAATATTTTGAGTCATATAGATTAACTACATCAGTGGACTTCATTTTCTTTCAACTTCAGAAGAATTATTTTATTAAAAATAAATATTGTAATTAGCTCGCAAAAGACCCACAAAAGCAATCCGCGCAGTAAATCATCAAGCACATAACCGACATACAAACATGCGGACCTATACAGAATGAATGCCATACCAAACCGCAAACTGTAGCGCTGCAATCCCATCACGAGGAAAGCCATCGACGTGGGTGAGCTCACAAACATGCCAAAAATCATTGGGGCAATCACTGCCGCGACTTCGCCAGCTTTACGCCACTCCCCCCCTAAAACCCAGGAAAATATCTCAGGGCCAAAACTCATTACAAGCCCCGTTGGAACTATACCGACCGCAAAAAGTATCTTCCATGTATTAAAAAGCAACCTCCTTGACGAATCAACACAGGGCCATCCAGCAGAAAATCTTTGAAAAAAAACTTGCCCCACAGCCATTCCAACGAACGACGTAGGGAGAGCCATAAGCCGCCAGGCCATTCCGAACTGTCCCGCCAACTCTCCGCCAAACCAAGCTGCTATCAGTACTACAGGCATCTGCAAAGTAGCGACATCGAGCAAGGCCGCCGGAAGCAAATACTTCGGCGTATCGCGATAGCGGTAGGCTGCCACGGTGACTCGTCGGAATTTCAGCGATCTCGATTGCACTGCCCCACGCAGCAGTGCAACCCCAATCAAGATCATTGAAATAGCCTGAGCCCAAAGTAATCCGCTCGCAATACCCATAACTCCAAGCGATAGGGACATTAGCACCATAACAGTGCTCTGTATTACCCTAAGACAAGCAAGTCTGAGATATTTGCCCTGCTTACTCAATGAATTGGCCGCAGTTGCATTCACTGCACCAGCGATACTTAGCAACACGGCGGCCTCAAACCAATAGCCCAGCACGTCAACGCCAAGCCAATGCTTAACCTTGTCGGGGATGAACCAAGCAACCGTGAACAGAACCACGCCCATTGCAACAGCGAGTAGCAGGCTGAGTTGTTGCAAGGCATCAGACATCGCGCCCATCTTTGGCAGAAGTATCGCTATCTCATAGCGCCAAGTAATGGCAGTCGCCGCGATACCGAGCACGGCAAGCAGCACAGAAAATTGGCCGAAATCAGCGGGGCTGTATAACCGAGCCAAGATAGGGATTGCGGCAAGGTTTAACACTTGGGCAATCACCGACCCCAGTGCTAGAACGGCAACATCTCCAAGAAAATTACCCGGAAAAAGACCGCCCATCCTCGCCCGGAGGTAGCTCACCGCAACAATCCAAGCTTTACGGCTTGTACAACCTTAGTTTGAGTCTCGACATCCAAATACGCACTCATAGGTAGACTCAAAACGGACTCAGCTAACGCATCGCCCACGGGAAGGCCGGGATGCTTTACGTGATGGAACACGGGCTGCTTATTGAGTGGAATAGGATAGTGAATTGCAGTTGGTATATCCAAATCGCGCAAGTAGGATTGAAGACTATCTCGGTTTTTCACGCGAATCGTATACTGCGCCCATGAACTACCTCCAGTAATCCCTAAAGAAGGCCGAATAATTTGCTCCACGTCTGCAAACAGATCTTCATAACGAGTAGCAACTTGCTGGCGCATTTCCAACTCTTCATCAAAAATACAAAGTTTCACTAACAAGACGGCGGCCTGAATAGTATCCAAGCGACTATTTACTCCGATGCGTACGTGGTGATAGCGCTTCTCCTGACCATGACGAGCGATCTGACGGACAACGTGTGCCAATCGGTCATCATTTGTAAATATGGCCCCACCGTCCCCGTAACAGCCGAATGGTTTACTTGGGAAAAAACTCGTGCAAGCCATTGTGGAAAGATTGCAGCTCTTTTTCTCTTTGTATGTGGCGCCAAAACTTTGTGCGGCATCTTCGATAACCGGAATGCCATATTTCGCAGCTATCTGATTAATAGCATCCATATCAGCACATCTGCCAAACATGCCAACAGGGATAATAGCCTTAGTTCGCGAAGTTATTTTCGAAATCAACTGAACGCTATCCAAGCAATAGGTTTCTTCGTTAACATCCACAAAAACTGGCTTCGCCCCCAATAATACCGTGGACTCTGCAGGGGCTATATAATTAAATCCTGGAGTTATTACCTCATCTCCAGGCTGAATATTCAAGGCCATCTGCGCTATTTGCAATGCATCTGTCCCGTTAGCAACGGCAATACAGTGTTTCGCACCCGTATAGACTGCAAGCCTATCCTCAAGTAGACCAACTTCAGGGCCGAGAATATATTGGCCATGGTCAAATACGCGTTGAATAGCCGCGTCGAGTTGCTGTTTAATTCGCAACTGCTGAGCCTTAAGATCAATAAACTCCATCATGGATTGGCACCCATAGTTGCGAATATCTGCTCAACTGAATTTCCGCTCAACACATATCTCGCTCCGGTATGCGCGCAAACATCTTGTGCAACTCCTTTTAATGGAAGTTTCAGTCTTTCACCGTGCTCACTCATCCAGCCAATCTGGCGTGCGGGCACCCCGACCACCAAGGCGAACGCCGGCACATCTGTAGTGACTACGGCGCCGGCCCCGACGAAGGCACATTTGCCTATGGTTAACCCGCAAACTATGGTGCAGTTTGCACCCAAGGTGGCACCTTCCTGCACCAGGGTTGGCCGATACTCATTCTTGCGTTGAATCCGAGCGCGAGGATTGGTTACATTTGTAAAAACCACACTGGGGCCGCAAAAAACGAAATCCTCAAGCGTGACACCGTCGTAGACGCTGACATTATTTTGAATCTTGCATCCATGTCCTATTACTACTTGATTCCCTACAAATACATTTTGTCCAAGTGAAACATTTTCGCCTATACGCGCACCACAGCACACGTGCACGAAGTCCCAGATACGTGAGCCCGCGCCTATCTCTGCACCCTCATCAATAATCGCACTCGGACGAACCATGTAACTCATCGGATACCGCTTTGGTTCAAAAATGGGTGATAGTCACCTTGAAGTCCAACGGGCTTGGAATCGCGAATACTCGAAACTGTCTCTATCGCGGTCCGGTTATCCTCCAATCCAAATCCATGTCCATCCAAAATTTGCTCATAACTTCGAGTATGCAAATCGGTGAAGCCATCTGAAAATTCAATTTCCGAATCATCGACAGTAATAGATCTAAATGTACGTCGACCGCTTTGGCGTTGATCAACAGGGACATCTCTTATATCGATAGAAAGAAACCAGCGTACGCGGGCATTTTCATACTCTAAATATCCACCAGCTCGGGTATCAGATATGCTGTGTACCACATTGGATTGCAATTTTCCAAATACAAAATGCAGCATATCGAAAAAATGGACTCCGATATTGGTAGCAATCCCGCCAGATTTTTTAACCTCACCCTTCCAAGATTGAAGATACCAGTTGCCACGTGAGGTTATGTAAGTCAGATCGACCTCGCACTTAGTACCATGGCTTCCTGCAAGCACCATTTTGCGCAGTGCGATGATCGCTGGGTGTACGCGCAGTTGCAAAATTGTATTAACTTTGTGACCTGTGGCCCGCTCCATATCCAAAAGTCCATCAATATTCCATGGATTTAGAACCAGCGGTTTTTCACAGATAGCATCTGCACCTGCTCGAAGAGCAAAGCGCATGTGCGAATCGTGTAGGTAGTTAGGTGAGCAGATCGAGATGTAATTAACCCGAGAGCCCATATCGCCGCGGCTCAGCTTATCGATGTGTCGGTCAAACCGTTCAAACTCTGTAAAAAAATCTGCCTCGGGGAAATAGCTGTCTATCACTCCAACTGAATCATTAGGGTCGAATGCTGCGATTATGCGGTTACCCGTTGCATTAATAGCAAGCATGTGACGGGGAGCAATGTACCCAGCGGCTCCTATAAGTGCAAAATTTTTCATTTCAATATGACAGTGTGAACACCAGGAAAAACAAGCCGTCAAACAAATTACAGCCTTCCGTGAACCTTCTCTGCTAAAAGCACACCCTTAACATCAAAAATTACCGCATCTGCAACACCGAACGATTTAACTCCTAAATCACCCATTTCGATAAACTCCCGATGCCCCACCGCAAGCACAACCGCAGCGTATGCGGCGCTCGCGGGAAACTGGGGCAAACATTCCAATCCATACTCGCTTTTGGCATCCAGCAAACTCACCCAAGGATCGTAGACATCGACAGAAATGTTGTAACTCCGCAAAGTCTGAATCAAATCGATGACTTTAGTATTTCTAATATCTGGACAGTTTTCCTTAAATGTCAATCCCAGCACCAATACGCGACTTCCCAAAACAGGGATACCCGATTGCAGCATAAGCTTCACGACGCGATCCGCTACATGCCCAGCCATACTATCGTTAATACGTCGTCCAGCCAAAATAACTTCGGAGTGGTAACCGACTTCTTGTGCTTTGTGTGTTAAGTAATAGGGGTCCACTCCAATACAGTGTCCTCCCACCAAGCCGGGGCGAAAGGGTAAGAAATTCCACTTCGTACCAGCCGCTTGGAGTACCTCCAACGTATCAATCCCAAGTCGTTCGAATATTAGACTCAATTCGTTCATTAATGCAATATTCACATCGCGCTGGGTATTTTCAATTACCTTTGCGGCTTCAGCTACCTTAATGCTGCTTGCTTTATGCGTTCCCGCCTTGATTATTTGACCGTAAAGTGCATCAACGAAATCAGCAACCTCTGTGGTGGATCCGCTTGTTATTTTTTTTATAGTCGACAGTCGATGCTCTTTGTCTCCCGGGTTGATTCGTTCCGGGCTATATCCACAAAAAAACCCACGATTGAACTTTCTCCCTGATGTCCTCTCCAGCACGGGGACGCAGACTTCCTCAGTAGCACCTGGATAAACTGTGGACTCATAAATCACCACTGCACCATCAGGCATGACACTACCCACTAGTTCGCTTGCCATTACAAGTGGAGAAAGATTTGGTCGATTTGCCTTATCTATAGGAGTTGGTACCGTAATAATAAAAATTCCACAATCTTTTAAATCATCCGGTGCCGCAGTAAATTCAGCAAATTGGGCCTCTTCTATTTCAGAGCAAGAAACTTCCAGCGTCCGATCGACGTGCGCTTTGAGCTCTGAAATGCGCTCAGAGTTGATATCGAAGCCAAGCACCGAGCGCAGCTTTCCAAACTCAATCGCTAGCGGCAAGCCTACGTAGCCCAAGCCAATTACCGCTATCTTGGGGTTGGCTATCTTCATGTTGCGATCTCTTTTACTATCGACAAAAAATTACTTGGGGAGTAACCAAGGTCGCTCTTTGCGGTTTCATGATCGAATACCATATCTTGGTTCATTCTCTTTACCATAGCACCTGAAAGATGGCGGTATCTTGGAAAAATTCGGGCAAGAGAGATGGCGATTACGAACCCAGTCATAGGTACTTGAATAAATCGCGGTTCCCGCCCAAGCAGCTTAAATATCCGCTCTACCATTTCACGGTAAGTCATAGTCTCGCCCCCCGAGATGTTGTAGTCCTTATTTGCCGCGCGAGGAGTCGTCATGGCAAAAAATACAGCATCAGCAACTTCTGAAACATGCACGGGCTGGCGTCGCCCTTGCGCCTCTCCCAATAGAGGGAAAAAACCGTACCGTCGGATAAATGCCGCTATTTGCAAAAGGTTCTTATCTTTCGCTAGATCGTAAATTAGCGTTGGCCTAAGTATCACCCATTCGATCCCATTTTGCTCTGCCCACTCTCTTACGAACTTCTCGCCCTCCTCCAAACGTTTGGCCAATGCATTTTCATGCGTATCCGTGGACCCGGCATCAACCGTCTTGGTAAATCGGCTGGTTGAGGACAAGGCAACTATGCGTTGCACCCCGGATTTCTTGATCAGTTCAAAGTGTTCTGCTACCGCCCAGATCGGACACAGACATACCCAACTCAACACCCCCTCAACAGGCTCTGGATGTCTCAATGCATGCCAACGCACGCCTATTTGCGCTTGACGCTCAACGGTGTTTCGTGAAAACGCAAAGATGCTATGTCCCGAGGCAGCCAGGCGGTCAATCACATACTGCCCCACCATGCTGCTCGCGCCAAGTACCCCCACCCTTCGCTTATTCATGGCTGCCTCGCATAAGCGACCAGTACCGCTTTAGCCAATGGCGCGCCGCCACCAACCCGAATCGAAACCAAACGCCCAACCGGACGAGCCACATCAGAATGCCAGGGTACTGATGACTAAAAAATTTTCTATAAAACCGAACCATGCCTTTGTGTTTGTGCCACTCCACAAACATTGGCCGGGAGCGGCTGCTGTGGCCTTGGTAATGCAGGACATCCACATCCGGAACAAACATGATCTTCCAACCGTTGATCCGGAATCGCATACACCAATCTAAATCCTCACAATGCAAAAAGTAGGCCTCATCCCAAAGCCCAACATCCTGAATCGCTTCTCTGGAAACCAACATCAAAGCGCCGGAAATAGCTTCAACCTCCATTGGACTTCGAGGCAAAGGCTGTTCATGCAAATAGAAGTCAAAGAATAGTTTCGGCCAGCGGTGGCTCCATCGGTTCAGTCCGAATGCCCGAACAAAGGATCGCCACGGTGTCGGGACAGCCCGGCGGCCACCACCTTGCTCCGTGCCGTCCGGATTGACCAATCTGCCGCCAACCATCCCAACAGAGGGATCGCTTAGTAATACGCTCGATAAGCGCTTCAATGCTCCCGTGCCAAGAATGCAATCCGGGTTCATAAACAAGATATGAGGATGGAGAGCCAGCTCAATCCCCAAGTTGCAACCAGCGGCAAAACCGTCGTTGGATCTTGCCAAATACGTCGTCAAACGCGGGTTCTCCCCCACAGAAGACGTCAGCGCTTCCATGCTTGCATCTGTGGAGCAATTATCTACAACGATGACCTGCGCTGCTTGCTCCAGACTCGCTTCAACACACTGAAGCAGCAAATGACCCGCGTTGTGGTTCACAACCACCACCGATATAGGATTTACGATGGACAGCGGGTCAGATAGCGACATCTTGCAAGTGGTTTGTCTGTCAACTTGCAATGCTAACCCGCTTCAAAGCCATCTCCGCAGAAATTTCAAGATCGGGAGCAGTGCAGCTCTCGTGGAAGCATGTCGATTGACCCGATTGCGAACGGCCCCCAACGCAATACCAGCATGGTAAGCATAAACATTCGCCAAGTCGCTTGCCAAGCTTCGCACCTGCGTGCGACTCTGCGGCATCTTTTCATCTGGAAAATTCTCTGGATATACATTTAGCCGTGTTGCGTTCAGCGTTGCCTTCAAAAAGGCATCGCCATAGCGACGATCTGGCTCCAAATGGCAGCCCTCTGCCCATTCATTCCACGCATTGATGAACACGAGTTGATCATGGTCTAACGATTGCGTTCGCGCGGCAGCCAATGTCGTACCCAGCCATCGGCCATAGTTGGCAGGTGTGCCATTGAGGACGACAACCGCGCGCCCGCCAGTCCGAGCCGTGTTGTCCCAGGAAGGAAAAACCGTTTTGAATATGCGGGAGCCCTCGCCATACTGCCTCTGCAGGAACGAACGCGCAATGTCGGCATACTGCACTGCGTAGCCAAAAAAAGGGGCGTTGAACCGTACCCGCCCCGCCACACTCTCACATCGCATGTTATGCGGTGGAAACTCCACTCCAGAGTCACATCCAAAATGCTGATAATTATCATTACCGTGGGTCAACGCCGCACAAACATGAATGTCACCAATCCCCATCTCACTGCAGTATGCGCGCCAGATTGCTATAGCAGCGGGGGCATCCGGCATATGCTGTAACCGGTAAACTATTAAAAGCGGGCGCCCATCAACTCTCAAATAACGTGCATCGCGCAAAACCGGGGCTATATCGCGAATAAATTGAAGACTGTCACCAGGCAGATATTTCTGCTCAATCAATACTTGATGGTCGGCCGCATCCCATCGCCGTGTCCAGCTCTCATTGGCCCAACAAATACAGAAGGGCATGTCGCTATCAGCATCTTTCAGCATGTCATCCAGTGGCTCATGCAGCAGGCGTCGCCCTGAAAACCAGTAGTAGTGATAGCAAAAAGCATCTATGCCATGGGCACGCGCCACCGCAATCTGATCACGCCGCGTCTGACGCACCCTCAAGTCATAGAAACCAAAATCTGTAGGCAAATGAGGCTGATAGTGCCCCTCGAACAAAGGCTGCGCCTTGGTAACGTTGGTCCACTCAGTAAAGCCTTTGCCCCACCACGCATCATTTTCAGGAGTGGGGTGAAACTGCGGCAAATAGAACGCCACCGTGCGCACTGACTGCGATGCAACCAATGGCGTCTGCGAATCCAAACCGTTCAGTCCCATGCGACAGAATGGGGTTACAACATTGCCACTGACATCACGCGCCGCTGCACACTTTGCAGTATTCGAACCGCCAATGCCCTAATTGGGGAGCGGATCGGCTTGCGCACCACCAAGACCGTATCGTGCCAAAAATCGCTACCTGGGTCGCCTGAATTTTCCCAATCGGTATACACCTCAACACAGTGCAGGCGCGCCACTTTGGCGAAGGCGCGCATCCCATCCGGGTAAAACCGCCAGCAATCCACGGGGTAGCGATGCTCAGGGCCAGATGATGGCGCAATCAAACACGCGATACCACCAGGCTTTAAAACCCTTGAGACTTCCAGCGCAGTAATCCAGAAAAATTCCACGTGCTCAAGAACCTGACCTGAAACCAGGAGATCCACACTGCCGTTTGGGATTTCTCGCCAATCGTAGGGCCGTTGGAGCACGCGATCAACGTTCGGCCCAGGCGTCAGATCTACACCTAAGTAGTTCCAGTGGGGCTTATCAAAAATGGGCCGGTAGCAAGCACCCATCTCCGTGCTGCCCAGATCAACGATATCCAGTCTCTTGCCCAAGTACTCCCCGAGATACTTATCCCGGAAACGCTCCATATTGATCAGCGAACTCAAATGCATATTTTTCTTTCAACCCAAACGTCGACGAACACCCGGCAAACC
>JANYEE010000074.1 GCA_025363275.1 Burkholderiales bacterium | reverse complement strand
TTGTCGTTCCCTGAAGAAATTTCGGAGTTCGATGTGCAATCGCTCAGTGACCAACTGCTGCTGGAGCGCTATGGTGGTAAGGCGGTGACCGAAGATGAGGTTGACTTTGACGCCTCTGTCTCCAACGATGACGATACCTTGGGCGATGGCAGTGCAAGTGGGCTGAACGCGGATAGCCCTGGGGATGCTGCGTCTGCTGACAGCTACGCCGTTGCGAGTTTTGTGGAAGCACGTCTGATGTTGGATATTGTGGACAACTGGACGAAATTGGTGGAGCAGGCGCAGCGAGGTTCCAACGCTTTCATGTTGGATGGGTTGCAGCGGGATGGCGCACTTTTGAAGGCGGCATTCGAGCGAAAGGCCAGTGCCAAAGGTGGCATGGGTGCGGTGCTGGCGGCCGAAGAATTGGCATTGCGTCTGAAACATTGGAGTCAATAAACGATGCTGCCTATCGAGAAATTGAACAACTATTCGGCGACTCAATGGCGGTTTTTGTCGAACCCGCAAAAGTACGTGGATGCCAGCCAAAATGTCCAACGTCCCCTGGCACTTGAGAGCACGCAGCGCCAGTTTTTGACTGCGGAGGACATTCTGGCCAGGCTCGGCGGTTGCTGCGGTCAAGAGGTCCGAAAAGGGGTTTTGCTGGCAGACGATGTGGGCCTGGGAAAAACGACGGTGGCAGCTCTGGTGGCGTGGGTGTTTGCGTCGGCGGGTGAAAAACGCAGTGTTCGGATCTTGGTGCCCAATGATGTGATGGTGCGGCGCTGGGAGACAGAGCTCAAATCGCACGTTGAACTGCTCCAAGTTTGCGCCACCAACCTGGAAGATGTTGACACCAAACGCATCAAATCTGCGTCGGCCAGGCGGCTGACAGCAGGTTCCATCCAGGTCGTTAAACACTCTTACGCTGGAAACAATCTCCAGTGTGATTTATTGATTGTCGATGAAGCGCATCGTGCCAAAGGCGAAGGCACCGCGTTCAGCGACGCTCTTAAATCACAGAGCAAAAAAGCCAAGCGCGTGCTGATTCTGACTGCGACACCGTTTTCGATCAATCTTGCCGAGTTGAACCGAATGTTGACTTTGGTGGGCGCCGGGCATGCCCACGCTGCTGTCAAAAGTTTTAGTCTGGCCCTCGACAAAATTTATCGCGCTCCGCCCTCTCGCCCAGTAGACGCCGCTGCCCAAGACCTGATAAACAAGGCTACCAAGGCCATCGATGCCGTTCAGAAGCAAGTAGTCCGCCACAGCATTGATGATTTGCCAGCTGAGAAGGCATCGTTGGGGATTTGTGAAGAATGGAAGCTTGCGGACACGCATGCCAGCGCTGACGAGCTGGAGTTGTTGCTCCGCATGGATCGCCTGCTGCGTATCGCCAAAGGTGCGGGCATGGACACCACCGGCGCCACCAACGACGCGCGCTTTCATGTTGGCTGGCAGCATTTCGATGAGACACTCTCGGCCTTGATTGAGCCCATCAGATCGCTCAGCGAGCCCAACAAGTCACTGATGGAAAGCCATCTGCAGCGGATCAAGAAACTGCGCCGAATGGTTGGCCCCCATTCCAAAATTCTGGCAGTGGCCGAAGCGGTGGTTTCCACGGTGAGCCAGGGCGAAAAACTGGTCATTTTTTGCCACCATATTGCCACTGCACAGGAACTGACACTGTGCCTGGCGGAGCTTGTTCCTGCCCTGTCGCCCGCCACCAAATTGGATGCCTCGGTATGGAATGCAGCCTGGCAACAAGTTTTTGAAAATTTGGATGCGGCGCAAGCCAACCCCAAACTCCGTGACACGTTCGTTGCCTGGCTATGCTCCGACATGATTCGCGCCCAGACGCAAAGTTGGTTCAAGTCAATCCCAAGCACAGGCTCCGCCCTGCTGAAAGCGTTGAATGAGCAGCACGCGCGCCACCATCCCAAGGAAACCATCGCAAATGCTGCCCGAGATCTTTTCCAAGAGCTGTTGAAGTCCAAGTCGGGAAAAGGGGTCTTGCGCGAGGCGGAGAAATTCCCTGAATTGATGCCAGGCGCTGTTGGAAGGAAATCAGCGGGGCGCGTGTTGGGCGTTTGTGAACCCAAAGGCAACGCAGCTTTGTTCATGCGCAACAACCAGCCCGATACGGTCATTCAAGTGTTTGGCAGCCCATTTGGTCCTGACGTGTTGGTGGTCACTGACAAGTTGTCCGAAGGCATTGACCTGCACAACTATTGCCGGCATTTGATTCACTATGAGCTCGATGCCAGCCCAATTCGCACCGTTCAGCGCAATGGCCGCATTCGTCGTGTCCAAAGCTGGGCTGCTGTGACTGGTAAAAAAATACGTTATGCCTATCCGGCGTTTGGTGGGACGCGTGACCAACGCTTGGTCGAAATCATGAAAAAGCGCGTGGCAACGTTTTCGCTGCTGTTGGGCGGTGTGTCAGATTTTTCTGATCTGGACACGGACCTGATCAGCTCAGTCGACGAAGAATGGCGCAGCTCGGTGGTGCAGCAAGCTCAAAGACAGCTCAAACGAGAAGGTGTCAAGCTCGTGGCAAGGAGACCTGGATGAGTAGGTGTCCGATGGCGCCAAGTATTCGTTAAAGATGCTGCACGGCGATTTGTAATTTGCTTAAGTGTTGGTCAACTTGTCGTCGAGCCGGCATTCCGCTGAAAGAACTGAGTCACCGCAGAACGGCTCACACCCAATTCAACCGCAATCGCAGCTTTTGTGAATCCCGCAGCCTGCAATGCGGCAGCCTTCTCGTGGTCGATTGCGTTCCTCGCACGGATTCCCGGTGGCCTTTGAACCGGGCCTTTCAGGCCACCTTCAATGGCAGGCCCCTGGGCATTTCGTAATCGAACAAGATCCATCTCGATCCCCTTGCATTCGATCCACGCTCTTTGCATCAAAAGATCAGCAAGTACACCTCTCCAAGTCAGGGATGCATTTGACGCTTGATCGAATGGCAACCCTGTTTTCACAGCCCGAGCGAGTGGATGAAATGGATCCGTCGGCAAATGCAAGTCCCTCCCGGATCCTATGCGTCGCTGCCAGGGGATGCCAGCAAAATGAAGGGCGAAAAACCCCACGGGCTTCAGATAGTGAAGGGCCCCAGGATCGGTTTCACACTTTTTAACGATTTCGCGAAGCAGTTCGGACAGTCTTTCAAAAATCCACAGACCAGTCCACGGCTTGAGCTGAGTCAGCATTTCGGCCACTTCAAGGCCTACCTGATCTCGGCAATCGGCGGCACCTCGTTGTTCTAAATCCATCCCGCCCACTCCGGCGCCAATCCACCATTGCTCCATTGCAACAAGCATTGCTTCGATTTGGGGCTGCTTGTGCATCAACTTCGCAAGCTCTTGCCAATGTTTCCGCCTTTCTTTACCCCAGCCACTCAGCCAATGTGCCTCGGTGCGCCCTGCATTGGGTTGCCCGGGTGATCCAGCGCGAGTCCTGTGCAACATGCAATGTGTACGATCGCCGTCGCCGCCCAGATGCCGATGGCAGACCGAACACCTGCGGATTGCAGAACCTCCCGAGTGCAAGGCGTTTGCCATCGTTTCCATGGCGGCCCCAATGGTCTGTAGCGTGCGACCTGCATCACGAATGATCTGCCAATCGGCACAAGCCAGCTCAATTTCCATCCGAGCCTGCTTGGAAGTTGACTTCGCCAATTCCGAATCATCGATGCGATAAAAACCGGTATCCCACAGCACGCTGCCAAGGCGCCTGCGCACGGCAGCTTCCCGCTGCAACTTGGCTGCCACCGCCATATCCTTCTTTTGGAGCCGAC
>JANYEE010000185.1 GCA_025363275.1 Burkholderiales bacterium | reverse complement strand
GATGATTCTGGCGCCGGTGGCGCGCGAGAAGAAGGGCGAGTTTCTGGACGTGTTTGCCGAGATGCAGGCCCAGGGCTATGTGCGTTTCCGGATCAATGGCGTGGCCTATGAGTTTGACGACCTGCCCAAGCTCAAGAAGACGGAGAAGCACGATATTGATGTGGTGATTGACCGCATCAAGGTGCGGGCTGCGCCCACCTTGGCCACCGATGGTGGTTCCGAAGCTCTACCTGCCGACCGCAGCGAGTATGACAACCTGAAGCAACGCCTGGCCGAAAGCTTCGAGGCCGCGTTGCGCCTGGCCAATGGCCGGGCCATTGCGCTGGAAACAGATATCAAAAATGATAGCGCACCAGGTAATGAAAACGCGGGCCACAGCCCCAAAGAGCACTTATTCAACGCCAAATTTGCCTGCCCGGTCTGCAATTACTCCATCAGCGAGCTGGAGCCACGGCTGTTCTCGTTCAACTCCCCCGTGGGTGCCTGCCCCAGCTGCGATGGCTTAGGGCTACAGGAGTTTTTTGACCCGGCACGTGTCGTGGCATTCCCGACGCTGAGCCTGGCCAGCGGTGCCATCAAGGGCTGGGACCGGCGCAACGGCTACTACTTCAGCATGCTGGAGAGCCTGGCCAAGCACTACAAGTTCGACATTGACAAGCCGTTTGAATCGCTGGCACCCGAAGTACAGCACGCGATTTTGCAAGGCTCGGGCGAAGAAGAAATCAAGTTCAGCTATGTGATGGATTCCGGTGGAGCCAAAGGCGACTCCAGTGTCGCGCAAGGCAAGAAGGTCACCAAAAAACATCCGTTCGAAGGCATCTTGCCGAACATGGCACGGCGCTACCGCGAGACCGATTCGGCCCTGGTGCGCGAAGACCTGGCACGCCTGCGCAGCACCCAGCACTGCCCGGTGTGCGATGGCTCGCGCCTGCGCCTGGAGGCCCGCCACGTGAAAATTGGCGAGGGCGACCAGGCCCGTGCCATTTACGAGATCAGCCGCGCCACGCTGCGCGAGAGCTATGCCTACTTTCAGACGCTGACGATGCACGGCGCCAAGGGCGATATTGCCGCCAAGGTGGTGCGCGAGATTGGCCTGCGCCTGAAGTTTTTGAACGACGTGGGCCTGAACTACCTGAGCCTGGACCGCAGCGCCGAGACGCTGAGCGGCGGCGAATCGCAACGCATCCGCCTGGCAAGCCAGATCGGCTCGGGCCTGACGGGTGTGATGTATGTGCTGGACGAGCCCAGCATCGGCCTGCACCAGCGCGACAACGACCGCCTGATCGACACGCTGAAGCACCTGCGCGATATCGGCAACAGCGTGCTGGTGGTGGAGCACGACGAGGACATGATGCGCGCGGCCGACCACATCATCGACATGGGCCTGGGTGCCGGCATCCACGGCGGGCGCGTGATTGCGCAGGGCAATTTTGAGCAGGTCAAAGCCAACACCCAGTCGCTGACCGGCCAGTACTTGGCGCAGACGCTAAAAATTGCAATCCCCAAGCACCGCACGCCCTGGCTGCCTACGGTGGCCCCCAAAGCCGGCGATGACGACCGCTTCAAAACCAAATTTGCGCCTAGCCCCGCTGCGGTACGCCGTGCCGAGCGCGAAGCCCACCACAGGGCGACCCAGGGCCATCTGCAAGCGCTGCGCGTGGTGGGGGCCAAGGGCCACAACCTGAAGAACGTAACGGTGGATTTTCCGGTCGGCCTTTTCACCTGCGTGACGGGGGTGTCCGGCTCGGGCAAATCCACGCTGGTGAACGACACGCTGTACGCAGCCGTAGCCCGCACCATCTACCGCGCCCACGACGAGCCCGCGCCGCACGAAGCCATCGAGGGCATTGAACACTTCGACAAAGTCATCAACGTCGACCAGTCGCCGATTGGGCGCACACCGCGCTCCAACCCGGCCACCTACACCGGCCTGTTCACGCCCATCCGCGAGCTGATGGCTGAGGTAACGACCGCGCGGGAGCGTGGCTATGGACCGGGGCGCTTCAGCTTCAACGTCGCCGGAGGCCGCTGCGAAGCCTGCCAGGGCGACGGTATGGTGAAGGTGGAAATGCACTTTTTGCCCGACGTGTATGTGCCCTGCGATGTGTGCGCGGGCATGCGCTACAACCGCGAGACGCTGGAGGTGCTCTACAAGGGCAAGAACATCGCGCAGATTTTGAATCTGACGGTGGAGGCTGCGTATGAGTTTCTACAAGCCGTACCCACCATTGCACGCAAGCTGCAGACCCTGCTCGATGTGGGCCTGTCGTACATCAAGCTGGGCCAGGCGGCCACGACGCTCAGTGGTGGCGAGGCGCAGCGCGTGAAGCTGGCGCTAGAACTCTCCAAGCGCGACACCGGTCGCACGCTTTACATCCTGGACGAGCCCACCACCGGCCTGCACTTTGCCGATATTGATTTGCTGCTCAAGGTGCTGCACCAGTTGCGCGACGCTGGCAACACCATCGTGGTCATCGAACACAACCTGGATGTGATCAAGACCGCCGACTGGCTGATTGACATGGGGCCTGAGGGCGGATCGGGCGGCGGCACGGTACTGGGCGTGGGCACGCCGGAAGACATTGCGGCTCTGCCCGGTAGCCATACCGGCAAGTACCTGGCGCGGCTTTTATAAGCCAAATCAGGCTGTGGCCCTGGTGCAGACTGCCTGAACAGCTATTAATTTAATAGCTGTTCAGGCAGCATCAAACCATAAATCCCATATTGCTAGGGTAATCTGCCCGCCCCGCTGCAGTGCCAAAGTGGCGCAGATTGGGCAGGATGCCCGAGAGCTCTGCATCGGCCACACCAAACCAATTGGCCATCGTGGCCGCGTACTGGTCCACCGATGTGGTCGGCAGCAACCGGCCCTGGCCCACATGCCCTTGGTCTTCGGGTGCTGCCGTGTTGCCCAGGCTGACAGCGGGGGCTGTGCCGTAAAAGGCTTTGCCCTTGACCGCACCGCCCACTACAAAGTGGTGGCTGCCCCAGCCGTGGTCGGAGCCGTCGCCGTTGGACTGCAGCGTGCGACCAAAGTCGGAGGCGGTGAATGCGGTGACCTTGGAGGCCACGCCCAGCTCCACGGTGGCGTTGTAAAACGCCGCCATGGCATCGCTGACACTGCCCAGTAACGCTGGGTGCTGCGCAATCAGGTTGTCGTGCAAATCGAAGCCGCCGATGGAGACCATAAACACCTGGCGCTTGGTGCCCAGGCTGCTGCGCGCACCGATCAGGCGGGCCACCATTTTGAGTTGGTCACCCAAAGAGCCAGGCGGGAAGGTCGTCGCCAGCGTCACGCCGGAGAGGCCTGCCGTGATTTGGCTCTCGGCGCCAATCGCACGGGCAGTGACCTTGTTGTATTCGTTCTCCAGAATATGGGTGCGGGGTTGCTGGATCAGGCTGGTCATGGCCGCGCGCACAGCACTGGACCCATACAAATTGCCCTTCACGCCATTGATCGCCACGGCGCCACTCGTACTCACTTGGTAAGACAGCGCCTGGTCGCCCGATAAAAACACGGCGTTACCGGACATATTGATACAGGTGAACGTGGACGTGGTGTTGCCCGACATCGCCAAATCGCCCAGATTACCGCCCCAGCCGATGGTGGAGCCTTCCGGGGAGGAGGACTGCCAGATGGACTGCTGGTCGTTGTGCGAGAACAGCTTGGGCGGTAGCGGGAAGTTGGTGCGGTCCCCGGTGTTGTACTGGGTCTTGGTCAGCGGGACCACCAGCGGGCCGACATTGAGCTGCACGGCGGCCTTACCGGAGTTGAACAACCCGGCCAGCGCCGTCATGGACGGGTGCAGGGCGTATTGGCGGCCACCGGGTAATGCGGTGGTAGGGTTTAACAAGGTGGGGGTTAGCGCGGCCTTCGCCAGGGCAATGCCACCCGCCGTTTGACCCGCACCGCCACCACGGATAGTGCTGTACAGGTTGTAGCTCGGGTCGTCGTAGGTGACCACCGTGTTAGCGTAGTCGTTACCGCCATAGAAGAAGATACACACCAGGGCTTTGTAGTCCGTGGCATCAAAGGCGGCCGCCTCACCGATCGCCGCCAGGTTCAGCGCAAAGGGTAGGGCCGTGCCGGTCAGGGCGAGCTGGCCACTGCGACGCAAAAAGGCGCGCCGGGTGTGCTTTTGGGGGTCGGTGAAGTGCATGGTGCGCTCTACTTTTGAATGAGGTAATCGCTGGAGGCCATCACCAGCAACACGGCGGCTGCGATGCGGTCGCGTTTGGCGCTGTCGGTGCTGGTAGCGGTCAGGGCGTTGGCATTGAGGGCGTTAATAATCAGCGTCTGGTTGGCAATAGAGAGCTGCCCCGCGCACAGCAATAAATTGAGCCGCGCTACCAATGCGCCAGCGTCTAGCACCAAGGTCATTTCAGCACCGTAGCCTGCAGTGATGTCGTAGCCGTTGGTGGCATTGCTGCCATTGCCGGCTTGGTCGGGTGCACTCACATAAATGCCGCTACGTATAGCGCTTTGCATGTAGTTCAGATAGCCTCCCACGCTACTCTCATTAACCAGCTGGAACTCGGGCACAGGTGTTTTACTGGCACTCAAAGCGGTGCCTGGCGGCACATAGCCAGGCCGAAAGAAATTGAACACGCTGGGTGAGCGCAGCGGACTCTGGCCGAGCTGGGTGCCGGGGTTACTCAGGTTGTTCATTTTCCAACTACCACGCGCTGAGGTGATGCCAAAGGTCCGACCCCATTGCACCAAACGCACGATGGGCTCGCGCAGCTTGCCAAAGCCCACTTGGGTCAAGCCGTTGGCATTGCGGGCTTCATCGTCTAACAGCACCGCGGCAAACACGGCCTTCAAGTCGCCCCGCACGCCAGCACCGTTGTTGTTAAAGGCTGCCGCCACGCGGGCCACATAGGCCGGGCTGGGGTTGCTGGTGACCAGGCGCTGAATCATCTGCTTGCCAAAAAACGGCGCCACATTGGGGTGGTTGAACAAGGTGTCCAGCGCAATCTTCAAGGCGGGCACTCCGGCCGTTCCGGCGGGCACGGTAGCGCCCAGGAAAGTGGAGGCCAGCGTGGAATGGTTGGCCGCAGTGAGCGCCATCGGCAGGCGCGTGTAGTGGGTGCTGGGAATGGTGCGGTTTTGTACGGGTTCGAGCGTAGGAACGTTCTGGCTTTGGTCAGTGTCCCAGCCAGTGAACACACGCGCAATATTGGTGATATCGCTCTGCGTGTAAGTCTCAATCCGGTTGCCGCTGCCATCACGCTTTTCGGTGCCATCTTGGTCGAGCAGGTACAAGCCCAGCGAGAAAAGCTGCATCACCTCGCGGCCAAAGTTTTCGTCGGGCACGCGGCTACGCGCTACGTCTTCTTTCTTATTGCCTTTAGTATTCAAGTAATAGCCCATCGCCGGGTTCAAAGTAACGGCCTCTAGCAATTGCCTGTAGTTTCCAAAGCTGCCGGTCACCAGCAGGTCCCACCACGCAGCGATGGCGTGACAGCGCCAACTCAAGTCCAAGCTGTTGAGGGACACCACGAAGAACTCCGACAACGCCAGTGCACAACGCTTGCGCACGGCATCGCTGGATGTCATGAGCTGGTTCCAGATCATGTAGTCAGCGGGATACGTGTTGTCGTAGTAACGAAAGACGCTTTCTACTTGGCCATAACCCCGCGCATCCAACCATGAAAAACCCGTCTGCGCGGTGGGCGCTGCAAACTGCTCGGTGAGCCACGCCTTAAAGCCCTTGGTGCGCACATCCGCGATTTCAGCGTCCGAGGCCGAGAACTGCGCCTGCAGTAAAAATCGGGCCGCCTCGTTGGCAGAAACAGCAACCGGTACCGCTACGGGCTCAGGGGACTTGGGAAGAGCGCTGACCAACAGCGAATCGGCACTGGGACCGGCACCGTTAACCGCTGCAATGGCATAGTAGTAGGTGGTGCCGTTGGACAATCCGACATCGGCAAATCCGGGCGTGCTGGGCGTCGCCAGAAACGTAAAAGGACTAAAGCCCGTGAGCGAGCGCTTGACCTGATAAGTGGAGGCACCCGCGCTGGCGGTCCAGCTCAGGGTGATTTGCGCGTTGCCCGCGACCGCTGACACTCCTGTGGGCGCCAACGGTATTTGTACCGCTTGGGCTGGCGTCACGCTTGCAGGAGCTGAATTAGCGCCGGCGCCTGCGCTGTTAACTGCCAAGACCACATAAAAATAGGGCGTTCCGTTCACCAAGCCCGTATCGGTATACGCCGGTGTAGCGGGGCTAGCCACCAACACATAGGGCCCAGCACTGGACAGTCCGCGCTTGACTTGGTAGCTGGTGGCCCCCGCACTGACCTGCCACACCAGCGTGGCCTGGGCATTACCCGCGCTAACCACCAGGCCCGACGGTGCTAGCGGAATTTGCACTACCGCGACCGGGCTGGCACTTACCTGCGCTGAATTGGCACTGGTGCCCGCGGGCCCAACGGCTGCTACAACGTAGTAGTAAGTCACTCCATTGGTTAACCCGCCATCCAAAAAGCTGGCGCCTGAAGCTGGCGCCAGTAGGGTGTACGGGCCACCACTGATCGTAGAGCGCTTGACCTGATAGCTGGTCGCACCAGCAACGCCAGCCCAGCGCAGACTGACCTGCGCGTTGTCAGCCGACGCTACAACGTCAGTAGGCACAACCGGTACTTGCGCTGGGTCTAACGGCTGGACCACCATCTCAAGGGAAAAAGCACTGGTGCCGCCCGCATTGACGGCGGCCACCACGTAAAAATAACTCAGCCCGTTGACCAGCCCGGTGTCGGTGAACGTAGCGCTGACGGGATTCCCAATCAGGGTGTAGGGCCCGCCGCTGATGGCGGATCGTCGGACTTCGTAGCTCGCTGCTGATGACAGGGATGGCCAGGTTAAAACGACCTTGGTGCTGGCCGCTTGGGCCACCACACTGGTGGGCATTGCGGGCGCTGCTACCGATGCTATGGGAGGCGGAACCACTGCAACCGGAGGAGGTACCACCACTGCCGTCTCGCCCCCACCGCCCCCACCACAAGCCACTAAACTCAAGGTCACGCCCATCAGCCCCAGGCTGGCGGGCAATTTGGGTAGGTCGGGCTCTTGCAGAGGGAGGAAGTCGGCCTGTGGAAGGCATTCTTCAATCAACGTAACCATAGTTTGGTCCTACTTGTCTGTCTGGCGGACAAGCTTACGGCACTATTTTTACGCGAAGTTGTTAAAAAACCCTCGTTTTGCCGCTTAGAGTGTTACGTGGTGTAACGCACAGACTGCAGTAAATTACGAGTGGTGAGAGCCTCGTTACGGGCAGCCTGCACGAAATCGGTGCCTGCACTGGCGTACAAAATGGCGCGTGATGAGCTCACCACGATGGCACCCGTGGTGCGCTGCCCCGTGCCGCGCCAGCCCGCGCGCACCGTGGCCAGAGCGTCACCCCCCTGCGCACCTACCCCAGGAATCAGTAAAGGCACCGTAGGGGCCAGGCTGCGCACGCGCTCAATTTCTGCCGGATAAGTAGCCCCCACAACCAGCCCCAATTGCCCATTCAGATTCCACGGACCTTGAACGAGTGAGGCGATATGCTCGAACAACAAGGGGGTGCCGTCGACTGAGGCAAGACGCTGCGACTGCAAATCGTCCCCACCCGGGTTGGAGGTGCGACACAGCAAGAAAGCACCCTTGTCGTGGTATTTCAAATACGGTGCGACCGAATCAAAACCCATGAAGGGCGACAAGGTGACGGCGTCTGCGCCGTAACGCTCAAAGGCCTCAATGGCGTACTGCTCGGCGGTACTGCCAATGTCGCCACGCTTGGCATCCAGAATCACCGGCACCTGTGGCGCAGTGGCGCGAATGTGCCGTATTAGCCGCTCCAGTTGGTCTTCCGCGCGGTGCGCAGCGAAGTAGGCGATCTGCGGCTTGAACGCCATCGCCAAGTCAGCCGTGGCATCGACGATGGCGGCGCAGAAGTCATAGATTTTGCTGGCATCGCCGCGCAAAGCGACGGGGAATTTGGTGGGCTCCGGGTCCAGACCTACACACAGCAAGGATTGGTTTTGTTGTTCGGCGTAGCGCAGTTGGTCGAGGAATTTCATGGCGATGTGCGGGGATTGCAGGTTCGTTGAGTTTTCAGTTCAGGCCATCGCGCACATCCAGGGCCAGGCACAAATCAGCCCAGGCCTTGGCCTTGTCGGCACTAGCGCGCAAAAGCACTTTGGGCGCGTAAGTCACCACCACCGGTATGCCTTGGTAGCGGTAGACAGAGCCACGCAGTTTGCCCAGGGGTAAGGGGATGGCCTCTGGGTGCTCGGCCAGCAATTGGGCAATCGCAAAGCGGCCCATGGCAACGATGATTTTGGGCCGCACCAGCGCCAGCTCGCGCCGCAAATAGGCAGCGCATTGGGCCAACTCATCGGCCTGGGGCAGGCGCGCCCCTGGCGGGCGGCACTTGACGATGTTGGTGACATAGGCGCCGCCAGCCCCCGTGCCCCCGCGGCGCGCGCCCATGGCTTTGAGCATATTGTCGAGCAACTGCCCGGCCTGCCCGGCAAAAGACTCACCCAGACGGTCTTCGTCTTCATCCGGTGGGTCGCCGACAAAAAACCAGTCGGCTTGTGCGGCCTCAGCAGGCGCTTGCAAGGTACTTTGCTTGCGGCCAGCGCACAGGCCGCAAGCCTGACAACTGGCCGCGGTGTCTGCCAGCGCTTGCCAATCCAAATGATTCAGATCCAATACCGTGGTTCCCGCGGCGGGCGGTGCGGCACGCAGGGCTGCAGGCGCGGCGGTTTGAGGCGCTGGCGCAGGTGCGCGGGGCGCTGTAGCAGCCTGCCGCTGCGGCTCCCCCCCTTGCAACGCAAACGTGGCGCCGGGCATCCACACGCGTACGCCCATCTCTTGCAGCATGGCGCGCTGGCGGTCGTCAAGTTCCAGGGTCACGACTCAGCTCCCTCGGTTCAATGAATGGGATTGGATCAGATTCATGCTCATGACGATGGCACTCTCGCGCTCGCCATCGCAGGCGGGGTAATAGTCTTTGCGCAAGCCCACGCGACCAAAGCCGTGGCGCTCATACACATGAATGGCAGGCGCATTACCTACACGCACCTCCAACCACAACCAGTCCAGGCCCTGGCTGCGCGTCCATAAAACAAGCGCGTCCAGCATCAGCCGCGCCAGACCCTGGCCCTGGTGCTCTACAGCCACCGTGATGTTGAGCAGATGCACTTCGTCGACGCCCTTCATAGCCACAAAGTAACCCAGCACTTCGTCGTCCGACAGCAGCACCTGGGCTTGGTAACCAGAATGCAGTGCGTCCAGAAAATTAGTGCGGCTCCAGGCATGCGCATAGGCCCGCTGCTCTACGGCCACTACCGCGTCCAGGCGGTCAGCCAACAAGGGCTCAAAGCGCAGTTCGCGCAGAGTGTTGGCAGGAGCGTGTTGGGCTTGCAGCATGCGGAACTCTAGATGCGTTTAAGCGGGTACGGCTGGGTTAATGACCTGGGTGGCGTCGCGCGCCAGTGCCTTTTTGCGGTCACGCTCTGCCGTGGTTTCGGCCACCTTGTCGCGGATGTAGTGGGGCAAAGCTTGTGCAGCATCCACGGCAAGCCCTGCAGCCAGCATCTGCGGTGCAACGCGCAGTATGGCTGTGGCGGTGGGTAAGGCCTTTACTTGCAGGGCATCACCTAGCCCACCGTGCTCAACGCCCAGCCGCCCGGCATACACGCCAAACACGTTGCCAGCCAAAACCGTGCCCACCGTCTGCAAAGCCTCGGGCCGCAACAATGCGCTGTGCGACAGCTCGGTCCACAGCGCGCCATTCCAGCTCCACGTGGTGGCATACATTTCGTCCATACGGGCATCCAGCAGGGCAGTGATGCGGCAGGCCGGTTGATCGACCAAGATTTGAAAACGCGCCTCTTCCGCCACTGCGAGCAAAGAGTCCACCGCCAGTACCGGTACGCCTGCGCCATAGGCCAGGCCCTGGGCCACCGCACACGCAGTGCGCAGGCCAGTGAACGAGCCCGGGCCCGCGCCAAAGCAAATGGCATCCAAGTCTTTGAGCTGCAGGTCCGCCTGTTGCAGGAGCGACATGACCTGAGCGATCAGGTGGGTAGAGGCCTGGGCGCCGCCCGCGCCGGCGTGCTCCCACAACAAATTGGTGCCCTCCAGCGTGCGCGACACAGCAATCGTCATAACTTCGGTGCTGGTGTCAAATGCAAGCAAATTCATGCTGAGGCCCCAGTGGAGTCTGTCTTAATAGCTACACTATTGATAGCAGTCATTCTGGTCTGGCGTACACCAAACAGAATGCCAGCAGTGACCAGCGCCAAGCCAGCAATCAGATTCCAGACCAGCGGCTCACCCAACACCACTGCAGCGGCAATAGCCGACAGGCCCGGCACTAGGGCCGTGATCATCGTCGAGCGCACCGGGCCAAAGTGCTGAATCATGCGGGTGAAGGTAATACCCGAAATCACCACCGAGCCCACGCCCTGCATCAGCATCTGCGCGCCCACGGCCGTCCACGCGGCCTGAAACACGTGGCCAGGAACCCACTCCAGTAACAGCAGGGCGGTGTAGGCCGGCACGTAAGTAAAGAAGGCAAATACCGTGATCGCAATCGTGGCCTGCACGGCCTGCAGCGCAAAGCGGCGGGCCAGCACGCTATAGATGGACCAGGTGAAAGATGCTGCCATGAACAGCACATCGCCCCGCCACACACCGCTGCCGTCCAGCGCGTGTAGCAGGCTGTTGCCGCCCACCATCAGATCACCGCCGACGATCAGTACCAAGCCCAAAGCACGGGTTGGTGTGATGCGCTCACCCAATACCGGAATAGCCAGGAGTGCCGTCCACAACGGCAGGCTACCTGGCATCAGCACCGAAGCATGGGCTGCAGGTGCAAACACGAAGCCGCTGTAGGCCAGCATGGCATACACCAGTCCACCGAAAAAACCAGCTATCACCGTTTGCCGCAGCGACAACGGCGACAGACCAAAAAACGAACCGGAACCCGGCATGGTGGCACGCGCGCGGCGCACCAGCCACCAGCCCCACGGCAGCAGGATCAAGCTGGCACCCCAAACACGGGCGTACACGATGTCAAACGGATTCAACACCCCACCGCGCGCGGGGTCGGCTGAGGCACGGGCAAATACGATGAATCCGGTCCAGATCACCACCGTGACCACGGCAGCCACCATGCCCACCGCTTTGGGCGAGAGTCGGGGAGGAAGAGCTGGCGTATCGGAGGCGGTGTGGGGCATAGTTCTCGATTATCGGATGGATCCCATAATCTCCGCATGCTCCACGCCTCCACCCCGCTGACTTTGCTTCGCTCTTTGTCCATGTGCGGCCTGCTGGCAATGGGAACGCTGGTGCTACCAATCGCAGCGGGCGCCCGCGTGCAAGACATTCCACCCGAAGTCGACGCCGCGCTGGCCCGCGCCAAGGTACCGCGCGACGCAGTAGCCTTCTTGGTCGTGGATGCACAGGGCCAGGGCAGCGCCCGGCTGGCCCACCGCAGCGATGCGGCCATGAACCCTGCCTCCGTCATGAAGCTAGTGACCACTTACGCGGCACTGGATCTGCTGGGCCCCAGCTACACGTGGCCCACGCCGGTGTTTGTGGAAGGCGCTATCCGCGAGGGCACGCTGTACGGCAATTTGTATATCCAGGGCCAGGGCGACCCGCGGCTGGTGCTGGAGCGCCTGTGGTTGCTGCTGCGCCGGGTACAAGGTTTGGGTATCAAGACGATTGCCGGTGACATCGTGTTGGACCAAAGCGCGTTTCGGCTATCCGAGCACGACCCCGCCAGCTTTGACGGCGACCCGCTGCGCCCCTACAACGCGGCGCCCGATGCGCTGCTGATCAATTTCAAATCGGTGGTGATGACCCTGGTGCCCGAGGCCAGCAATCTGGTGGCACGCGTGCAGTACGACCCGCCGCTGGAGGGCGTGCAGATGCAGGCCACTGTGCCGCTGATTGGCGGTGACTGTGGTGATTACCGCGGCGCGTTGAAGGCCGACTTCAGCGACCCGCTGCGCATCCGCTTTACCGGTGCCTACCCCCAGAGTTGCGGTGAAAAGGTCTGGCCCGTGGCCTATGCCGACCCCAAAAACTACGCCACCCGCGCCGTGGCTGGTTTGTGGCAAGACATGGGGGGCAAGCTGCAAGGTGTATCCCGCTTGGGCGCTGTGCCCGCTGGGCCGCAATGGAAACCGGCCCTGGAGATGCGCTCTGCGCCGCTGGCCGAAATCATCCGGGACATCAACAAATACAGCAACAACGTGATGGCCCAGCAGGTGTTTTTGACCTTGGGACGCAGCGCAGGCAGCTCTGCCACGTTTGAATCCTCCCAAGCCACCGTGCAACGCTGGTGGCGCGAGCGCATCAGCCCGGACGGCGTGCCGCTGCTGGACAACGGCTCGGGCTTGTCGCGCCAGGAGCGCATCAGCGCCCAGGCCTTGGCGGCTTTGCTGCAAAGCGCCTACCAATCCACCGTCATGCCGGAGCTGATGTCGTCCCTGCCGATCACCGGTGTTGATGGCACGCTGCGACGCGCCAAAAACCGCAATATCGGCACTGCGCACTTAAAGACTGGGTCGCTCAGCAACGTGGTGGCGCTGGCGGGCTATGTACATGGCAGCGGCGGCCAACGCTGGGTGCTGGTGGCGCTGGTCAACCACCCCAACGCCAATGCCGCCCGCCCCGCGCTGGACGCCCTAGTGGACTGGACCGCGCGCCTGCGCTGACGAGCTGTTGTTTCTTGGTGCTTTTCGGGTGAAGTGCGCGTTTACCCTAGGTCCCGCTAACGTAAGGGAATCGTAAGATCTGCTGGTTTTGTAAAACTGAACGGTCGTTCTATTTTTTGGAGATGGCAATGAAACGATGGAATTGGGCAGCGGTCGCGGTCGGCACCGCAGTATTTTTGGCAGGCTGCGGAGGCGCCAGCGACGGTGCCGACACCGCGCCGAAAGCAAAAGCAGCGGCATTCAAAGTCTTCGGCGACAGCATTGCTGACAGTGGCACCTTTGGCTACAAATTCACGATCCAGGGCAAAGATGCCGATGGCAATGCCTTCAAGATTTTCCCGGAAGTTGTCGCGGCAAATCTGGGTGTCAGCAGCCTCTGCGCCTTCTTTAATTTCAACGGCACCACCTTTGTGCCAAACGCCACCTGCACTAACTACGCAGTGGCAGGTGGCCGGGTGAATAACCTGTCCAACTCCGGCGCTCCAACGAACGCGATCCCTTTCTCCATCCCTTTCCAGATGGACGCTGCGGCCAATGGACTGTCAGCAACCGACGTCGTGATGGTCGACGGTGGCGGTAACGACCTGGCAGACTTGACAGGTGCCTACCTCGGAATCAGCCAATCACCCTCCGGCCTGAGTAACTACCTGGCCTTGCTGGGTACGGTACTGCCCCAAGCCACCATTGGTGCAATTCTGGGTGCCACACCTAACCAAACGTCGCTGGGCACTGCCGCTGGCGCATACGCACAAGCCGTGGGTAAGCAGTTGGCCGCCGCTGTCAAAACCAAGATTCTGGCCAAAGGCGTTACCAAGGTCATCGTGGTGAACTCTGCCGACATCACGGTAACACCGCGTTTTCGCGCAGTGCTGGGCGGTATTGCCGCCACGCAAGGCTCGGCCACATCGGACGCTGTTAAAGGTGCAGTGTTGGCCTGGACCAAAGCATTCAATGACGCTTTGGCCGCTGATTTGGCAGGTACGAGTGTCCAACTCTTTGATTTGAACGGTGAAGGTGGCAAGATTGTTGCGAACCCCGCGCAGTTCTCGCTGACCAACATCACCACGCCCGCTTGTCCCAAAGTGACTGGCGGCTTGGACAGTGTTACTGGACAAGCGAGCTTGAGCGCCGCAGTGACCGTGGCAGCCTGCAACGCAGCCTCGATGTCAACCAGCATTCCTACGGGCGAAACTGGTGCCGACTGGTGGCAGCACTACGCGTACTCAGACAACTTCCATCCCACTCCGGCGCTGCACAAGCTGATTGGCCAAGCCATCAACCTGCAACTGGCCCGCGCAGGCTGGCTGTAATTCACGGAGAACAACCATCATGAAAAACACAGTGAAACTCGCCCTGATCCCTATCGCTCTGGCGTGCGCCAGCCTGGCCCAAGCCCAAACTGCGGGCTCTTGGATGGTGCGCGCGGGTGCTACCACGATCAAGCCCAATGTTGATAGCGGTGATTTGAGCGCGCCCAGTTTGCCGGGTACCAAGGCCGACATCAAGAGCGCCTCGCAGGTCTCCGGTGGCATCACCTACATGTACACCGACAACATCGCCTTCGATCTGCCACTGGCATTGCCTTTCAAGCACGACATCGTGGG
>JANYEE010000177.1 GCA_025363275.1 Burkholderiales bacterium | reverse complement strand
AGGAGGAGGCCGCAGGCCGGGGGACACGGAGCAGAACGCCCCGGCGCCTCAATTCCCAGCGCATACACAAACGCACCCAACCACCCACAAACTCAGCAACCGCCAATACGAACAGCTCCTGCGCCAAAACTTCGTCAGCATGCGCCGCGTGCGGGAGTGGAAGGACATCTACAGCCAACTGCACACCGTAGTAGCCGAGCACAAATGGCGCCTCAACACCAAGCCCGCCAGCTACGAGCAGTTGCATTTGTCGATGCTGTCTGGCCTGCTGGGCAATATCGGCTGCAAGCTCGAAGAAGGACAAAACGGCGAGTACCTGGGCGCACGCAGTATCAAGTTCTTCGCCCACCCCGGTGCACACCTCACCAAGAAGCCAGGCAAATGGATTGTGGCCGCCGAGCTGGTGGAAACCACACGCCTGTTCGGTCGTGGCATTGCGAATATTGAGCCGCAGTGGCTGGAGCAGGTGGGCGGGCATTTGCTAAAAAAGCAACTGCTGGACCCGCACTGGGAGAAGAAGGCCGCCGAAGTGGTAGCGCTGGAGCGGGCCACTCTGTATGGCATCGTCGTCTACAGCGGGCGCAAGGTGAACTACGGCCGTGTCGACATGCACGGCGCGCGCGAGATTTTTATACGTGAAGCGTTGGTGGGCAACGAGTGGGAAACCTCGCTGCCGTTTCTGGCGGCCAACCAAAAACTGATCAAGCAGGTGGAAGACTTGGAGCACAAGGCGCGGCGCCAGGATGTGCTGGTGGACGA
The DNA here is from genome assembly GCA_025363275.1 of Burkholderiales bacterium. Taxonomy (GTDB): domain Bacteria; phylum Pseudomonadota; class Gammaproteobacteria; order Burkholderiales; family Burkholderiaceae_C; genus Allorhodoferax. The sequence continues at coordinate 20,923 of JANYEE010000177.1, read as the reverse complement.
TGCGCTGATCTATGCGTTTTACGACCAGCAGTTACCCGCCGATGTGTGCAGCGGCCACAGCTTTGAGCGCTGGTACCGCGAGGAAGTCAAAAAGCAACCTGAACTGTTAAAACTGACCCGTGAAGAACTGATGCGCCACGAAGCGGCGGGCATCACCACTGCGTCTTTCCCCAAAACGGTTCGCTTAGGCGGCGTGGACTGCGCCGCAACCTATTTGCATGAGCCCGGTGATGCGCGCGACGGCATCACGGTGACGGTGCCATTGTTTGTGCTAAACCAGGTCAACGACGAGCGCTGTGAGTGGTTGGTGCCTGGCATGTTGAAAGAAAAAGTACAGGCTTTGCTGAAGACCTTGCACCAACGCCCGCGCAGTCGGCTGGTGCCATTGCCCGACACAGCATCCAAGTTTTCTGAGGTCTTGAACCAGCCCGAGAAGTTTGGTGCGGGTGGCCTGGTGGAAGCTGTGCTTAAGTTGGTGCGCGATGCGACATCGGTCGACGTTGTCAAAGCCGACATCAAGGTCGACATGCTTGCGCCCCACTTCTTCATGAACTTCCGCGTGATGGATGAGCATGGCCGCCAATTGGGCCAGGGGCGCAACTTGGGTGCGCTCAAGGCGGAGTGGGGCAAGCAGGCGCGCGGCGCGTTTCAGGCGCTGGCGAATATGAAGCTGGCCCAAACCGCCACTGCGCGCCCCGACCCTGGCGCGGCCTCCCCACAGGCGTCCACGGCACAAAATTCGGCTAATTTTAAGCAAAATCGGTCTGAGGCCCAGGTAAAGACTGCCTCAGTAGCTATCAATACAATAGCAAGCTCTGTGCCGACATTGATCGCCAAACGGACTCTTACCGAAGCCCGCCACACCGACTGGACGTTTGGCGAGCTACCCGAATTGCTAGAAATTCACAAGGCTGGCCAGACGCTAATTGGTTTCCCGGCGCTGATTGATGGCGGCGATACGGTGACCGTCGAGGTGTTTGATGAACCTGAAGTGGCAGCCATCAAACACCGGGCCGGCTTGCGCCGATTGTTTGCGATCCAAATCAAGGACGCGTTGAAGTACTTGGAAAAGAATATTCCCGACCTGCAGAAGATGGCGGTGGCCTACATGAACGTGGGTAAGGCCGATAACAACGCTGGCGGAGGCACCATCGAGGAGCTGCGCGAGCAAATCATCGCTGTGGCTCTGGACCGTGCTTTTTTGTTGGCTCCGCTACCCACCGACGAGTTTGCATTCAAGCGCCGTGTTGACGAAGGGCGCGGGCGCCTCACCTTGATTGCCAACGAGGTGGCGCGTATGGCCAGCGTGATTCTGCTGGAGTACGCCGCTGCTGCGCGCAAGATCAAGGACACCAAGAACGCGGTGGATGCGACTGCCGATGCTCAGCAGCAACTCAACCGTTTGATGCCAAAGAAATTTCTGCAAATAACACCGTGGGACCGGCTACAGCACCTGGCTCGCTATCTGAAGGCCATCACGCTGCGGCTGGACAAATACCGTGCCGACCCGGCTCGCGATGCGACCCGTATGACTGAGCTGCGCCCGCAAGACCAACGCTACTGGCGTCTGGTGGCCGAGCGCAAGGGGGTAGTGGATGAGCGCATGCAGGAGTTCCGCTGGTTACTTGAAGAGCTGCGTGTCAGTTTTTTTGCCCAGGAGCTACGCACGCCGCAGCCGGTTAGCGTTAAACGCCTGGATAAAGCCTGGGGCCAGATTGCCAACTAAACAGAGTTGAAGTCACTGGGTCGGGCAGGCCAGACTCAGCGCTTGCAGTGGCGTACCGGATTGGGAATCGGACACCACCAGGTTGATTTGGCGCGGATGTTCGGCCCGGGCGGGCGGCGCTGCAAAGCTCAAACGCTGAGCCCCCTCGTAGCGGCCCACTGGGGTGTACTGGCGGACCACAAAATCGTGTTGTAAAGTTTCGCCACGATTCTCCCCGGCCTTTACGCGGGAGCTGTGGGCGTGCTCGGTGATTGTCCAGTAAGCGGTCCATGGGCCAACGCCTGTGGCGGGTGTGACCGTTGCTATAAATTGTTCGCCACCAGGATCGGCGGCGCTTCTTTGTATTGCAATGGCAGCACCTGCTGGACTGGGTGTGGGCGAACTTTTGAAGTAACTAGTCCAATCGTGCCAGTCCCGCCCATTGCGCACCACCTGCGGCGTGTAAATACTGCGTAACTGATTGGTAGCAGCTATACCGCGTTGGCGTTCTGTATAGGCCGGACTGGCAAATCGGTCTACCCAGCCGATGTAGTCCCAATAACCGACATGGAACGCCTGCGCGACCACGGGAGCACCTTTGAGGGTAGAGAGCCAGCGGTCCGCCGGCGGGCAAGAGCTACAACCCTCCGAGGTGTAAAGCTCGATGACGGGCGTGCGCTGCGCTCCTGAGCGCGCCTCACACGACGGAGCAAGCGCATGCGCGAGCCAAGGGGTAAGCGCAAACACTAGGCCAAGAGAAACCTGCCGGTACCAGGGCCTGGAATCAGCGTGACAACAAAAATACCGGGTAGTTAGAAGCATGGTGTGACGTCATGAATGCAAAGTAACGTGAGTCGCCCTAGCGCTCTATTTCTTACTATCAAGTCGGTGATTTAGCTGGAATTGCAGAGCCAATGGAATATGCACTGTTCATTCGAAGGCCGATGCAGGCAGGCTTTAGCGGTTCTGCTACCGCAGAGATCATGGGCGACAATGTCAGCGGATGGTTGTTGGTGCAGTTGCCTAACAATTGAATTTAAACGATGTCCCGCAGTGCATTTGGCGAAACACTATGAAAATTAAAAGTCATCTTAAACGGCCGGGCGGGGTGCAAAGGGTTATGGGCTTGGTGCTGTCAGCCCTGGTGATATGCACATGCTGGTTGATTACCGCCTGCGGCGAAGGTGTGGACGAAAGCAAATTACCTGGCCCAACAGATCAGACCGGTCCCACTGCCGGGCGCTACGCCTATGCCCGAAATGGAAATCAGTTGTTTGCCATTCCGTTGGATGCTCAAACTTCCAGCCCGCTTGGTCTTGTTGCATTAGTGACTGAGCAGGATTTCGCATTGCCTGTTGAGTTCGTAACAGACCCTGTTGGTGGAACTGGGCGCTACCACGACCAATTGCTGATAAATGGCGGAAAAGTCTATTGGCTTTCGGGCCGGGGCGATGGGAAGAACGCGCTGGTAAAGGAGATTACGACCACCGGGTTTACAGTACGCGCATGTGGTCGCGCCGCACAGGTTGATGATCCCGCAGTCACGCTGGTTAAGTCGCGCGTGGGTAACGCCGTTGTTGAGGTGAGTGTGAAATTCACCGCGTCTAATGGATGCATAGACCCGGCGGGTGATCAAACGCTCTCAGTCGCAGTCGCCACCAAGCTTGCTACGACCCGTCCAGCTAACGACCTGCGCGTAGGCTTGCAGGCCGATGGTTCAGCCTTGGGAACCTTGAAGGTTGGAAACGGCAATCTCGTTTACAGCTACCTGGTGAATGGCGTGGGACAGCAAGATACCGTTCAGCCAGCGCTGGAAGATATGGGCCGGATAATCGACTGGCGCGCGCTGGCGCGCGACTCGCAAGGTGTCGTTCTATGCGGTAGAACCGATGCGGACAAACGCTGCGCGCTTTACTATTTTGACCCTACATCTACACCTCGCCTGACCCGGCTCAGCACGGACGACTACGATCCGGTGCAATTGGCTGGAATAGCCCGTGGGCGTGCTTATATTGTTTCCAAAGGGCCAGTATCGAGCCCACAGCTGCGATTGCCATCAGTCCACGAATTCTTGCTCGCAGCTCCCTATACCGGCCGGCTGGCTTTAAACCTGCCAGCGGATATCCGGGGAATATCGATTGAGCAAAGCTTGTTGTTCTATGCCCAGGACAACATCCGGTTCAGCCAATACCGGTTGGTGGACACCGCCACTGGCGCTACGGTCAACACGGATTTAGTGACTTATGGGAGTGGCGCATCAAGCATTTACGCCGACCACCGAATCGGGTGTGTTGTTAAAAATGCGATCACCGCATGGCCAGAGATGCCTCAATGTGATGCTACAGCTTGGGTGACACCCAACTACGTCAATGGGGTAAGGGATCGCACCATCTACTTGTTGGATTCCAACGGCGCCAATGTTGGGAATTACATATTTATAGCCATTGCAAGTGTCACGGGCTTTGTTAGCTACGAGACTTCGATCGACATGTTGGTCACGGTAAGAATTGGTGATGCAAGTACTCAACTGTGGCGTGTTCCCCGGGCTGCTGTTGCCCAGAAGACTTTGCTCATGCAGGGAGATACCGTGTTGTACGGAACCATACGGCCTCGTGGTTCAGTTCTCTAGCCCAGGCCCAGCGCCTTGCTGGGAATTTGATAACGCCTACAGGGGCTGGAATGGTCCGCCAGAAGCCCATCACAGCTCGGTGCGGTAGCGAACAGGGTCCACTAATAGTTGGTACTGCGGGTGTCGGCCATCGACATCATCCACTGAGCCGCGTGCTCAGGGCGCAAAGGTTTGGCATACAAATACCCCTGCAATTCACCACAGCCGGCAAGCTGCGCAGCCTCCGCCTGCTCTGTGGTCTCTACCCCTTCGGCTACCACATGCAAATGCAGCGCCTCTGCCAACTGGCAAATAGCGCGCACCACCGCAATGGCATTTGGGAGGGGCAGCGGATCAATCAACCCACGGTCGATCTTGACTGTGTGCAAATTCAAACTGCGCAACATGTTGAGTGATGAGAAGCCCGTACCAAAATCGTCCATGGCTACATGCACACCCATGGCGCGCAATTGGTCAACCTGTGTCACAGTCTGTGCCAAATTTTGAACCGCAGAACTCTCGGTAATTTCAAGTGTGAGGAATTTGGGAAGTACGCCAGACTCTTCCAGCACTTGCGCCACCAGGTTGGGAAAGCGTGGATCTAGCAGTTGTAAAGGCGATACGTTGACCGCGACTGGTACGCAAGTGCCAAACTCCTTGTTCCATGCTGCAATTTGGTGGCAAGCACGCCGCAATAATGCAGTGCCCAAGGTGCTGATTAATCCTGTGCGTTCTGCAGCAGCAATAAAGTCAACCGGACTGACATCACCCACGTCGGGACGGTTCCACCTTGCCAGTGCCTCGAAACTGGTGAGTCGCCCGGTCCGGGCGTCAACTTTGGGCTGATAGACAAGGTAAATCTCTTCATTCTCGATGGCTACGCGCAGAGACTGCTCTTGCTCCAGCGCGTTGCTAGAGCCGCGCTCGAACGCTTTTTCGGCTAAGCGGTAGGACGTACCGGGCGTCAGCTTGGCTGCATGCATGGCGGCATTGGCCGCGCGAAGTAACGACTCTGCATCCCGCGCGCTGTTAGGGTACAGGGCGATACCCAGCGAGGCATCCACAAATACTTCCTGTCCTGCTACTTCAAAGGGCTGCCCCAGCAGCTGCTTGACAGCCGCTACCATCTCAACGGCGTGATCACCCTTGCCATGGGCTGCTGAAATCAACGCAAACTCATCTCCTGCCAGTCGCATTACCTCGCAATGGGTGGGAATCACCTGGCGCAGGGCGCTTCCGACGGCCTTGAGTACGTTGTCTCCCATGGATGGGCCATGGGCTTCATTGAATAACTTAAACCGGTCCAGGTTGATAAGAATCAGTACGAAACTGGGATTGGCTTGGTCGGGTACACATCGCGTTCGCAAGCTTTTGATCATGGAAGCGCGATTCGGCAGTCCGGTCAACTCATCATGCAGTGCTTGGTGAACCAGGGCTTGTGTCGCTTTATGTCGCTCGGTTTCATCACTGATCAACACTTGCACTGCTGGCGCACCGTCCCATTCTGATGGGAAATAGTGAAAACGTAGCCATAGGTGAGTGCCGTCTGCTCGGATACGTTCTGCTTCGTAGCTGGCATCGCTAATTTGGTCAGTTTCTATCTGCGCAATGATGTTGCTGACCGTGGCACGTTCGGCAACAGGAATCGTACGGGCTACAGTGGCAACCCATAGCTCTTCCAGGCTGGATACGCCATAGATCGCAAGGCAAGCAGGGTTAGCGTACACGATGCTGCGATTACCCAGGCTGATCAGAATACCCTGCAGCGACCTCTCAGTCAGGCGCTCAAAGCGCCTGCGCATCTGATGCGCCGCCATGGTGCTGCGATCCAGCGCGGCATTGAGCAACACCAAACCCAATGCCACGCGCAAGACAGCTCCAATTGCCGCCAGAGGCTCGGCACCGTCAAGCTTGTAAGCCACGAATATGAATTGAACCAGCCCCAGCAGAATGAGTAATGGGCCTACCAGTTTTTCCGAGGGGCTGCGGGTAGCATTTGGCTTCCAGAGCCAGTACGTGCAAAGTACACCCACCAGCGTGTTGAAAGTGCCCATGGCAGCTTGTGCCACGTAGATGCCACCCCAAGCTACTGCGATGGCGTCGATAGACGCGATGCTGATAAAGATAATGGTGGCAACACTGCGTGACAGCGTACGGTTGGCCAATTGGGCTGTACCTAAAATTAGCAGCATGGTGTAGGCACCGGCCACTACGGACAATGCAATGCCCCCCGGTGTCTGCCATGCGTTCATGTTGTAGCGCATGCCCCCATAAATTACGGGCACCCATAGCTGCACCAGATTCGCAAAGCCGATGTAACGGGTGAATGTTTGCGCGCGATCTTTGCGCCAAACTAGAACCAATGCCACACCCATAATCAGGCTGACGGCGGCATTGATGATCAGAACATAGGGCATGGACAATCGGGGTGTAGATCTGAAAAGAGTTGGGGGTGTGATCCAGCCTAGCGCTCTTGCACTTTATATCACTTACGTGTCATGTTGCATGGCAACATCGTGCTTGAGCACGTGCTTCGCAGCCCTTTTTCTATGCGGCGGTCCAGTACGCAGGCGAGTGGTGCCACAATCCCGTGGACACGGCCCGCAAGGGACGTCTTCGGTCGGCCCCATCTATTTTTGAAAGCAAACGGTATGCAGCTTCTCACCCGAATTACCCTGTACTTTGCGGGCCTGCTCCTCGCCACAGCCACGCTGGCCGCGCCGCCCGCACTCAAGTTGGGCGTAGGCTTGTTTCAGCCTGACCGCGAGAAGAACGACGCCACTTACAAACCGTTGGCTAACTACCTGGCAGCCCAACTGGGGCGAGAAATTCAACTCAAGACTGTAGATACGTGGGAAGGACTCGCCAAATCGTTGGCATCGGGCGAGACCGACATCGCGCTGATGGGGCCTTGGGGCTATGTATTGGCTAATAACGAAGCAGGTGCCCAGGCGATTTCCACCATCCTGTATGACGGCAAGCCCGAGTACTTTGCGGTCATGGTGACCCACCCTAACTCGGGTATCAAGACCGTTGCCGACCTGAAGGGTAAGACCTTTGCGTTTGGTGACAAGGGTTCCACGTCGGGTTATTTGATCCCCCTGCATTACTTCATGTCCCAGGGTATTGACCCCGAGACTTATTTCCAGCGCGTGCTGTATACCAAGCACCAGGCGATCGAAACCCAGGTAACTCAAGGCGCACTGGATGCGGGTGCCGACTACAACCGTAACCGCAACGCGATGATTGAGCAGGGTTTGATCAAGGCCGAGCAATCCAAAATATTCTGGCAATCCGCGCCGCTGCCCAATGACGCAGTGGCCGTGAGCCAGGCCCTATTCGCCGACAAAGCGCTAGTCAGCAGCTTGCAGGCTGCGTTGGTCGGCGTGGGCGAGGCCCTGAAAAAACAGCCTGATTTGCTTCCGGCTCACTACACCGGCTTCGTGATCCAGACCAACGATTTTTACAAACCCATTCGTGATGCTGGCCTAGCGACCGGCAAGCTTCAGCGCAAGTAACGGCGCTTCGGGCGCAACGGTCGGGGTAAGGTAGTCGTATGAAGGGGCGCTTTGGTTTTCTCACGCTAGTGCTGCTGTACGCGGCGCTGGTAGTGGCGTGTCTATCCAGTCTGTTAGCGCAGGGAGATATTTCTTGGGGCCGACAACCCTGGGTAAATTTAATGAACACCGCTCAAGATTTCGCCAAACCCAGTTTTCTGGATCTGTGGTGGGGGAACTCGCAACTGGAGTACCGCAGTGACGATGGGAGCCTGCTGCGTACTGAGAACCGGCAGCTGGTCGAGAAAAAGTACCTGACCGGCCTGGCGCGGGCCACTTGGATCACCGTCAGCATTGCAACACTGGGCTCCTTGCTGGGCGCATTGCTGGCGTTGCCACTCGCTGTGCTGTCCGCGCGCAATTTGGCTGCGCCGCGGGCGCTGCGCTGGTGCGCACAGGGGCTGCTCAGCGTTTTGCGTTCTATTCACACGCTCGTCTTTGGTCTCGTGCTGGTGGGCATCGTTGGCTTGGGGCCTACGGCTGGCATTTTGGCGATTGCGCTGCATTCCACGGGCACCTATGGCAAATTGTTTGCCGAATCCATCGAAGCAATCGACATGTCCGCCATTGAAGCAGTGCGCAGCGTGGGTGCCAGCCCAGCGCAAGTTTTCTTCAATGCGGTGTGGCCTGCGGTGCTACCCCAGTGGGTGTCCAGCCATCTTTATGTGTGGGAATTCAATATCCGCGACTCTACAATTCTGGGCCTGATTGGCGCGGGCGGTTTGGGCTTGCTGATCACTGAGGCTACGTCCTTGTTTCAGTGGGGGCGCTTGTCCACGGTCCTGTTGGTAGTGATCGTTTTGGTGGCGTCCTTTGACGCCATCAGCGGAAAAATCCGCAAGGCTTTGCTGTGACCGGCGTTGTTGTTCAACTGCAAAATGTGGTGGTGCAGGCGCAAGGCCGAGTGGTACTGGATATCGCTAACTTGGAGATTCATGCGGGTGAGCGGGTGGCCTTCGTTGGGGCCAATGGCGCGGGTAAGTCGACCTTGTTGCGGGTGCTGACCGGCTTGGTGCCGTGCAGTGGTGCGGTGACCGTGTTAGACCGTACGGTGGGCCCAGCGTTAGGGGCTGCAGGTTTTATGCAATTGCGCGCCCAAGTGGCGCAGGTGATGCAGGGCGTGCATTTGGTGGCGCGCTTGTCGGCTTTGGACAATGTGTTGATTGGCTGCCTGGCGCGCACCTCGGGTTGGCGCAGCTGCGTGCGCTGGCACACGGAGGCAGACCAGGCGCTGGCCCGAGGCGCTTTGCGATCAGTGGGTATGTTGGTCCAGGCGCGTGTTCGCGTTGACCAGTTATCTGGCGGCGAACGCCAGAAAGTCGCACTGGCCCGGCTGTTAATGCAGCAGCCCTTGCTGATTTTGGCCGATGAGCCAACCGCTGCCTTGGACCCGACAGCCGCCTCGGAAGTATGCGAGTTGTTGGTTCAGGCGGCCCAAACGGCCACCTTGATCAGCGTGGTGCACAACCCAGCTTTGGTGCCAGTGTTGGCGCAGCGTGTAATCGGCCTGCAGGCGGGTCGCATAGCATTTGACATACCAGCGCAAGCGCTGGACGACGCGTGGCTAGAGCCACTTTACCGTAACACTGCGGGCCGGGGCGTGGAGCTAGCTGCATGAGTGATGTGGCCGGCCGTGTCTGCCCCTTGAACTACCGCTATGGGGCACGGGCCATCGCTACTGCGCCGCTGATGTCTGCGCAGACCCTGTATGTGGTGGGTGGGTTGTATGGCAACTTGCAGGCGCTAGACGCCATCGAGGCTCTGGCTGCACAAGAAGCGGGGGCTGTTACTCTCTGCTTCAACGGTGATTTCAATTGGTTCAATTGCGATCCCGGCAGCTTCCAAGCCATCAACCAAAGGGTTCTGGCGCACGCTGCGATTCAGGGCAATGTGGAGGCCGAACTGTCCACGGAATCCGATGAGGCCGGCTGTGGTTGTGGCTATCCCGCTGACGTGGATGTTGCTACCGTTGAGCGCTCCAACCGTATTCATGCTCGCCTAAAACGCACCGCGCTGCAGGCGCCGACGCTGCAAAAAGCGCTCTCCACGCTTCCCATGTTTGTCCGCTACCAAGTGGGGGATTGCCGTGTGGCGGTGGTGCATGGCGATGCCGACTCGCTGGCAGGATGGCAATTTGATGGGAAACATTTGGTGCAGACTTACCCCGGGCGGGCTTTTGACTTGGACCAAGCACGCTGGTTACACAATGCATTTGATCAAGCTGAGATCGACGTATTCGCATCCAGCCACACCTGCCAGCCGGCTTTGTTGGCGCTAGGTGGGGCAGGGGGTGGCCGGATCGTTATCAACAATGGGGCGGCGGGGATGCCAAACTTTGAGGGCCTGCGGGCGGGGTTGATCACTCGGATCAGCATGGAGGGATCACCGCACTTACCGCTGTATGGCGTGCGCCGGGGCGCTGTGCATGTGGACGCTTTGGCAGTACCGTATGACCATTCCCAATGGGAGCGAGAGTTTTTGACCCAATGGCCAGAGGGCAGTGATGCCTACCTGTCGTATTTCAAACGCATCACCATGCACACCGGTTTTACGATCGCTCAGGCCCTGCTGGTTCCTGGGTCACCCCGCAAATCTGCAGGCTGATCAGCAACAGAACTGCCCAAGGCCGGGTGATCACCGATGCAGCGCTGACCCTATGCCTTGTAGCCCTCGGGTGTGCTGGCGGCTAATATCTCTGCGATCTGCGCGTCCTTGTCGCGCCACAGCTGTTGTACCCATTGTGCAAAGGCTTCGCGGAATGCCGGGTCACTGGCGTAGTTGCCCTGTAGCAAATGCTGCGGAATCGGCAGACTGCGTACGCGCACTACCACACGGTGCATCTTGCCCAGCAAAAAGTGGCTGAACGTGGGTGCTCCATCGGGGTAGACGATGGTTACATCCAGAATGGCCTGAAATTTGTCACCCATGGCGTTCAACGCCATGGCCAGACCACCAGCCTTGGGCTTGAGTAAGTGGCGGTAGGGCGATTGCTGCTTGGCCTGCTTGACCGGTGTGAAGCGGGTGCCTTCCAGAAAATTCATCACACTGGTGGGGATGAGCGTAAATTTTTCGCACGCTTTGCGCGTGGTTTCCTGGTCTTTGCCGCGCAGAGTAGGGTGCTTCTTTAAAAATTCCTCGCCGTGGCGGCGCATGAAAGGGAAATCCAGTGCCCACCAGGCCAGGCCCATCACCGGTACCCAAATGAGTTGCTGTTTGATGAAGAATTTGAGCAGCGGAATGCGGTGATTAAGCAAATGCTGCAACACCAGAATATCGACCCACGACTGGTGGTTGCTGTTGACCAGATACCAACTGTGCGGGTCAAGGCCGTCAATGCCTTCGATGTCCCAGGTGGTGCGCTGGGTCAGTCCCATCCAGCCGCTGTTGCAGGATATCCAAGATTCGGCGATGAACAGCAGAATTGGGTCAATGGCCAAGCGCACGGTGCGAAATGGCAGGATGAATTTGACCGAAGCAAAGACCAGCAGGATCGGCACCCAAAACAAGGCGTTAAGCGTCATCAGCAGGCCAGCGATTAGGCCGACGAGCGGGGAAGGAAAAAAGTTTAACATCAGAAATGGCTGCCTTAGCTATGAATAGTGTAGCTGCCGAGGCAGTAAACACCTGGGCTAGAGCTCACTTTGATCAAAAAACCGGATGGTATTGCGTCCTACCTTCTTGGCATCGTACATCGCCATGTCGGCCTGCTTGATGAGTTCGGCAGGTGCGGTGGCCGTACCCTGAAACAAAACTGCGCCAATGCTGGGCGTGGCCCTATGTTCGTACCCGTTAATCACATGCGCTTCGTTTAGCGCACTGAGTATCTTCTGGCCCACGGCCATGGTCTGCTGGAATGCGCCCACCCAGTCAGTACTCAACTCTTGGATCAGCACCACAAATTCGTCGCCGCCCAGCCGCGCCACGGTGTCGACGCCGCGCACGCACTGCAGCAAACGGGTGGCTACGCCCTGCAGTAGCAAATCACCGGTTTCGTGACCGTAGGCGTCGTTGAGTTGCTTGAAGCGGTCCAGGTCTAAGAACATGACGGCGCCGTGGCGGTTTTGGCGGGCGCTCTGCATTACGGCGGTGTGCAGACGATCGCTCAGCATGCGCCGGTTGGGTAGACCAGTCAGGCTGTCGTGGAATGCGAGCTTTTCAATCGCCTGCTCGGCCAGCTTGCGCTCGGTAATGTTGCGAGCGATGGCAATCAGGCGTTCTTCGTCTCCGGGCTCGGTAGGCTTTGTCACCACCGAGAGCTCGTACCACTGCTGACCCCGCGGCATCATCAGGGTGTATTGCCGCCCTGTGGACTTTCCGTTGAGGCGTGCCTCCTGCAAAGCGGCCATGCATACCGCCGCCGCATCCGGGGGCAGGGCGTCGCCAATAAATTGATTGACCGGGCTGCGTGGTGTGGATACCAGATCAATAGGATTGTGGCTGTGTACCGCGCGGCACTGTCCGTGTATGGTGAACTCCATGACCAGGTCTGGCAGAGCATTTAGCGTAGCCTGCAATTCAGAACGTGTTGCAAGCAACTGCTGCTCTGCATGCTTGCGCCGAGAAATATCGGACAAGGTACCCACCATTCGCAGAGCAGCCCCGTCTTGAGAGAACTGCACCACCTTTCCGCGGGTGCTGACCCAGATGGAATGCCCGTCGGTATGGCGCACGCGGTACTCGGCTTCAAACGCGGGTGCACTGCCACCCAGGTGTGCCGTCAGCGCTGTCTGCACGCCCGCCACGTCGTCCATGTGAACAAGATCCCGCCAAGAGCGCCGAACCTTACTTTCTGTCGAATCAAGGCCCAATAGTTTGCACGAGCGTTCATCCAAGCGATAGCCGTTACTGGTACCCAAGTCATAGTCCCAGCGGCCCAGGTCGGCGCCCATAAGTGCCAGCTCCAGCTGTTCGGAGGTATCACGTAGCAGTGCCTCTGAGTCTTTGCGTTGCTGCACGCTGCGTGCGATACCCAACACGCCCATGATTTCACCGGAGGCATGGTGTAGAGGCGTTTTCACCACCTCAAAAAGCTCACTGGATGGCCGAAGTCGGCTACTCATTACATCCTCGGATAAAGTTGTGTGACCGTTTCGCACTGCCAGTTGGTCATGAGCGCGAATCTGCACTACCTGCTGCGGGCTGTACCACTGGTCATCGCTGGTTCCAATGACGTCGGATACGCAGGCACCGATGTGACCCACCGCAAAGGCGTCATTACATGTCAGATAGCTGCCAGAAATGTCTTTCAGCCATACCCGGTCAGGAATTGTTTGCAGCACATTGCGCAATAAATTGGCGGTACGCTGCAGGGCCCCGAGGGCAATACGCTCTTGGGTGATGTCTTCAATCGTGCCCTCGTAAAACTGTGGGTTGCCGAACTGATCGCGCACAATATGTGCCATTTCGCGCACCCAAATACGCTCGCCGGTCTTCATCCGGTAGGCTTCAGAAATGAAATCGGAAACTTGTTCGTCCCGCTCAATCAATGCGGCAAATTCTTCCCGCCGCGCCCGATTGACGTAGAAGTGCCTCGCGAAACTCAAACCACTGCGTTTGTATTCCCCCGCATTGGTAAAACCCGCCATGCGCACCAGTGCCGCATTGACTTGAAACACTTCGCCGCCAGGTTTAGAGCGATAGGCCCCGATGGGCAGCAGCTCAAACAGCGTGGACGACTCCCGGATAGCTACCGCCATGGGAGTTACTTCAGGCTGCCCGACAAGAACTGTCCCAATCGTTCACTCTTGGGATTGGCTAGCACGTGGGCTGGCACCCCTTGCTCTTCAATGCAACCCTTATGCAGAAAGATCAGGTGATTGGACACTTCGCGGGCAAAGCCCATTTCATGGGTCACGACAACCATGGTACGGCCCTCCTTGGCCAAATCTTTCATGACCTTGAGTACTTCCGAAACCAACTCAGGATCGAGCGCGCTGGTGGGCTCGTCAAACAACATGACCTCTGGCTCCATCGCCAAAGCCCGGGCAATGGCCACGCGTTGCTGCTGGCCGCCGCTCAGGTGGGCGGGGTAGGCGTCTTCTTTGCCCTCCAGGCCGACCTTGACCAAATATTTACGCGCCCGGGCCACAGCTTCGTCTTTGGCGATACCCATCACGTGAATAGGCGCCTCGATGATGTTTTGCAGCACTGTCATGTGAGCCCACAAATTGAAATGCTGGAAAACCATCGCCAACTTGGTGCGCATGCGCGCAAGCTGTTTGGCGTCTGTGGCGTGTAGTTCCCCATGGGCGCCAGGTGCCAACTTGATCTCTTCGCCCGCCACCGTAATACGGCCTTCGTGCGGCTTTTCTAGCAAATTGATACAGCGCAAAAACGTGCTCTTTCCTGAGCCTGAGCTGCCAATGATGCTGATCACGTCACCCGCATTGGCCGACAAAGAAACGCCTTTGAGGACCTCATTGGAGCCAAAGCGCTTGTGGATGTTGTCGACCTGAAGCTTGTTTGAACTGGAAGTCATGGAGTGCTTACCGTAAATGGTGTTGGGGTGCTGTGGGCTCAGGCGCCCAGCAGTTCACCGGTTCTAAAAGGAATCGCACCAGCGATTTTGCCGACCTCACCACCGGTGGTGAGGTAGCGCTCTCGCACCCGTGCATAAAAAACGCCAGCCACCCCTGCCACTATGCGGTGGGTGGTGTCGGTGATCGGGTCGATAATTTCAGCAATCAAATCACCAACTTGAACTCTCTGGCCCACCGCAGTTGTGAAAACCAACAGGCCGGGCGCTGGTGCAATTAGCGTTTCGGAACCCGCCAATGGCGTGGCTTGGCAGTGCGCCCTGGGAATTGGCACTGGGCTTGTGTTGCACACAGCGCCAGCGTGCTTCAGAAAAGTCCAAAGTGCCTGGCTGTCCTGGGTGGCGAGTGCATGATCCACATCCGCTTCACCGCGGAATTCAATCGTGGTCGTGCTGCAGGCTTGTGGTATCGGGGCAGTGATGGATTTAGCTTCTAGCGATTGCTTGAGCTGCCACCACACACCCGACAAACATTCGTCAAAGGGTCCACCACCTGAGTTTTTGGCCAACAACACGGCTTCACACTGGAGCATATTGGCCAGCGGCTGCAACGGCGGCCAGCAAGCCTCTTCCGCGTACATGTGCATGACGGCTTCGCAGTCGCAGTGCAGGTCTAACACCAGATCGGCATCGAAGGCCAAGCTGAGCAGCGTTTTGCGCAGGCTTTGCAATTCGGTGGCGGGCGCCCATTGGGCAAGATAGTCGCGTAGGGCCGTACGTACCAGTGCCACATTGGTTTGCGCGTTGTCGCCCAGGGCATCCACAACCAGCGGCTCAAGTACTTTGGCCAAGTCCGGATAATGGCGGTTGAAGTTTTCTGAGGTGTCCAGCTCAAAGCGACCCATGGGCTTGTGGTCCAGACGCTGGGCCAGACCAATCGGGTTGGCCACGGGCACCAGAATGACTTCACCGGTAACCTCGCCTTTTTCATCAGCATCTGTCAAGAGCTTGCGCAGGTGGTGGGCGACCAGCATGCCGGGCAATTCTTCTGCGTGCAGGCTGGCCTGGATATACACCTTGGGGCGCCCACCGGGCATGCCAAAGTGCAAGCTGGTCACAGTCTTATGCACGCCCAGGCTGGGCGAAATAAGCGGATGATCGATTCGCTGCATAACTCAGTGTTTGCGAGGTGCCAGGTAGGCCAAGAAGTGCTTCTCAGCCAGCTTAAATACGCCGATTAGGCAAAACGATGCCACCAAATAAATAGCCGCTGCGGCCAAGTAGGCCTCAAAGGGGAGGTAATAGTCGGAGTACACGCGGCTAGCGGCTGCAGTCACATCCATCATGCTGGGCACGGCACTTGCCAGGCTGGTGCTTTGTAACATCATTACCACTTCATTGCTATAGGCGGGCAGGGTGCGGCGCATGGCACTGGGCAAAACGACGCGTAGCATGACCTGGAGTCGGCTCATTCCGAAGGACTGCGCCGCTTCGATCTCGCCTGCGTTGGTCTCGCGAATGGCACCCGCCAGCATTTCGGCGGTGTAGCCCGCTGTGTTCAGGCTGAAGGCAAATGCCGCGCAGAAGAAGGGCTCCTTGAAGTAGGTCCAGGGCCATACATCATCCCAGCGTGCCTGAATCCATTCGAGCTGGCCCAGGCCATAATAAATCAGGTAGACCTGAATCAGCAGCGGCGTGCCGCGAATCACGTAGGTATAAGCCCCTACCGCCCAACGCAGAGGAGCCCAGGGGCCGGTGAGCAACAGCGCAAAAATTACGGCCAAAACGGCGCCCACACCCAATGAAGCGAACAGTAGCCACAGCGTGGTGACGATGCCCTCGCCATACAGCGCGAGATTCTTGGCTTGAAAAATGACAGACCAATTCATAGCTGGCCCCGTTTGGTGCCCAGGCTGTAGCGGGCATTGAGCTTGCGCAGCGCATAGAGTGAGACGGTGGTGTAGATCAAAAAGAGCGCTGCCGTGAACAGCAAAAAGGCAAAGGGTGACCGGGTGGCCGCCCCCGCCTGCTTGCCGATGTAGGTCATTTCCTTGAGGCCGATCAGACTCACCAGGGCGGTGGCTTTGATCAATACCAGCCAGTTATTGGTAAAGCCGGGCAGAGCGTAACGCACCATTTGGGGGGCGGTAATACGCAAGAAGGTTTGCACACGGCCCATGCCAAAAGCCCAGGCCGCTTCGGTCTGTCCCTTGGGTATGGACAAGATAGCCCCGCGAAAGGTCTCGGTCATGTAAGCGCCGTAGATGAAGCCTATGGTTAGCACTCCAGCCACAAAGGGGTTGATGTCGATGACGGTTGCAGAGCCCAGGGCTTCCATCAGTTTGTTGAGCCCAATGGTGCCGCCGTAAAACACCAGCAGCATGACGACGAGGTCAGGAATACCCCGTATCAGTGTGGTGTAGGAGGTGGACAGCGCGACCAGCACCGGCCGTCCGGACAGCTTGGCCCCCGCCCCCAGCAGGCCCAGCACGATAGACACCAGCAGGGCCGCCAAAGATACCCCCACGGTGAGTACCGATCCTTGCAGTATGGAGAGGTAGTAAGCGTTCATGTGCGCATTTGTATGTGCTGAAAACAAGGACGGCGCACAGGTTCACTGTGCGCCGACGATTTAGACCTGCAAGAAGGGCTTACTTGCCCCAGACGTCCAAGTTGTTGTACTTGGCGAAATACTTGTCGTTGATGGTCTTGTAAGTGCCGTTATCGCGGATGGCCTTGATGGCGGCGTTCAATTCGCCCTTCAAAGCATCTTCACCCTTGCGCAGGCCGATGCCAGCGCCAATACCGAAGTATTTAGGCTCATACAGTTCGGGGCCTACCAATTGATAAGCAGCGCCTTCGGGCTTGGACAGGAACCCGCCTGTCACTTCTACGAAATCAGCCACAGTGCCATCAAGACGGCCGGCTTTGATGTCCAGATAAACTTGGTCCTGTGCTTCGTAAGGCACCACCGTGGCGCCAGCGGTCTTGAGTTCTCCCAAAGCGTATTTCTCTTGAGTGGAGGCTTTCAGGACACCGATTTTTTTGCCCTTGAGCGAAGCGGGGCCATCAAACTTCAGCGTCTTCTTGACCACCACACGGCTGGGGGTGTTGTAGTACTTGTCGGTGAAATCGATTTGCGCCAGACGCTCTTCAGTCACGGACATGGAGCTGATGATCACGTCGTATTTTTTGGCCATCAGTCCGGGGATCATGCTGTCCCAGACTTGTTCGACAAACACGCACTTGCGTTTGATTTGCTCGCACAAGGCGCTGGCGATATCCACATCAAACCCCGTAGGCTTGCCGTCGGCAGTCTTGAAGGTGAAAGGCTCGTAGGTCGCGTCGATGGCGACCTTGAGTTCCGGCACGGCTGCGGGAGCAGCCACGGGGGCAGACACCGCTGCGGCGGCAGGTACAGCAGCAACTTCTTCCTTTTTGCCGCAAGCCGTCAGCATGGCGGCGATGGAGAGTGCCAGGAGGACTTTCTTCATGGGATTTCCTTTGAGAGGCCGGGCGCTTGGCCCGAGCCGGTTAAAACTACAAATGATTCTACGGTCTAAGCCATGCAAATTTGATGCCGGAATGAACTTAAGTCTTGGGGTTTCCACGGTGTTACCCGCAGGCCCATCCGTGCTCTATAGCCATTTAAGGTGCACTGCCCAACGTAAAACCTTAAACTATGGCGCTGATTCAAGCCTGTTTATGAACGCCCCTGTTGACGTCTCCTTTTTCGCGCGCGCCGCAAAACCCCTGACCAGTTACCGAAAGTACTGGGCCGCGCGTTTCGGCACAGCCCCGTTTTTGCCAATGAACCGCGCCGAGATGGACAGATTAGGCTGGGACAGTTGCGACATAATTTTGGTCACGGGCGACGCCTATGTCGATCACCCCAGTTTTGGTATGGCGGTCATTGGCCGCATGCTGGAAGCGCAGGGTTTTCGCGTCGGCATCATTGCCCAGCCCGACTGGACCAGCGCCGAGGCCTTCAAGGCCTTGGGCAAACCCAATCTGTTCTGGGGCGTGACCAGCGGCAACATGGATTCCATGATCAACCGTTACACGGCCGACCGCAAGATCCGCAGCGACGATGCCTACACCCCGGGCGATGTAGCCGGCAAGCGCCCGGACCGCGCAGCGATTGTGTACAGCCAGCGCTGCCGCGAAGCTTTCAAAGACACGCCGATTATTTTGGGTGGCATTGAAGGCTCATTGCGCCGCATTGCGCACTACGACTATTGGAGCGACAAGGTCCGCCGCAGCATCGTGGTGGATGCCAAGTGCGACCTGCTGCTGTACGGCAATGCCGAGCGCGCGATTGTCGAAATTGCCCACCGCCTGGCCGCCAAGGAGCCGGTAGAGCAAATTACCGATGTGCGCGGCACGGCCTTTGTGCGGCGCTCGGACGATGTGTCTGCCAAATGGGAGGGTGACGGCAGCGTTAGCGGCTGGTTTGAGATCAACTCCACCACCATTGACGAGCCAGGCCGGGTCGAGGCCCACATCAACCCCTACATGACCACCAGCGAGCAGGCCGCCGAAAACGGCGCCACGTGCGCCAAGGAAGACGAAGCCAAGGCGGTTGCGCAGCAGGCTGAGCAAGCGGGTTCTATCAGACCAGCTGCTATCAAATCAGGAGCTACTCAGGTAGATTCCACCTGGGCCTCCGGCGCAAAGCCCTTAGTTTTTGTGCCAAATCCCCGTTTGAAGCCCGCTTTGCACGGCTTAGGCAAGTACAAAGTGCCGCCACGCGAGCGTTCAGTGATCCGCCTGCCCAGCTACGAGCAGGTCAAGAGCGACCCTATTTTGTACGCCCACGCCAACCGCGTGTTGCACCTGGAGACCAACCCCGGCAACGCTAGAGCCCTGGTGCAGGCCCATGGCGACGGCGTGACCGCGCGTGACGTGTGGATCACGCCGCCGCCCATACCGCTGACGACCGCGGAGATGGACTTTGTGTTTGATCTGCCTTACGCCCGCAGCCCGCACCCTGCGTACATGGATGAGAACGGCAGCCACGACCACGCCACCAAGATCCCCGCCTGGGAGATGATCCGCTTCAGCGTGAACATCATGCGCGGCTGCTTCGGCGGCTGCACCTTCTGCTCGATCACCGAGCACGAGGGCCGCATCATCCAGAGCCGCTCAGAAGAATCCATCATCAAGGAAGTCGAAGACATCCGCGACAAGGTGAAGGGTTTCACCGGCACCATCTCCGACTTGGGCGGCCCCACGGCGAACATGTACCGCCTGGGCTGCAAGAGCCCCGAGATCGAAGCGGCGTGCCGCAAGCCGAGTTGCGTCTACCCTGGCATCTGCCAGAACCTGACGACCAACCACGACCCGCTGATCAAGATTTACCGCCGCGCGCGGGCGTTGAAAGGCATCAAGAAGATCCTGATTGGCTCTGGTCTGCGTTATGACTTGGCAGTCAAGAGCCCCGAGTACGTCAAAGAGCTGGTGCAACACCACGTGGGCGGCTACCTGAAGATTGCGCCGGAACACACCGAGCAAGGCCCGCTGACCAAGATGATGAAGCCGGGCATCGGCAGCTACGACAAGTTCAAGACGCTGTTCGAGAAGTTCAGCGCCGAGGCCGGCAAGAAGCAGTTCCTGATTCCCTATTTCATCGCCGCCCACCCAGGCACCACCGATGAAGACATGATGAATTTGGCGATCTGGCTGAAGAAGAACGGCTTTCGCGCCGACCAGGTGCAGACTTTCTACCCCAGCCCGATGGCCACTGCCACCGCCATGTACCACTCGGGCCGCAATACCTTGAAGCGCGTGCACCGCACGGCTGAAAGCGATGACGAGACGGTAGATATCGTGCGCGGTGAGAAGCGCCGACGACTGCACAAAGCCTTTTTGCGCTACCACGATGCCAATAACTGGCCGCTGTTGCGCGAAGCCTTGAAGACTATGGGCCGGGCCGATTTGATTGGGAATGGTAAGCACCATTTGATTCCCACTTTCCAGCCGCTGACGGATGGTGGCTACCAGAGTGCGCGTAAGAAGAATTCGACAATAGTGCCGGTAAAAGCCGCTGCACCCGTGAAGGGCCGCATGCTGACCCAGCACACGGGGCTGCCACCGCGGGTGACGGGTTCTGCAAAACCGGGATTGACTGCTGGGGTGAAACCTTCTGCACGCTTGGCGGCGAAGCCTGGCGCTAAGCCGGCGCGCAAACCTAACTAGTAGCTTGCGTACGAGGAGCCTGGGCGACAGAGCGTTTTGCTCCGTGTCCTCCGCCCGCTGCGCGGGCTCCTCCTTTACCTGCGCAAAACGCTCTGCCGCCCAGGCTCTCAGGCTCTGTGGCCCAGAATGCGGGCGGGCAAATACAAGAGTGCTTTGAGCAGTGCCAGTGCCGCACCCACGCCGATCCCAATGATCGACAACGGAATCGAAATCAGCAACACCACCGGCCACAGCACCAGGGCCAGGATGGCGAGGGGCCAGCACAGCACCATCAGGATCAACCAGCCGATAAAGACAAGAATGGCTTTCATGGCGGAACGCTGAGGCCGACTTAAACGCGGTGACCGATGATGGTGACAGTCTCCAGCACGGCCACATTG
>JANYEE010000116.1 GCA_025363275.1 Burkholderiales bacterium | reverse complement strand
TCCCGTTGGCGTACTGTTCTATGAGTTCGGTCAAGGGTTCAAATGCCGGACTTTTAATGGCGTCTGGCTGATGAAACCCCTCCATAACAATGTGTTGGGTGTTGGCGTCTGGAATGAAGGGGTCGAAATCCAGTGCGACTCTTGTTAGTTGCACTGGATTTCGACCCCTTCATTCCAGACGCCAACACCCAACACATTGTTATGGAGGGGTTTCATCAGCCAGACGCCATTAAAAGTCCGGCATTTGAACCCTTGACCGAACTCATAGAACAGTACGCCAACGGGAAATTTGAGGCGATGCCCGTCCACCTGCGGGAACGGGTAGCGCAGGCTTTCTTTCCCATGCCCCATTGGGATCAACTTGCCCCCGACCAACGCCGATCCTTGGCTCAACAGAATGATGCGCAGCACGATCCAGCGCTTGAACCAGAAAATGAATACTGGTGGCAATTGACGTGCAGAACTCAGGAAGTCGAGACAGAAATCAAACGGTGGGAGTTGATGAATGACCGGGCGCTGCCGAGCGAGGCTGCTTTGAAAGAAACGCAACTGGCCTTGTTGAAACGTCGATTGGACAATTTGCAAAAGTTATTGAAGCTCCCACCATTTACGGTGAAGAGCTGGGATGGACTAACCGACGAGGTGCTTGCCGCAGCGATTGCACCCGCCACACCCCGGACACCCGCTGCATCCATCGCAAACAGTGAGGCCAAAGACTGGGCTACGCGGGCAGCACGCGAGGCGATGAACCCGGTGGACAAATTGAAAAGCCAGTTGATGGTGAGCAACATCGCCGAGGTGCAACACCAACTTGAATTGGCCAAGCACTATTCCGTATTGGACCAATATCGCCTGTCGCCAGACACGCTCCGAATGGTTGAAGAGCAGCGCAGCTTAAAGGCATTAGCCGGTGGCACAAGCATTGCGGATGCAGTCCGCCAAATCGGTGAGTCTCAATTGGCAAATGCTGCTGGTTTATCGGCGTCGACATCTGCAGCCGATGCCTATAAGCAACTCGGCAGTGCAGACTCTCTGGCTGCTGTGGCAAAGCAGTTTCTCGAATTAGAAAACGCCGCCGAACAGGTCCGGCGCGCAGCGGGATATACCGAGCCGCGAGAAATCGAAGTTCCCCTGATGCCACTTTACGACCCGATGGAAGCCGACCGTCACCACCGTGCGCGAAAACGTGAAGAGGAAATTGAGACTGCGCGGCTTGCGGAAATTGCTCGTCTGCAGGCGCGGGATGAATATGAAGCGGCCAAGTTGAAGGCCGCTACTGAAGCCGAATCAGTGGCGCGCAATGACCTGCCAACACCCGTGCAGCGCACTGCAGCCCAAGACGCGGCCATACTTTCCACGCTCGCGGCGCTAAACATCAACCCATTGGCCATCCCCAAAAACAAGACTGGCAAGGCTGGAAGCAAAGCAAAGGTGCGCACGGCGCTTGAGCGCAATCCTCTCTTCGTTGGCGCGACAGTTTTCAATAAGGCATGGGAGCGGCTTTCGGCGCGGGGCGACATAGTGATCCGCACCTAAATGCTTTGAGTGTCCCCCTAAGTGGGGGATACGGGGACACTTGCGGGGGAGGATAGTCCCCGGAAAAACATCAATGCACATCAACTTCTTGAGGTGCAAACCGATGACAACGGCAACCCCCAAACAGTTTCCCGCACTGGAATCCGTCACGCGCCCCGCGGTGGACACCGCCGCTGCCGCTTACTACCTGAATCGCCAGCAACAGACCTTGCGCGGCTGGGCTTGTCATGAGGATGGCCCGCTTCGCCCAATCCGGGTCAATGGCCGCCTCGCCTGGCCGACCCAAAAAATCCGTGAACTTTTGGGAGTGGCATAAGCATGACTAACACCCAATGCACCAGCGCCGACGCTGCGGGTTCGTCAATAGCGCTCACGCAAGCAGTCAGAGGTGCTACACATTTCATAGCTGCTTACGCAAGTTCTACGCGGGCTACAACCCTATTTTTTATAAATAGCGCCGACTCCAAGCCACTGGCGACCCTGGGAGGCACACCATGCTGACACTTTCACCCACCCTACCAGAGCAAACCGATCAAACCGCTGAAACCGACGTGGCCAGTGCTCCAACCACCAACGCCGAGTTCTTGAACGCCATTTTTTCCGGGCTGGCGGAACCGCAACGCCCGTTCGTACTTGGGTTCGCGGGTAAGCCCAAAGACCGCAAAGCCTGGGGCGGCGAGGCGTGGCGCGCCGACAAGAGCCACACGGACAATGCCGCGCTCAACTGGTATTTCAGTCTGGCGGCCTACCAGCCCGACGACGAGGGCTACCACCGGCGCGAGAAAGACTGTGCGGCGGTGTATGGCGTGATGCTGGATGACCTGGGCACCAAAGCGTTGCCACTGGATCGGCTTGATGCCTGCCCGCCATCGTATGTGATCGAAACCAGCGAGGGCAATTTTCAGGCGGGCTACCTGTTCACGGGGCCGGTGACTGATTTCGCGAGCATCAAAGACTTGAACCAGAGCATGGTCGAGGCGGGATTGTGTGACCCTGGAGCCAAGTCACCCACCACGCGCTATGGACGCCTACCCGACTTCACGCCAAGTTGAATATGAGCCATCAGCTTGTTCCATTCGTCCCGGCCCAGCATGTTGCGCAGGCCGTAGTGGGCAATGGTTTCGTGCGCGTAGGTGCTGGCTATTTCTTTGGCGCTGGAATTGTTATCCGCAACGATCCAGACTTGGCCCTTGTAGTAGAGACCTTTGGCATCGCTTGGCGCATCAATAGGTAGGTCTGTCGTGGACTGAACTACGCGGACCTTTGGTCCGTTGTCGTGTTTGGCCGTTATGCCGTCAATGACGGCTTGGGTATCTGCAAGCCCTAAAACTCTTCCCCTGGATTGCACGCCTGCACGACTGTATGAAGATTCAGCAAGTGCTCTTGGTAATCC
>JANYEE010000100.1 GCA_025363275.1 Burkholderiales bacterium | reverse complement strand
GCGGCCAGCAACTCAAATTCGCCATCTGGTGGACGGGGCGCTTGCCACAGCAACACTGGCAGCAACAACGGCAACCCAAGCACCCGCAGTGCAGGCGGCAGCGGCGCCACCAGCAGCACGCCACCTAGCGCACCCAGCACGGCCACCCCCAAGGGCGCGACCGCCACCGACAGCGTGGCCCACGGCCAAATCGCCAGCCCCTGCAGTACGACCAACAAGCCGCTGACCGCCAGCGCCGCCACATCCCACAGCGCGGGCACCACTGCACCCAACATGGCCAGCGGCGTGATGACCAGCGTGACCCAGGGAATGGCCAGCGCATTGGCCAGCAGGCCCACCACCGACATCTGCCCGAACAGCAGTAGCGTGAGCGGCGCCAGCGCCACAGTGATGACCCACTGCTCTCGCCAGTTGGCCTGCAGGCTGTGTACAGCACTGGCCAAGCCCGCCTTCATGCGCAAGGATGCGCCAGCAGGCTGTTCCAGAGGAAATTTAGAATCAAATCGGGCTGTGGCCCAGGTAGAACCTGCCCGAGCAGCTCCTAAATCTGTAGCAAACAAAACCCCTACGGCCACAAAGCTGAGCCAGAAACCCGCCTGTAGCAATGCCCAGGGGTCGCTAGCCACCACCACGGCACAGGCCAGCATCCAGACCTGCGGCCAGGGCCAGCGCGCACCGCTGAGCCGCAGCACCGCCACCGTGGCCAGCATCAGGCAGGTGCGCTGTGCGGGCACCCCCCATCCAGCAAAGGCCGAATACGCCACCGCCACCAACACGCCCAACAACAGGGCCGCATACGACGCAGGCAAGGCCCGGCACAGCCGCCCGGAGCGTCGCCACAGCCAACCCGTCACCACACCCGCTCCCCAGGCTAGCATGGTGATGTGCAGGCCTGAGATGCTGACGAGATGGGCCACGCCAGTTGCGCGGAACACGTCCCAATCAGCGCGGTCAATTGCGGCTTGGTCGCCCACCACCAGGGCCGCAATCAGCCCGGCCTGCTGGCGGTTGTCAATGCGGGCGTAAATGGCGTCGCGCACGGTCTGGCGCGCCCAGGCCACTGGGTACTGCCAGGTGGTGCCCAAGCGCACCGGTGCTAGGTCTTTGGCGCCCGCGCGCACGTAGCCGGTAGCTTGCACGCCCTGCTCCCACAGCCATAGCTCGTAGTCAAAGCCACCGGGGTTGCGCGCGCCGTGAGGCGCTTTCAGGCGCAACGTCATTTGCCAGCGCTCGCCTGCGCGCAGCGCGGGCGGCTGGCGGTTGAGCGTGGCCACCGGCACAGCCGACAGTGCCATTTCACTCCCCAGCGCCGCACCTGGCCCGGCCGGAAAGGCGCCGCCATACCAGCCCACATCCATGCGTGGCGGCACGCGCACGGGCTGACCCGCCAGTTGGGCAGACTCCACCTGCAGACGAAAGCGCAGCGCTGCCTCGTTGCGCTGCGGCAGGCTGGCCACGACGCCGGTGATCACTACATCCCGCCCCTCCAACGCCGGGGCCAGGCTATCACGCTCATATGCCACCGAGCGCAATCCCGTGGTTGCAAAGCCCAGCGCAGTCAAAGCCAGCAGTACGAAAATTTGCCTCCAAACGCCATTGAAAAGCTTCTGCGCTATATTTTTCATAGCTACCCAGGCAATAAATACTAGGGCCACAGCCATAAATGATGCATAAATGGCCACCGACCACAGCGCCATCTGCTGCAACTGCAAGGCAGCGCCCAGCACCCATCCCAGGAGCGCGGCGAACAGGGTCTGCGCCCAGACAGGTGACTGATACGTGGTGGATTGCACCCTTGCATGCTAACGCTGCCAGATAGATGTATTGGCGCACGCACCCAGAACGAATGGCGCAAGAATTGCTTGGTACTATGGCAAAGCGCAGCTAACAGCCCACGTTGCACGCCGCCACTGCAGTTTTTTCTTGAGCCCAACCGAGACAAGCCCATGTCCATCCATGCCGCGCTGAACCACGTTACCCACTACACCTACGACCGGCCGGTCAATCTCGGCCCGCAAACGATCCGCCTGCGCCCGGCCCCGCATTGCCGCAGCAAGGTTTTGTCCTACTCCCTCAAAGTCGAACCCAGCACCCATTTCGTCAACTGGCAGCAAGACCCGTTTTCTAACTACCAGGCGCGCCTGGTCTTTCCTGAGAAAACCACGCACTTTAAAGTCACTGTCGATCTGGTCGTCGAGATGGCGGTCTACAACCCCTTTGATTTCTTCCTGGAGCCCGAGGCCGAAGAGTTCCCCTTTACGTTTGAGGGCGACTCCTACGCGGCGGACCTGAAACAGGAGCTGGCCCCCTACCTGCAGGCCGACCCGATGACACCGCTGGTGCAGGGCTTTCTGGATTTGATAGACCGCACCAAGCGCCGCAGCGTCATCTTTTTGGTGGACCTGAACACCCTGGTACACAAGGCCATCAGCTACACCATCCGCATGGAGCCTGGCGTGCAAACGCCCGAGGAAACGCTGACCAAGGCCTCCGGCTCGTGCCGCGACTCCGCTTGGCTGCTAGTGCAACTGCTGCGCAACTGCGGCTTGGCCGCGCGCTTCGTATCGGGCTATCTGATCCAGCTCAAACCCGATGTGAAGAGCCTAGACGGCCCCAGCGGCACCGAAGTCGATTTCACCGACCTGCACGCCTGGTGCGAGGTGTACTTGCCCGGCGCCGGCTGGATTGGCCTGGACGCCACCAGCGGCCTTCTCGCCGGTGAAGGCCACATCCCACTGGCCTGCACGCCCCAGCCCTCGGGCGCAGCGCCCATTGAAGGTGGCGTGGACGAAAGTGAAGTGGAGTTTGAGCACCACATGGCCGTCACACGCATTTACGAATCACCGCGCGTAACCAAGCCCTACACGCCCGAGCAGTGGGCCGAGGTCATGAAGCTGGGAGAGGCAGTCGATAAGGAATTGATCCAGGGCGACGTGCGCCTGACCATGGGCGGTGAGCCCACCTTTGTGGCGGTGAACGATCGCGACGCAGCGGAGTGGAACACCGACGCCCTGGGCCCTAGCAAACGCGGCTTTGCGACCGAGCTGGTGCACAAACTGCGCCAGGAATACGGCCAAGGCGGTTTCTTGCACTTTGGTCAGGGCAAGTGGTACCCCGGCGAGCAATTGCCACGCTGGGCTTTGAACATCTACTGGCGTACCGACAAGCAAGCCGTCTGGGCCAACCCCGATCTGTTTGCCGATGAACGCGTGCCCTGCCACTACACCAGTGAAGACGCGGGCTTCTTTATCCGCACGCTGGCCTCCAAGCTGGGCCTGACGGATAAGTACATCCAAACCGGCTATGAGGACACCTGGTACTACCTCTGGCGTGAACGCCGCCTGCCGGTGAATGTGGACCCGTTCAACAACAAGCTGGACGACGAGATGGAGCGCGCACGCCTGCGCCGCGTGTTTGAGCAAAAGTTGGATTCCCCGATTGGCTACGTGCTGCCGGTGAAGCCCGCCAGCGCGGGCTCTAGCGCCCGCCTGAGCGGTCCGGCGTGGACCACCGGCCCCTGGTTCTTCCGCGATGAGCGCATGTACCTGATGCCCGGCGACTCGCCCATGGGGTTGCGCCTGCCGCTGGACTCTTTGCCCTGGGTCAGCGAGGCCGACTTTCCGTACTTGATAGAGCAAGACCCCTACGCTGCGCGAGACACCTTGCCGCCCCACGGTGCGTTTACAGCGCGCTATGCGCAGCCACAAACCGTTCGGGCAGAGCCTGTCGACGCCCTTCGACAAGCTCAGGGCGAACGGGATGCACCCTACTTGGCCAGCGCCAACAAGCCAGCTGAGGCGCCACGCAAATTCCAGGTCGCCAGCGGGTCGTTCCATCCTAACGCCAGCCCTACGGCTCCACTGACTGCTGCCGCCCAAATGGCCGCTAACGCGCAAAGCGCAGCGCAAGCCGAGCCCACTGACTTTGCCCGCGCACCATCCACCAATGAGTCTGCGCACTGGATCACCCGCACCGCGCTGTGTGTGGAAGTGCGCGACCCGCGCCGCGCCAGCGGTCCCAAGGCCGAAATGGTGGGCGAAGCATCGGGCGTGTTGTATGTCTTCATGCCACCACTGGAAAAGCTCGAAGACTACCTGGACCTGCTGGCCGCCGTAGAAGC
>JANYEE010000089.1 GCA_025363275.1 Burkholderiales bacterium | reverse complement strand
CCCCGTTTTCGATGGCGCCGGAATAGATAAAGGGCTTGTAGCTGGAGCCCGGCTGGCGCCAACCTTGGGTCACGTGGTTGAACTGGTTGCGGTGGAAGTCAAAGCCACCCACCAGCGCATGCACCTCGCCATTCAGCGGGTCCAGCGCCACAAAGCCGCCTTCGGTTTCGGGCCACTGCACCAGCGCCCAGCCCTTGCCCTGCTGCACCACGCGCACCACCGCACCGCGCGCAATGCGCTGGGCCCGCGTGGCTTTGTCCGACAAGCCCGCCTGCGCCTGGCGTAAACCAGCGCCTTCGGCCTTGACCACCTCACCATTGGCCAGTACCAGGCTCACGCTCTTGGGCGTAGCCCGGGTCACCACGCCCAGGCGCAGCGTGTCATCGTCGTCGTAGTCCGACAGGGCCTGCGCAATGGCCGGGTCGGTATCGGTGAGGTCTGGCGCCAACGTCTCAGCGCCCTCCGGCCCGCGCCAGCCCTGGCGCAACTCATGCTCTATCAGCGTGTGGCGCAGCGCGGTGTAGGCCGCTTGCTGCTCAGAGGCGCGCAGCGTGGTGGTCACGCTCAAGCCCGTGGTGTAGGTCAAATCGCCGTACTGGGCATAGACCTGTTGGCGCACCATCTCGGCCGCGTACTCGGCGTGCACGTCGACCGATTTGGCGTTGCGGATCGTGAGCTTTTCCACGCGCGCTGCTTGGTACTGGGCTTCGTCGATCACGCCCTCGGTCCGCATGCGCGACAGGGCGACCAGTTGGCGCGTTTTGGCCCGCGCAAAGTTGGTGATCGGGTTGGCAAAGTAGGGGTTTTGCGGCAACCCGGCCAGCATGGCGCATTCGGCTGGGCTCAGCGCCGCCAAGGTTTTGCCAAAGTAAGACTGAGCCGCCGCCTCAAAGCCGTAGGCGCGGCCACCCAGATAAATCTGGTTCATGTACAGCTCCAGCACCTGGTCTTTGCTGAGTTGGGATTCGATCTTGAAAGACAGCAAGGCTTCGCGGAACTTGCGGTCCAAGGTCTTGGAGCGACTCAGAAAAAACGTGCGTGCCACTTGCTGCGTAATCGTGGAGCCGCCCTGGGTACGGCCACCGGTGGCCATGGCCACCGCAGCACGGGCCACGCCAATTGGATCGACACCATGGTGTTTATAAAAGCGGGTGTCCTCCACGGCCAATAGGCTGTCTTTCATCAGCTGCGGAATCTGGTCGATACGCTGGTAGACGCGGCGCTCGCTGCCAAAGCCGGCCATCTCCACGCCCTCGGCGGTGTACACGCGCAGCGGCTGCTTGGGCTTGTAGTTGGAGAGACTGGCCGTATCGGGCAACTGCGGCACCACCACCGCCAAAGCCACCAGCAGGGCCAGTAACAAAACCAGCGCCAGCACGCCAATCACAATCACCCCGCGCTGCAGCCAGACCTTGGGCGTTGCGGGAGTGACAGAGGATGCGGCAGGGTCAAGGGGCATGGTCAGAGCGTGCGGACAAAGAGCGGATTATCCGCAGGCCGACGCGGCAAATTGCAGCTAGCTTCACAAACTCTGTAACTGCTATTGTTTTTGTAGCTGCACAGGCAGGTTTCACCTGGGCTAGGAGCACATTTGGCTTTAAAAATGTGTTTTGGAGGCATAAAAAGGCGCTCCACGCCTAAGCCGCCTCAATAGCCGTCACCGCCCTCAGCTCAGCCACCTTTCCTGCCTCCACCCCCACCACCCGTTGCGCCCCCGCAATCGTCTCAGGCCGATGCGCCACGATGATGCGGGTGAGCGGCATAGCAGCAAGCGCATCCGTTACCCGGCGCTCGTTGGCAATGTCCAGGTGGCTAGTAGCTTCATCCAGCGCCAGCACCTTGGGATTTTTGTAAAGGGCCCGAGCTAGCAAGACGCGCTGCTTTTGCCCACCACTCAAACTGCTCCCCATATCCCCCACCAGCGTCTGGTAACCCATGGGCATTTTGGTAATGTCGTCGTGCACGGCTGCAAGTTGCGCACAGACTGTAATGCGCTCCTGATCAGGCCGCAGGTCAAAGAAGCTGATGTTGTCGGCAATACTGCCCGCCAGCAGCACGTCCTCTTGCATGACGGTGCCAATAACCTTGCGGTAGTTTTGCAGGCCCAGGTGCTTGACTGGCACGCCACCGTAAAGCACCTCACCCTCTTGCGGGTGCAATAGCCCCAGAATCACTTTGAGCAGTGTCGTCTTGCCGCAGCCG
>JANYEE010000069.1 GCA_025363275.1 Burkholderiales bacterium | reverse complement strand
AAAAAAAAGCCCAGTTCGTTTTCACGAACCGGGATTTGCTATGAAACTCATAGCTACTCAGGTATATTTTACCTGGGCTACAGGCTGATTTGACTTAGCTGCGCTGCTTGATGGTGCCCATATCGTCTGACAGAACGATTTCTACACGGCGGTTCAACTGGCGGCCAGCAGCACTGTCGTTGCCGGACACAGGATAGGCTTCGCCATAGCCGCGCACATTGACGCGATTGGCAGCTACGCCCATTTGCATCAATGCATCCCGCACCGCGGCTGCGCGGCGGCTGGACAACTCTTGGTTAAATGCCGTACCACCTGTACTGTCGGTAAATCCCTCAACCAACACGGTACGGGCAGGGTTTTGCTTGAGCACATCGGCCAGTTTCTGAGCGCTGCGCATACCGTCGGGCGTTAATGCGGATTGGCCGGTGCCAAACAACACATCGCCTAGGGTGATCACCATACCGCGCTCAGTTTTCTTGGCTGCCAGATCGGCCAATTGGGCCTCCAGCGCAGCAGCGCGGGCTTGGGCTTCGGCGGTTTTTGCACGCGCTTCATCGGTGGCGCGTTGCGCATCGGCCGCTGTGCGTTGGGCCTGGGCTGCATCTGCCTGGGCCATTTGCGCGTTCAACTGGGACTGTTGCGCATTGGCATTGGCTTGGTTGGCCTCGTTGGTGCGCTGGTTCAAGCGAATGGAATCACGCTCTTTAGCCGCCGCAGCCACATCAGACTCTGCAACTTTCTTCTTGATCACTTCATCCGTCAGTGCGATTTTCTGGCGCGCCAGGTAAGCTTGCTTGTCTACTTTCTCGGCGCTCTCGCGGCGCTCGGCAGACAGATTGGCTTCACGCATGGCATCGCTGGCCTGCTTCATTTCTACTTGAGCAAAT
This sequence comes from Burkholderiales bacterium, assembly GCA_025363275.1. Taxonomy (GTDB): domain Bacteria; phylum Pseudomonadota; class Gammaproteobacteria; order Burkholderiales; family Burkholderiaceae_C; genus Allorhodoferax. The sequence continues at coordinate 15,662 of JANYEE010000069.1, read as the reverse complement.
TTGGCTGCATTGGGGTTTTGCTCTAATTGACGGTATTCACTGCGGGTGTTGTCCAGCAAAGAGGTGGAGGTAGGCGTGCTGGCGCAAGCCGACATCAAAGCGACGATAGCTAAAGCAGCAGGGGTACGGAAAAATGTATGCATGGAAATCCTTGGAGTATTTAATAGAGGGTAGGGAACTTGGCGCGGCCGACCAGCGATCAAGGCAGCTTGCTATTGTTGGCACGGGCCAACTCTTCACGCAGCACGCGCAGGTCTTCTTGCAGGGCGTCTGAAACGGCCTGGGCTTTGGCTGAGTTGGCTTTGCTTTGTGCCAGCTTCGCGTCGACTTGTGCAGCGTCGGCCAGGGCCAAGGCAGTTTTGTAGTCTTTGGTAGCCATGGCTTGGTTGGCACGGGCCATCTTCTCGCGGGCGGCGGCCATTTCTACGGGTGCAAACTGGGCGCCATCAGCACCCGCAGCATTGTCCACTGCGGCTTTAGATACTGCCACGCTAGTGCTTGCAGGCTCTTTCATGCTGGTGCAGCCCACTGAAACCAGTGCGGCAATAGCCAAAGTGCAAGAGGACAAAAGGCCAGGAATCGAGTTTTTGTTCATCATCATTTTTCTCCGAAATAACAAAGGACCGGTGGTCCCTTTAGTTGTAGGTTGAAGGTCCGTCCGTAGACAGGGCGTGGAATACGTGCTGAGGCATCACAAGCAAACCCAAAGCATTGGGAATGGCCTGAATCTGCATCACGGGGGCGGCGCCTTGCACGCCCCCAAACATGGTGGCGAACGCTGCGTCGGCCGCGTCATGCCCGGTTGCGAATCGAATAAAGCCCATCGGTATGGCGACCCCCGACGGATCGAACAAGTACCAGCGAAAGCCGATAAACACTTCCACATAGGCATGAAAGTCGGTGGGCCCCAGGGCCGGGTCGGCACCGTAGTCAATGCCAGTGGCAAACCGAGCAGGAATATTCAGCGCCCGGCACAACGCAATCATCAAATGGGCAAAGTCACGGCATACCCCGGTCTCATCGATCATGGTGTCTACTGCCGTGGTGTTGCCTGTCGACGAATTCGAGCGAAAGGTCACCCGTCGGGTTACCCAGGTACAGATCGCTTGCACCCGCGCGTAACCTTGCGGCAAATGGCCAAACTCTTTAACTGCCAAGCGGTGCAAGCGGTCTGACTCGCAGTAACGACTGGGGTAGATGTAGGGCAGCACCGAGCCAGGTAACTGGGATACGGGTACCTCCATCACATCCAGCGGCTGCGCCACATGGTGGGCCAAGTCCACGGTTGCCTCGTAGCGCACGGTCAGCGGGCCAGCCAGTGCCTTGAGACGCAGGTAACGGTTGTGGCTAACGGCATCGGTGTAGGTAGCGGGCACCACCGGCTGACTGATATTCAGGCTTTCCCACACCACTGTCTGGTGTGCGGTTTGAGCGGCTTGGATATTAAAAATGAAATCGCAACCCGGCTGCGTGATGTCATAGCTCAACGCAATCGAAAAGTTCAGTCGAAGCACGGGTCGCATAGCGTTCAACTCACTTTAGTCGCATATCGTCTTTAACATCCCGCACGCCATTCACACCACGGGCCACCGTGACCGCAGTCGACGCGTTGGCTTGGGTGCTTACAAAGCCGCTGAGCTGAACCCGGCCTTTGAAGGTTTCGACATTGATTTCCATCGACTTGAGCGTAGGCTCGTTGAAGATGGCAGCTTTAACCTTGGTGGTAATCACAGCGTCGTCGATGTACTCGCCGGTGCCTTCTTGTTTGGGCGATGCTGCGCAACCGACCACGAACACAATGGAGAGGACAGCCAGCAGCTTGGCACAGTGGGTAATAAATTTCATGAAGAAACTCCGGTAGAAGATGGCGAGCTAGAGAGGGCGCTGGCCATTGATGATGCGCAGCAGCACCACGACAACAGCCACCACGAGCAAGATATGGATAAATCCGCCCATCGTGAAGGAGGTCACCAGACCCAGCAGCCACAAAATGAGAAGAACGACAGCGATTGTGTAGAGCATGGTGGCCTTATTTTTTGGTTGTGTGGGACGTCGCAGCATCGTCGACAGACTTGTCTTTTCCGATGGCGTGCATCTTGTCGAGTACGACGGTTTGCCAATCCGCAATTTGCTTTTCAGCTTCATGCTTGCTGATGCCATACAGCTCTTGAATCTTGCCCGCCATTTGCTCGCGCTGGCCTGCAATCACGTCGAGCTGGTCATCGGTCAACTTGCCCCACTGCTCCTTGGCGTTGCCTTTGAGTTGCTTCCAGTTGCCTTCAATACGATCCCAATTCATGGTGTGTCCTTCAGTAATAAGTGAGAGGTGTGATTACGCGCGGGGCTCGCCCTGGGCATTCACGGTGATGGTGTTGCGCGGCTGAGTTGCCATTTGCACGTGGTGCTCTTGGCCGCGGAAGTTATAGGTCACATCCCAGTAAGCAGCCTTAGCCTCTACCGGGTTGCTGTCGCAGCGCTGCACATCGCGGGTGCTTGTATCGGAGTTGTTGCGGGCAAGATTTGCGCCTACTGCGGCGCCCGCAATTACGCCACCAGCGGTAGCCAGGTTTTTGCCATCACCGCTGCCCACTTGGTGACCCAGAATGCCACCAATTAAAGCGCCAGCCAATGCGCCGGGGACTTGGTTGTTATTACTTTGAACCTTTTCGCGCTCGGTCCAGCATCGCTGGGCTGGCGTGCCCAACACAGCGCGCACATCAGAGATCTTGGCTTCAAACGTTTTCTCATTGCGGCGGCGGCGACTGTCGTACACCGGCTGAGGAGCCACTGGGGCGTAGCGGCTATCGTCAAAGCGAGCTTCAGGATGCACTTCGCGCACTGAGGAAATCCGGTTGCTCATGCCCATGTCTTCCAACGTGGGGTAGCGGCCTTGGCGCAGAACTACGCAGCGGCCACCGTAGTAAGAGTCGTCACACACTTCCCAGCGGTTATTTAAAACAATGATGGACTGGGCACGGTCGTTAAAACCAGAACGTACAAAGTCTTCCAAAGGTTTTTCGGTAGTGACCGAGCGGCCCTGGAAGTTAGGCTGTTCATAAAACAGCACTTGCGCCGAAGTTTGACCAGCCACTACGAGCGCCGTTGCGGCTACCAGATATTTGAGCGAGAAGTTCATGGGGTTGTCCTTATGTGTTGGCGATCTGCAGAAACCGTAGCGGTATTCGTTAAGATCGAGTGGATGCAGTTTGCTACGCTGGCGGACTTATAAATAGAGGACAAGACCGCGACTTGGCGTAGTCGCATTCCTACAAAGCTCAGCCTCCTGGAACGGCACGTAGGACAAGTCCTGCAAGCAGATGCGGACTCAACCGACACCCTTAACACTCCAGACAGCGCATACTTAAGGGTCCGCAGAACCACACCACACCATGCACCCGATCAAGACCTACATCGTTGAAGACAGCCAGGTCATTCGTGACAATCTGATTGCCACGCTTGAAGACCTGGTGCCGATAGAGGTGGTGGGTACCGCGGAGGACGAACCCACCGCCGTGCACTGGCTGACTCAGTCGCAAAGTGCAGTAGACCTGGTGATAGTCGATATCTTCTTGAAAAAAGGCTCTGGTCTAGGCGTGTTGCGTGCCATAGAGCGGCGCAATGACCTGCGCAAGGTGGTGGTGCTGAGCAACTACGCAACCCCTGATGTGCGGCGCAGGTGCCTGGAGCTCAGGGCTGACCGGGTGTTCGATAAATCAACCGAGATAGACGGACTGATCGCTTACTGCGAGGCGCTGGCGAATGACGACACGACACCCCTGGCAGACAAGCTGCCATGACCGCAGAGGTAGCGCGACTCCGGCTAATCAATCAAACCATTTTTCAGCGCGTAGTAGGTCAAATCGCTATTGGACTCGAGCATCAATTTTTCCATCACCCGCGTGCGGTAGGTGCTTACGGTTTTGATACTCAAGCACATGCTGATGGCCATAGCACCCACTGCCTCTCCCCGGGCCAGCCGCAAAAAAACCTGCAGTTCACGGTCCGACAATTGCTCATGCAAGGCCTTCGCACCCTCGGTACCCAAACCGTCGGCCAGGCGCTCGGCCACGGCAGCGCTGATGTATTTGCGCCCCCTCGCCACTGTGCGGATAGCTTTGACAATGTCTTCGGGGTCGCAGTCTTTATTCAAGTAGCCGCTGGCGCCCTGGCGCAACAAGGCGGTGGCGTAATGCTCTTCTGCAAAACCACTCAAGATCAATACCGGCAAGTCGGGCGCGCGCGCCTTGATGGCCGCCAGTGCGTCCACACCACTCTGGCCAGGCATCGAGATATCCATCACCAGCACATCGAGTTCGCCACGGCGCACGATGTCCAGCGCCTCGTGTCCGTTGGCAGCCTCGGCTACGACCGAGAAGTCAGGTTGGTCCGAGAAAAACTGCCGCAGTCCAGCACGGACCATGGCGTGGTCATCCACTATCGCAATTCGAATCATCGTATGCAGTCCCTTTCGCGCCGCATGATCCCACACTTCAGATCGGCAGCGTATGGATGTATTTAAAGTAGTCCAGCGCAGGCCCGTTGTATTTCCGCTGGCCATGGTGGCGGCTGTGGCCATGGTGCTGATCAGTGAGGCAGGCTACTGGCGCTCGGTTCGCACGCTCAATGAAATCACCGCGACAGGCAGTGCGCGCACCAATATCCAGGGCCTGCGCCAGGGCATCTTGGCAGCCCAGACGGCACAGCGCAGCTACTTATTGACTGAGCGGCGCGAATACTTGGCGGCTTACAACAAAGCCCTGCAGGATATTGAAGCTTCGTTTATCTTTTTGCAGCAGCGTTATAGCCCGGTACAAGCCCACACCAACGTTTTATCGCAACTGCACAGCGTGACTGACAGCCTACTGCTGCAGCTGGCCAACACTATCCGTCAGCATGATGCGGGCGCGCGCATTGTGCTGGAAGACAGCGATGACGGTGAGCAGACAGAATCCATCCGGGCCTTGAGTGCCGAGCTGCTGCAGGCCGAAGACATTAACGCTTCTGCCAGTCAGAACGACATCTTCCAAACGCTGATGCTCAGCCGCCTGGGAGTGGCGCTGCTCAGCGCGATCAGCCTGCTTGCGCTGGTGATGTACCTGCGCCAGAGCTTTGCACTGGAGCGCCAGCAGCAAGAAGTTCAGCGCATTGTGCAAACCGAACGCGACCGCCTGGAGCTTGAAGTGCGCCAACGCACCGCCCAGCTCACTGAATTAACGCACCACTTACAAACCGCGCGCGAAGATGAGCGCAGCCGCTTGGCGCGCAACCTGCATGACGATTTGGGGGCTTTATTGACCTCTGCGAAGCTGGACGCGGCGCGCATCCGCTCTCGGCTACTGGCAGCTGGCGCGGCACCAGAAGCACTGGATTTGCTGGCCCATCTGGTGACCACCTTGAACAGCGGTATCGCACTCGGGCGTCGCATCATTGAGGACTTGCGCCCCTCTGCCCTCGGCACTCTGGGCCTAGTGTCCACGCTAGAAATTTTGGTAGGTGAATACGCAACCCATTCGGGCTTGCAGGTACATTGCGTGCTGAAGCCGGTATCTTTGGATGAAAACGCCGAACTCATGGTTTACCGACTGGTCCAGGAGGCTTTGACCAACATCAGCAAACATGCCAAAGCACAGCAGGTGTGGGTAAGCCTGGGCTCGCACGCGGGCCAGGTCGAGGTAAGCGTGCGCGACGACGGAGCCGGCTTTGACGCCCAGACTCAGCCTACGTCTGCGTATGGATTGGTGGGTATGCGCTTTCGGGTCGAGGCAGAGGGCGGCACACTCACCGTAGTGTCGTCACGTGGGCAGGGCACCTTGATTCAGGTGCGCATTCCTCAAGCGTCGACCGAGCCAACCTGAAGCCGCCGTTCACCCGCTGGCCTTAGATGTCAGAAAGGTCCTACACGCAAACAGGTGTTGCGCCTATTGGCCTTGGGCTGAACCGCCCAGACAATGGTCTCCAAGCCAACTATCGGCTTGCATCACAACCCAACCCGAGGTATCACCATGACCACCAGCAACTTGCAAGAACAGACCAGCCAATGGGCCCAGCGCGGTATTGACGCAGTGCACGATGGCGCATTGCAACTACGTGACAAAGCCCAGTCGGGCACCGATGCCACCGTGCTTTACATCCAACGTGAACCCATTAAATCGGTGCTGATTGCAGCCGCCACCGGCGCTGCCTTGATGGCACTGCTAGGGCTCATGAGCGCACGCAGCCGCTAAAAGTAGCCACTGCCATGCTGCACCCGCTACTGCATTTGCTGGCCACCCAGCCCCACTTGCTGGGCAACCATGCCCAGGCCTACGGCGAGTTGGTCGGCACCGAGCTGAGCCAGCAAACCCAGGCCTGGGGCAAGCGCACCTTGCTAATGGCGCTGGCACTTTGTTTTTTAGGTGTGGCCGGAGTTTTGTGCGGTATGGCCTGCATGCTGTGGGCCTTAGCTGCGCCGCAAATGACAACTCCACCTGCAGTCCTGATCGTGGCGCCTTTGGTCCCCACGGTGCTGTCGCTGGCCTGCCTCTGGGCAGCCCGTACAGATAATTCGCCCGATAAAAAGGCCTTTGCCGAGCTCCGCCGCCAAGTCCAAGCTGATATAACGCTGCTGCGCGAAATGGGCACTCCATGAACGCGCCTGAACTCACCGCCGTTGCGCGGTTGGCCCTATCGCGGGAAAGACTGCGCTTGGCGATGACCCAGGCGACCGGCAAACCGGCCCACGGCGCGGGCACCAATACCCACGTAACAGGCTTGCTGGGCCTACTAAAAACCGCCCTACCCAACGCCAGCTTGGTGATAGACGCGCTGAGCCAGTGGTGGACGCATTACGCCGCGCAGAGTTCGGACCAAACGGCTGTTGGCATGGCAGACAATCTGCTAAAACCACTCGCCAAACGCTATCCCCTACTGGTAGTGGCAGGCGCGGTGGCGGTGGGTGGATTGCTGGCCTGGAGCCGCCCATGGCGCTGGGCTTTTAAACCGTCGCTATTGGCGGTTTGGGGCCCTGCATTGGTATCTAGCGCGCTGGCATCGGGTAGCCTGCAGGCTTGGATGCTTGCTGCACTAGACAAAAAATCTGAGCCTCCAGCTCCAGAGTCGACACCACTTTGACCCCATCCGCGCTTTACCAAAAACGCGGTGCGGATTCACGGCCATTCGAATGTGCCTTATTCACACTTTGTGGTCTGGTGCATGCGCAGGCAAGTGAATATGGTAGGTAGTACCCACGCCAACTTCTGATCGCACGCGCACCGTACCACCCAAAATGCGAGTAACCAAGTTTTCCACAATAGTGGTACCCAGCCCCGTGCCCCCTCGGCCAATTTTGGTACTAAAAAAAGGCTGGAACAGCTGCTCCAAATGGGCCTGCGTCATGCCCGAACCGTTGTCTGACAGTTGCAGCTCCATACCATTACCGTGCGCTGCAGCATGGATGCGGACCCGTCCATCGCGGCGGCCCTCAAAGGCATGCAAATATGCGTTGTTGATCAGGTTAATGAGCACCTGTCCCAGCGCACCAGGAAAGCTGTCCAGCACTAGCCCCGCTGGAATGTCGAGTTCTACGGTCTGGGGGTAGCGTTTCAAACTGGGGCGTAAAGTGTCGAGCACTTCATGGATTACTGCGGCCAAATCAAAGTTTCGACGTTGTTCGCTGGCTTGATCGGCTGCCACCTGTTTGAAGTTTTTAACCAGGTCTACGGCCCGGTGCAAATTGCGCTCAATCAACGCACTGCCATCCTGCATTTGCACCAAAAACTCCTGTAGATCAGTCCGCTTGAGCTGCCCGGCCTGCGCCAACTGCGCAAAACGCTTGGTCAAATCAGCACAAGTGCTGGCGGTAATTAAGCTGTTACCCAAGGGCGTGTTGAGTTCATGCGACACGCTTGCCACCAGCGTACCCAGCGTCGCTTTGGCCGCACTGCGGGCCAGCGCTTCTTGTGAGGCATGCAAGGTTTGCATGGCCTGCTGCAGTTGCAGGGAGCGCTCGGCTACCCGCTCTTCCAGCGTTTCGTTAAGCTTCAAGATGCGGTTTTCCGCCTCCTTGCGCTCACTGATATCCGAGTAGGTGGACACCATGCCGCCGTCGGGGGTTGGTCTGCCCATGATTTCCAGAGTTTTTCCATCACTTGGGCGGGTGCGCTCAAACTCGTGCGGCATCCGCAGAGCGGCGGTAGCTATTCGCATATGTGCCAGAGTCTCGGGGTCACCCGCACCGTATTCCCCCCGGCGCGCGTTGTAGCGAAAAATCTCGATCAGGGGCGTACCGGGTCGGCACAACTCGGGGGGTAGTTCCAGCAACGCACCAAAATTTGCATTGCAAAGTTCGATGATCAGATCGGCATTGACGAAACTGATGCCCTGATTGACGTTGCCCACCACCAGCTCCAACAAAGCCGCCTTATGGGCTAGCTCGGTTTCCCGGCGCTCCAACTCGGCTGTGCGCTGCTGCACGCGGCTCTCCAGCTCGGCACTGAGCTCCCGCAGGACCTTCTCGCGCTGGCGCGGTACGGTCACATCGGTATACGTGGTCACCATACCACCGTGTTCCAGCGGGGCACCACAGACTTCAATGATGGTTCCATCGGGGCGTACGCGCTCAAAGCGGTGCGGCAAAAACTGCTGCGCCAGGGCCAAACGTTCCCGGACTTGCTGCTCGATATCGCCAGCGCCGTACTCACCCATCGCTGCGTTGTGTCGCAGGGCGTCTTGTAGCGTGGTTCCCGCCCGGCACAGCGCGTCGGGGAAGTTCAGCAGTTGCTGAAACCGGCGATTGGCTGCAACCATGATCAAGTCGCGGTCGAACACCGTGAAGCCAATATCGAGTTGGTCCAGGCCCTGGGCCAGCAAGGCCAGTCGGTCGCCCAAACCAAGGTCAATTACCATGCGCGCTCCAAAGCTTTTTTCGTAGTTTTACAGTCTAGCGCTTTTACTTCACTGATATGGGAGAACACTGTTTGAGAGTCCGCCAGCCATTCACCATTTTTTTCACGCTTGGCCTTGCATTGGCCGCAGCCTTGCCCTTGAGAGCCCAAACCATGCCATCTGTTGATCCTTACCTGTGGCTGGAAGACGTACAGGGCGAGCGCGCCCTGTCCTGGGCGCACGAGCGCAATGCCCAGTCCCAGGCAGCGCTCGAAGCCGTGCCCGGCTTTGCTGACACTAAAGCCAAGCTGCTGGCTGTGCTCGATAACAAAGCCCAGGTGCCCTATGTGAGCCGCCGTGGCGCTTATCTGGAGAATTTCTGGCGTGACGCCACCCACAAGCGCGGCCTGTGGCGCCGCACTACGCTCGACGAGTACCGCAAAGCCGAGCCGAAGTGGGAAACCTTGATCGATCTGGACGCGCTGGCGCTGGAGGAGAAAGAGAACTGGGTTTGGTCCGGTGCAGATTGCCTTGCGCCAGGCTACACCCGCTGTTTGGTGTCGCTATCGCGTGGTGGGGCGGACGCCACCGTGGTGCGCGAGTACGACCTGGTCAAACGCGAGTTTGTCCAAGGCGGCTTTGCATTACCGGAAGCCAAGTCACAGGTGGACTGGCTGGACGCCGACACCTTGCTGGTGGGCACCGACTTTGGTCCGGGCAGCATGACCAAGAGCGGCTACGCCCGCATCATCAAGGTCTGGAAACGTGGTACGCCGCTAGCCCAGGCCACGGTGCTGTTTGAGGGCGCAGAGTCTGACGTATCCGCCTTTGCCCGCGTAGACCATACACCCGGATTCAAGCGCGTGGTGGTGGGCCACTCTACGGATTTTTATAACTCGGAAAACTTCGTACAGCAGGGTGAGAAATTACAGCGCCTGGATATACCCAGCGACGCGGCTCTAAGTTGGCAGCGTGAATGGGCGTTTTTACAGTTGACGAGCGACTGGGCAGTGGGTGGGGCAACGTATGCCTCAGGCTCCTTGCTGGCAATCCGCTGGGACGCGCTGCTGCGGGGCAAGCGTAACTTTGACGTCTTATTTGTCCCAACCGCCACCCGCTCGCTAGGCCGCGGCAGCATGGCGATGACGCGCGACTACCTGCTGCTGAGTATTTTGGACAATGTGATCGGCCGTCTGGAAGAGGTGCGCTATGACAAAGGCCACTGGGTGCACCGCGCCGTGGATGCGCCCTACCCCGGCACGCTCAGCGCCAAAAGCCTGCACGACACATCGGTTAAAAATGACCCCTTGGCCAACGCCTATGTGTTGAATTACGCCGACTTTCTAACCCCAGACAGCCTCTATTTGGGCCAGGCCGGCAGTGACAAGCGCGAGTTGCTGAAAAGCCGACCCAAGTTCTTTGAAGCCGACGGTATGCGCACCGAGCAATTGTTTGCCACCAGCAAAGATGGCACGCGTATTCCCTACTTTGTGGTTTGGCCCAAAGGCGCACGGGCTGATGGCAACAACCCCACCATCCTGTACGGCTATGGCGGCTACCAGATCTCGATGCAGCCGTCTTACAGCGGTGCCTACGGTAATGCCTGGTTCAACAAAGGGGGGGTTTTGGTCATTGCCAATATCCGCGGCGGAGGTGAGTTTGGTCCGCAGTGGCATACCACCGCGACCAAGGCTAACAAGCAGCGCAGCTACGACGACTTTGCCGCCGTGGCCGAGGACCTGATCGCACGCAAAATTACCAGCCCCCGCCACCTGGGCATTTCAGGCGGCAGTAACGGCGGCCTACTGGTGGGTGCCGTGATGGTTCAGCGCCCCGAATTGTTTGGCGCAGTGCTGTGTAGCGTGCCTTTGCTGGACATGCAGCGCTACCACAAGCTGCTGGCTGGCAACAGCTGGATGGCGGAATACGGCGACCCCGACAAGGCCGACGAATGGGCCTGGATCAGCAAGTACAGCCCCTACCAAAATGTGAAGGCTGGAGTGAAGTACCCGCAGGTGCTATTCACCACCTCCACCCGCGACGACCGGGTACACCCCGGCCACGCCCGCAAAATGGCGGCGCGCATGATGGAACAGGGCCACCAGGTGCTGTACTACGAAAACATGGAAGGTGGCCACGGTGGTGCGGCCGACAACACCCAGCGCGCCCAGTTGCAGGCACTGCAATACGCATTCATGTGGGATGCGCTCAGCGGCAAGTAACAGTAAACGTGGGGCATCGGCACTTCACTCGGCTGGGGCTGTACCCCTCACGGTTGAGGGAAAGCGACTACTTTGCGGCGCCAAGCGCGGACGCACGCTGAGGCGACCCCGTGCGCTAGTTGCGCTGGGTCCAGTGCGCCCTAGTCTTAGGCAGCGAAACAAAATTGGTTATCTTTTTTGGGCCTTTGAAAGTTGCCTCCCCCGCGCCCCCGTTGAACAGCACAGGGTCACCGTCCCCAGCGTGATGTGTAAAACCGAGACCGGGCGACTTGGTTGGCACTGCAGCGTGTTGTCGGTTCCGGCTTCAGGGGCGATAGCTTTGAAAGCATCTGCCAGTTCACAGGCCACGCGATAGCTCAACATGCCGTCGCTAGACATACCTGTGGCAAACACCTGCTGCGCCGGTCTAACGACACCAGCGTGGGCAGCCTCCCAGCGGGGATATGCACCACAGGTAGGCCTGCTCGCGGCAACCGTGCTACAGCAGTAGCCAGCTGGGTAAGCGGGCTAGTTGTTGTGTGGGTGGCACCAGTATGCCGATGAGACCTATATGCGGGACTACGCGGTGATAGTTACCGACATGAAGTACCCTGAAATCCCTTGGTCAACTCTTCCGTAACCAAGCGCATTGCGAGCACACTAAAAAATACAGCAATCAGGCGGATCAGCAATGATCTTTGACGCCACCTCTGAGTGCGAACCAGAGATGAGTCAACCGAATAGTTTTGATGTACGTTACATGAGAGATCGACAAAATTTTGTTTGTTGACACCAACTTTACTCGAAGGACTTTTATGCCAAAGCTACTCGCTACTTTGATCGCCACCCTGATAACTAGTGCCGCTTTCGCGCAAGCTCCCGCCCCTACAACTCCAGCGGCTGTGAAGGCAGAAGCTAAGGCAGAAAAAGCGATCGCTGCTGCTGTGAAAAGTGAAGCCAAAGTGGATGCCAAGGCCGACGCCAAAGTCGAAAAGGCGGAAATGAACGCCGCTGAAGACAAATCCAAGGCCGCGACCAAGTCCGCTCACACTAAAGCGAAGGCCAAGGCCGCCTTGGCAAAGGCAGACCCCGAAGACAAAGCCAAGGCCACAGCCAAAGCGGAAAAAGCTAGCGCTAATGCCGATGCTAAATCTGACAAAACTGCCATCAAGGCAGATGCCAAGGTAGAGACAGTCAAGACTACTGCCGCTGCAGATAAGGGTGTTGCCAAGGTTGAAACCAATGCAGTCAAAGCAGAAGCCAAGGCCGATGTGAAAGCATCCGGTAGCAAGTAAACGGCAGAGGCAGTCTGAATCGGTCTGGGTTAGTGGAGGCGCGCCTACCGCTGCCAGGCCGTTCTTTGATGCGGCAATGGGACGCTGGCTGGGGCGGACTGTAGGGTGCTATCGCATGCGGCTGTCCCAGCTCGACGCAGACTATGGGTTGAAGCTACCGCTTGCGACGATGCGCACCGCCTGGTTGGTCATGCCGCAGCGTGAGATGAATCTGTTTCAGCGCTGGGCATGACTTCCGAGGATCAATATTCGGTCGCTTTGGAGTGGCGCTGAAATTGAGACAGTAATTTGAACAGGAAATTTACCGGCTAGTAGTGTTATTTACGCTCCTACATATTGCGTCGGTACTGCCCCCCCACTTCGAACAGCGCACTGGTAATCTGCCCCAGCGAGCACACCCGCACGGCGTCCATCAGCACTTCAAACACATTGGCGTTGTCGATGACGGCTTGCTGCAATTTCTTGAGCATCGCGGGCGCTTCTGTGGCATGGCGCGTGTGGAAGTCGGCCAGGCGTTTGAGCTGGTTTTGCTTTTCATCGTCGGTACTGCGGGCCAGCTCCAGCTTGTCCATCACCTGCTCGCCATGCGGATTGCGGAAGGTGTTGACGCCGATGATAGGCAGCTCACCGGTGTGCTTGAGCATTTCGTAGTGCATGGATTCGTCTTGAATCTTGCCGCGCTGGTAGCCGGTCTCCATCGCGCCGAGCACGCCGCCGCGGTCGGCAATGGCTTCAAACTCTTTCAACACGGCTTCTTCCACCAACTCGGTCAGCTCTTCGATGATGAAGGCACCCTGACTCGGGTTCTCGTTCTTGGCCAAGCCCCACTCGCGGTTGATGATGAGCTGAATCGCCATCGCACGGCGCACGCTGTCTTCGGTGGGTGTGGTGATGGCCTCGTCAAACGCATTGGTGTGCAGGCTGTTGCAGTTGTCGTAAATCGCAATCAAGGCTTGCAGCGTGGTGCGGATGTCGTTGAACTGGATCTCTTGGGCGTGCAGGCTGCGGCCGCTCGTCTGGATGTGGTATTTCAGTTTCTGGCTGCGTTCGTTCGCGCCGTATTTCTCTTTCATGGCCACCGCCCAGATGCGGCGCGCCACGCGGCCCATCACGGTGTATTCGGGGTCCATGCCGTTGCTGAAGAAGAAACTTAAGTTCGGCGCGAAGTCATCGATGTGCATGCCGCGTGCCAGATAGGCTTCCACAAACGTGAAGCCGTTGGACAGCGTGAACGCGAGCTGGCTGATCGGGTTAGCTCCGGCCTCGGCAATGTGGTAGCCACTGATGGAAACACTGTAGAAATTGCGCACATTGTGGTGCACAAAGTACTGCGCAATATCCCCCATCACCTTCAGTGAAAACTCGGTGCTGAAGATGCAGGTGTTCTGGCCCTGGTCTTCTTTCAGGATGTCGGCCTGCACCGTGCCGCGCACGTTGGCTAGCACCCATTCCTTGATCTTCTGGCCTTCAGTATCGGTCGGTTCGCGGCCGTTATCCGCTTTGAACTTGTCAATGTTCTGGTCGATGGCGGTGTTCATAAACATGGCCAAGATCGACGGCGCGGGCCCGTTGATGGTCATGGACACGCTGGTACTGGGGCTGCACAAATCAAAGCCGCCGTACAGCACTTTCAAATCATCCAGCGTCGCGATGCTGACGCCGCTATTGCCTACCTTGCCATAGATGTCGGGGCGCAGGTCGGGGTCGTTGCCATACAACGTTACCGAATCAAACGCCGTGCTCAGGCGCTTGGCCGCCATGCCGCTACTCAGCAGCTTGAAGCGGGTGTTGGTGCGAAAGGCATCGCCCTCGCCCGCAAACATGCGCGTGGGGTCTTCACCCTCGCGCTTGAAAGCAAAGGTACCGGCCGTGTAGGGGTAGCTGCCGGGCACGTTGTCCAGTATCAGCCATTTCAAAATTTCGCCATGGTCTTCGTAGCCGGGCAAAGCCACCTTGCGAATCGTGGTGCCGCTGAGGGACTTGGTGGTGAGTGCGGTACGAATTTCCTTGTCGCGGATCTTGACCACGTACTCGTCGCCTGCGTAGGCCTTTTGCATTTCGGGCCACTGGGTGATCAGCTTGCGGGCGGCAGGGTCCTGGCGCAGCTCACGCTGATTTGCCAAGTCATCGCTGGCTTCGGCCGCTGGCGCGCGGTTGGGTTTATCGATGCGCAGCATGGCGGCGGCGGCGCGCAGTTGCTGAATCTCCCGCGCCAAGCGCGCCTGGGCCTGCGCATTGCGCTTGTAGCCACGTACCGTGTCGGTAATTTCGGCCAAGTAGCGGGTGCGGGCGGCCGGCACCACCGGGGTTTGGTTGGAGCTGTGGCGCACCGCCACGCGCGGCAACACGCCCTCTTGCAAGGGCACGCCCAGGGCTTTAAGACGCGGCAGCAGGGCCTGGTACAGAGCGGTCACACCATCGTCGTTAAAGCGCGCAGCCATGGTGCCGAACACCGGCATTTTCTCCGTGGGCGTAGTCCAGGCTTCCTGGTTGCGTTGCACCTGCTTAGACACATCGCGCAGTGCATCGCTGGCACCCTTGCGATCAAACTTGTTGATGGCCACAAACTCGGCAAAGTCCAGCATGTCGATTTTCTCCAGCTGGCTGGCTGCGCCAAATTCGGGCGTCATCACATACAGCGGTACATCCACATGCGGCACGATAGCGGCATCGCCCTGGCCAATGCCCGAGGTCTCGACCACGATCACATCAAAGCCAGCTGCCTTGCAGGCGGCAATCACACCGGGCAGCGCCTGCGATATTTCAGAACCGAAATCACGTGTGGCAAGTGAACGCATGAATACCCGCGGCCCTCGCTGCCAGGGTCCTGTCGCGTTCATGCGGATGCGATCACCCAACAGCGCCCCGCCGCTTTTGCGACGAGAAGGGTCGATTGAGATCACGGCGATGCGCAGGCTGTCGTTTTGGTCCAGCCGCAGGCGGCGGATCAGCTCATCCGTCAGGCTGGATTTACCCGCACCGCCGGTGCCAGTGATACCTACGACCGCTATCTTTTTAGTAGCTGCTAAGGCATTAATCTCCTGGGCTACAGCCGGATTGAGCTTGGAGGACTCCATAGCGGTGAGTAATTGGGCCAATGCACGCCAGCTGGATTCTGTGTGGCCCTGAATCGCCTCCAGGCTATGGGGTGCCAGCGCGGTCAGGTCCTTGTCGCAGCGCATCACCATCTCGCCAATCATGCCGGCCAGGCCCATGCGCTGGCCGTCTTCGGGGCTGTAAATGCGGGTCACACCATAGGCCTGCAGCTCGGCAATCTCGCTGGGCACAATCACGCCGCCGCCGC
>JANYEE010000248.1 GCA_025363275.1 Burkholderiales bacterium | reverse complement strand
GCCCTACTTCCCTCATCATCAATTCGGCCTTTGTTGAGCCGCAACAGCATTGGGCTGAGAACACCGACCGCACCCTGCGCTTGGAGCCCAAGCGCCGCGCGGCGGGTTACGAAATCATCGACACCCGGGAAAACACGCGCCGCCAGGTTTCTATCCCGCTGGTGGATGACATTCGCCAGCGGGTGGGCCAGTGGCGTGCGGACGGTTGGCCGGGGGTGACTGCCGTGACGCTGGAACTGCTGACGCATTGGTGGGATGCAGACAAAGTGTCACGTCGCCAGTACCCGTTTTACTTCTGCCAGCTTGAAGCCATTGAAACCCTGATCTGGATGCTGGAGGCGCAGCCCGAGTACCGCCAAGGTATTAACGTCCAAGGCGACGGCGGCGCGTTTGAGCGGCTGTGCAACAAGATGGCCACCGGCAGCGGCAAGACCACGGTGATGGCGATGATCATCACCTGGCAGGTACTCAATGCGCTGACCTACCCCAAGTCGCCGCGCAAGTATTCCAGTGCCATCTTCCTGGTGGCACCGGGGCTAACGGTCAAGTCGCGCCTGCAAGTGCTGATGCCTGGCCACACCAACAACTATTACGACAGCTTTGAGTTGTGCCCGTCGGAGACCATGCGCCAGAAGCTAAACCGTGCTGAGGTGCTGATCGAGAACTGGCACACGCTGATGCCACTCAAGCAGCAAGAGCGCTCAGTGGTCAAGAAAGGCAAGGAGAGCGACGAAGCTTTTACCAAGCGTGTGCTGGGCAAGCTGGCCACGTACAAAGACCTGGTGGTGATCAACGACGAAGCGCACCACGCCTACCGCACGCCCGCAGACGTGAAGATCAGCAAAGCCGATGCTGAAGCCCTGGGCATCGACCTTGACGAAGCCACGCGCTGGGTTGAAGGGCTGGACCGCCTGCACAAGACGAGGCGCATCACCCGCTGCTACGACTTGTCGGCCACGCCTTTTGCCCCCACTGGGCGCACTAACACCGAAGCCGGGTTGTTTAGCTGGGTGGTTTCCGACTTTGGGCTGAACGATGCGATTGAAGCTGGGTTGGTTAAGACCCCGCGCGTGGTGGTGCGTGACGATGCGCTGCCCAACGCGCAAACCCTGCGCCCCAAGCTTTACCACCTGTACCGAGAGCCTGAGGTGGCGGAGGACTTGAACCGCAAGGCCGAGGCGCACGAGGCACTGCCGGCGCTGGTGCAACAGGCCTACACACTTCTGGGTGCGGATTGGCGCGCCACAGCTGCGGAGTGGGCAGCGCTGGGGCATTTGTCACCGCCGGTGATGCTGAGCGTTTGCAACCGCACGGAGACAGCCGCACGAGTGGAGCATTACTTTGCAAAGGGTAATGCCCAATGGCCTGAGTTGTACGACGCGAAGCGCACTTTTCGCGTGGATTCCAAGGTTTTGGAAAAGGCCGAGTTGGGTGAAACCTCCATCTCCGATAAAGATTACGAGCTGCGATTGAAAGAGATCATGGAGGCTGCGCGAATCCCTGAATCGCGCAAAGATGCCCTGCGCGGCATGAAGAAGGAGGAGCTGCTGCGCGAGTTGGTTGATACCGTGGGAAAGCGCGGCGAGGCCGGGCAGGACTTGCAGAACGTGGTGTCGGTGGCCATGCTGTCCGAGGGGTGGGATGCCAAAAATGTTACCCATATCATGGGTTTGCGTGCCTTTACCAGTCAGTTGCTTTGTGAGCAGGTGATTGGCAGAGGGTTGCGCCGAGTGGCCTATGACATGGATGACAACGGCTTGTACCTGCCGGAATTCGTCAATGTATTTGGTGTGCCGTTATCCATTGCAATGCAGCCCGGTGGAGATGGGCCACCACCCCCTCCACCCAAGCCAAGCACGCAAATTCAGTCGCTGAGTGAGCGCAATGTCTTCGAGGTCAAGTGGCCCAACATCCTGCGAGTGGATCAGGTGGTACGTCCGCAGTTAGTTGTGGAGTGGACCAGGGTGGGGGTGCTCAAGATCGACCCGTCCACGGTCGCACTGCATGCAGATATTGCGCCCGCCCTCGGTGGCGCTGCCGACTGGAGCCAGGTGGTGACGATTGACCTGGAGAAGCTACCGGAAGAATTCCGCCTGCAAAGGTTGGTGTTCAAGGCGTCGCAACGGGCGTTTGAGCTGCTGCAGGAGCAGTTCAAGGGTCAGCGTGAATACCTGCTGTTCCAACTGGTGCGGCTAGTGGAGGAATTCTTGGCGTCGAACAAGATCGACATTCCGTCGCTTTTCCACCAAGACCCGCTGCGCAAGCGGATTTTGTATTCGCTGCACATTGACCTGATCACGCAGCATTTGATGAAGTACGTGATCGAGCAAAACACCTTGAAGCTAGAACCGGTGTTTGATGGTGAACGCCCCATTGGCAGCACCCGTGACATGCGCACTTGGTACACCACTCGAATTGCCGAACCAACGCAACACTGTCAGGTCAGCCACATCGTTGTGGACAGTGGCTGGGAGAAGTACGCAGCCAACGTGGCGGAGGCACACCCCAAGGTTGCCGCTTGGGTCAAAAACGATCACCTGGGGTTTCACATTCTGTATTTGTGGAACGGGTCAAAGCGCAAGTACATTCCCGACTTTTTGGTGCGCTATGAGTCGGGCAAGACGCTGGTGTTGGAGATCAAGGGCGTAGATTCCCCGCAAGACCAGGCCAAACGCGCCGCACTTGCTCAGTGGGTGGATGCGGTGAATGCACATGGTGGGTTTGGCACATGGGCGTGGGATGTGGTGGTGGGGGATGCTGCGGGATTGATGGATGTTGTGGATCGACATGGTGGTTAGGAAGATTCCTCCTAGACTAACCAAACCACAATGAATCATGGATGCAAACAAGTTGCTTGAATTGCGGTTTCCAAAAATCGATTACGGACTTTCCGCGCGTCGATTGTGGGAGCACACCGAACTGGGGCAGATCAACGTTTTCAAGCACTCGATTAGCGAACGCAGTGAACTCAACGATGCGACTAATTTCATTGATCTGATCCACTTCAGAGGCAACAACGGTTGGTTGGTGGGACTGACACTTGCTGAATATGTGGGTGGCCATATTCAGCCCAACAGTGGGTTGGCCACAAATGAGGATCTAAAGCAGCTTTTCAGAGGCCACTCTGTTCAGAAGTTCACTGAGGCTGTTGCCGCTCACATTGACCGCTTTGCCATTAGGCGAGCATTGCGCGACCAGCAGCACCATTTTTTACCCGCTGCGGGGGTCGATGACTGTTTTGGTGTGCCGTACATATTCAGCACACTGAAGCGGCGGCTGCAGAGCATGGGAAAACAAAAGGCTGATGGCGATCAGTGGGTAAAAACAATCGATAACTTTCGGCAAAGCGGCATGCGAGAAGAAGAGTTTGAGTGCGCTCAACTCATCCCTGACCTGTCGCCAGGCGAAGGAAACGAAGAGCAATACACGGCCCTGCGCTTGGCGGACATGTGTTACTTCAAAGACTTGCGGATCTCTGTCTTACCCGTGGTCAAGTACGCAGAGCATCAGCTTCAATTTTCTGAAGCGCCTGAGAGGGCTTTGAAGCGCACCAAGCGGCTACCTAAATCACAATATGGTCAAGTGCGTGGCGTGGCAGGATTTGACCCGGTCCTTGGGTATCGAATTGAAGAGATAAAACACCAGACGCTGTGGGGTGAAGAAAGCCATTGGCAGGCGGTCACTCATGACGGAACCGTTATTGAAAGTCACAGCGCGCAAAACTACTTTCCTACAAAAGAGGCTGCGCTAGCCTTGGCTTCAAGCCATGCCAAGTCGACCTTCCCCAAGCGGATGTCGTTGGGAAAATATGGACAGTATGCCTGGACTGGCGGCGAGTCATACCGAGAGTGGCTCATCACGCTACCTTACTACCCACAGAACTATTTGTCTGGGCACTTCAAAGTTCGCAACGTGCTGGCGCACATTCGTTGTGATGGACGCGAAGGAGCTGACGGTGAACGCATACTCATGCTTCAAGAAGTACAAAGTGATTGGGCGCAAGGGGCGCGTCGCGCTGCGAGTGAGGCGGAGCCGGAAGTGAAAAAAGAGGAACCGCCGCCATTTATGAAGGAATGGTCAGCCTTGGCGATGAAGCTTGTTCTGCTTCATGCGGCGAACTATGGATGGGACGCAGTAGCCTGGACCAAAGGGGAGCATCAAGCAACTCGCTACCTCGGCTTGGGGGCTGTAGGCTTGAAAGAGCTATACGACCGAACGCTGCCCCGAGAAGTGAATCGGATATTGAAGCCGTTTGGCGTGGTGTGCGGAACGGTAGGCGTTTTTGTACCCGACAACTTTATTGTCAAACAGACCGAAGCCGGTTACGAGGTGTATTCCCAGAAAAGTGAACTGCTGGGAATCTCGCGGTCGTTTGAAGGTACGCGGGAGTTCGTGCCGGACCAAGGGCATGAGTTAGTGCGCGACGTTCATGGTGTCCGACTGAATGAGTCAACCCGTGCGGCAATTCTTAATACTGGTTTTCCCGCATGGGGATGAGGGCGATGCTTTTAAATCAACTGCAGACTTATGCCAAGACCGAATACCTGCGCCCTTGGAAGCTGGCAACCCTCGCTATCGGCATTGCCCTGCTGGTCGCTGGGTCGTTTATCTGGACTGCCCCGGACTGGGATATACCCGTCAGCTTCATCATGGCCGTGGTCGCTTACCTCACGGCTGGCTGGTCCATGCGCGTCATGGTCGAACGGACGTGGCGGCTCTGGCCGCTGATGCTGCTGGCTACGTGGTTCGGTGTGGACGGCTGCTATGCCGTTTACTGGTCGCTGGTCAATCCCCAGGCGCTGGCGCTCATGCGCGAAGCCAATGCACCCGCATCTTTGTCCCTGTACTGGATGTGCGGGCTGGTGTGGTATTTCAATGGCAGTCTTAAGGACGCCTATGTATGCATTCAACAACGCCTTCGCCTACACCAAAAAGCCGTTGCCCCACCGGGCCCAACGAATGGGCTGTAGCGGCCTTAGTAACGAGCGCGAAGCCCCACGTGCCCCTAGAATGAGCTTTAGGCAGGGATCATCGCAAGAAGCGCACACTTTTGTGGACATCTTGGGCAAAGCAAGTCTGTCCTCTTTTTGATTGGGCACACCATGAAGTTGATCGAGCTGACCGCCAGTTGTTTTCGCCGACTATTTAACGGCCTGCGCCAAATCGGAAGACGCCCAGCACCCGTTGATGCGAGCGCTCGCCGCAGGCAATTTGTCGCTGATGACCCGGATTGCTTCGTTTGCGTCCCTTACGCCAAGTTCCGACCCGAGAGCAGAACCACATCAGTCATATTTTTCGAGGAAGGTGCTGACTTCCACGGTGAATTTCTGGTCAACACTGGGCGCTTGGCCGTCATTGGTTGTGACGATGACCTTGCAGACGTCCCATTGATTAAGACCAGGTAACAATAAACTTTTGCTGGTTGAACGGGTCTGTTAGTTCAAGTATTTCTTTTTTTGTAACTCCAGTCCAATCGTTTCCAACCGCTTAACGATTGCGATTTGACCCCAACGTATGTTTGACATTGCGAAAGTGCATCGGCAACGCATTGATATGCGGCGATGAAGTCCGATCTGGCAAATCTTCTTACATCCGCCCTTACATCGAGACCAAACAAAAAACCCTGCTATCTATTCAATAGCAGGGTTTCTATGTTCTATATGGGGTGGCTGATGGGGCTCGAACCCACGACAACAGGAATCACAATCCTGGACTCTACCAACTGAGCTACAGCCACCGCAAGGCCTAGAGTATAGCGACATTTCGCCGCTATTCAGTGGCTGGTTTGGTTTCGGATGGCTT
>JANYEE010000047.1 GCA_025363275.1 Burkholderiales bacterium | reverse complement strand
TGCCGCCAGCCCGCGCGTGCTGCTGATGGACGAGCCCCTGGCATCGCTGGACGCGCAGCGCAAGGCCGAAGTATTGCCCTGGCTGGAGCAACTGCACGCCGAGGTGGATTTGCCCGTGGTGTACGTGACCCACTCGCCCGATGAAATGACCCGCCTAGCCGACCACGTAGTGCTGCTGGAGGCGGGCCGCGTGCGCGCCAGCGGCACGGTGTGGGACATGGTGGCGCGCATGGACCTGCCCTTGGCCCATGGGGATGCTGCCGCATCACTGGTGAACGCCTGGGTCTGTGGACATTTGCCCCAGGATGGCCTGTGTGAACTGGCCTTTGATGGCGGGCGCCTGCTGCTGCCACAGACCCGGAACGCGCCGCTCGCAGTCGAAACCCGCGTTCGCATTCGCATTCAGGCGCGGGATGTGAGCCTGTCGCTACAAAAGCCCGAAAATACCAGCGTACTCAATGTGCTGCCCGCCACCGTGGTGGAGCTGGCAGACGATGGCCCAGGCCAGGTCTTGGTAGGGCTTCGCGTGGGCGAGGGGGAGGCGTCTACGCGTTTGCTGTCACGCATCAGTGCGCTATCTGCGCGCAAGCTGGGTATTGCGCAGGGGCAAGTGGTGTATGCGCAGATCAAAGGCGTGGCGATGGCGCTTTGAATGCCATGTGTTAGCGCCAACAACGGGGCCTTGCCAGCTGAGGCACTACTACGGTCCTGCGGATTCAATTCAACACACTGCGCCACACTTCTGCTGCACTTTTGTGCCGCCGAAGGCTACTTTGCGAATGCGCGTGTCGATGGATACGGTGTAATAGATCTTGCTTTTGCTTGGGCGTCATACCCGACTTCAAAACAATGTCGGGAGCGGCTTGCAAGGTCTTGAGAACAAGACTTCGTATCTGAGCTTCTGCGGGCTTTTCAGACAGGCCCAGAACACTGCAGAATTCGCGCAATCGGGCGGGCGACCAGATAGGTTCTTTCGGATCGTGCGGCGGCACCGACGCATCAAACAAATGCAGCGCATGCCCTGTTACAGGGTGATACAGCGCCTGGGCCACGAGGTCATAGGCTGGGGACAATTCCGCCATCCGTCCGTCGCGATAGCGCAATGCCATGTTCTTAAGGTGCATGTCGGCATTACCGATCAAGTCATTGAAGGCGATGCGCCTGATCAGTTCAAGAACGGCCTGCTCGCCACAGGCCGGCAGATCGAGCAAGATTGCAGCAACCTCAAGATAACTCTGTGTGTACTTGAGCTCAGGCTGTACCCCCAGCACCTGTGCAAAATCCTCCATATGAATACGGCCATCGGGACTGCGATCAAATCGATGGACAGCCAAGAAGTTTCCTTGCACCTCTTCACCCAGGTCATAGCGGTGGGGAGCCTGCAGCAACTGCATAGATTCAAGAGAAAAGTCGCAGGTGGTGATGCCGGCCGCTCGTGCAAGTGTCATGCTCACGAATTCAACGTCCGGCATGCGTGGATAGTCTGGTGCAGGTAGCTTCGCAATGATGGACGTATCGCCCAAGTGGGTGCGCCCGACAAAACGCCCCTCCGCGGTACGGTTCACGCCTAACTTGGGCTGGACCCCGGAGATGGAGATCGACGCCTGAAAAGGCTCTGCCGCTACGGTCATTTCCAGCGCGTCGTGGTTTTGTGTCACAAGGCTGGCCAAGGTCTGACGGTCTAGGTCTTGCCACACCGCGCGGACTTGACCTGGTAAGTCTTTTCCGCAGGCCGCCAACAGGGCAAAAAAATCATTCGGCAGGATCTTGGCTTCTTCGGCGACGTGGCGCCGGAAAATGCCTTCTGGTAGCAAGTTTTGGAAGAAGGCTGGCAGCAGCCATTGGCCCTTGGTATCCCGCTCCGCATTGAACCGGGTCGCGGTGATGTCGAGCCAGAAGGGGCGCTGTTGTTCTGGGTTGTCCGCACGCATCGATTCAGACAGCACGGGGGCCGCACCGAAAGCTTGCGCGGCGTAAGCCTCGTTCGCTACAAAACGTTGAATGGGGGCTACGTTGTCGGGGGCGAATTTGAACAGCATGCCTACCTGCACCTCGCCTACATAAATGACCAGGACGGGGACGTTCATGGCGTCTGCTTGCGCACTTGGGCCTGAATGCCAGCCCGAACCCTGGCTAAGCGGGCTTCAACGGCAGAGCGTGGCCCAGTGGGGGTGGGTATTGCCATCTTGGCTGCTGAGACGGCATTGGCGGCAACACTGGCTTGCAGGCTCATACTCACTGTCTTTGGCGCGAGGATCATATCGACGCCCAGAGTATCGGCCATAGCCAGAAAAGTGGACAAGCGGATGTCCCCGCCTTGTGCAAAGCGATAGAGCGCAGCGCGGGCAACCCCTGCACGCTCGGCAAGCTCAGTCACTGAAAGTTGGGCCTGCTCACGCGCAGCGCCTAGTGAGTTAGAAAGCTGCTTGATGGTTGTCATGTATCTTATTAGAGAATTTATTTGATAAGTATGCAATAAGAGATTAGAAATACAAACAGATTCGTATCGATATAGAGATATTTAATTTAATTTCTCTTAAACGAGACAATTAATGAGAACCTCTGGGTGGTGCAGTCATTAGCCATTCTTGATATCGGCGCAAACATTGCTGCGCACTGCCGCGCGCATAGCGGCAGCCTTGCTTTTACTTACCCGCCACTGGCACCAAGCTTTTCCCGTCAAAAACCAATTGCGGTGTCCATGGGCCACCCCGGGGGCCGATGCTGACAAAAGTTTTATTCTCGTTATAGGTCAGGAAACTGGTGCAACGGTCCAAGGCTTTTGACTCTTGCGTGCTGAACTCGGGCCACTCGCTTATTTCTGTCACAGCGCCATTCGCGGCGGCGCTGTAATGCTTCAGGTCTTTGCAGTTTTGATCGTCTTTGGGGCAGCCGTGCAGGCTAAAGATCAATTGGTTGCCGGGCAGCAAGCGGGGGCGAATGGAGAAATCCGTATCCTCCGCCATACGTGAAGGCGCCTTGATGCTCAGGGCTTTGTGCAACACACGAGTTTGCAGATCAAACAGGTAAATTTCACCCACCATGCCCCGCACCGATGGAACACCCCGGCTCCAGCCCGACATGCCGCCGAACAGCGGGTAGTGCAGGCTAAAGCGACTCACGCCCACGGCCAGCAGATTGCAGTCAGGGCTCATCGCGTCGCCGCGCAACCGCGCGTTGGGCTCGCCGCCCGCTGCGGTGCCCAACCATGCCAAAAAGCCCATTGCAGCCATCAGAGCAACCTTAGACAAATGCATACGTCACATGCTTTCCAAACATCGGGCCAAGCCTCCTTGCCCCTGGCTCACCACGGCGCGGTATCCGCAGAGCTGGGAGTAACTATAGTCTGAGGTGCAGTGCATCGACAAGGCCAACCCTGGGCAGGGCTGGACCCACAAAGCAACAGGAGACACCGCATGGCAACCACCGCAAAGACAGCGCCCGAGCCCCAAGACGGCGACCACTGCGCCGTCATCGCCGGCACACACGCGGGCAAGGCCGGTACGGTCAGACATATCAAGACCAGCAAGACGGGACACGTCACCATCACCGTGGTGCAAAAGGACGGAGAAAGGTTCAAGACGCTGGCCAGGCATGTGCGGGTGCAGGCTCCTGGCGGGGCCTGAGGTCATTGGGCTTGCCCACGGCTCGTAAAGTGTCGTAGCGCGTCAATTCTCGGAAATTTCGAGACAAATAGTGCTGTGGCCCTCGTATTTACTGCCTTGGTAGCTATTTATTTTGTAGCGCTTCTGTAATGCGGGAGGGGGTGAATCAGGCCCTAAGCCGACTTGTGGAATACCACAAAGCGGACACTGACATACAGCTTCAACGAGGTTGTAAAAAAATCAGATTTCCGAGCATGCCCTGTCGGTGGCATGCGTACCGCGAATCGGATTTCAAGAAATTTCTGCTCATGCCCAAAGTGTGCCGCAAATTCAGCCTCCTTTGCGCCCGATGGCGGCTCTAAGCCCTCATTGCTTGCCTATTGAACTCTTTGTTACCCGATGTCTGTCTTCGCCAACTTCTCAATGTTGTGCACCATGCAGTACAGATTCCACTGCGTGTTGACCTTCTCGCGCCCCCGATGATTGAACCGGGTTAGCCGCTTGTTGTGCCGCAGGTTGGCAAACACCGGCTCCACGGTGCCAAAGCGCTGGCTGTACAGCTGCCGGCCCTTCGGTGAATCAATCGCCTGGCGCATGCGCTCACTGGGATGGGTGTTGTCTTTAGGCTTGGGCTCGAATCGGGTGACTTGGCGGCCCCGACCATCATTGGGTTTCATCGGGCCTTTGAGACATTGTTTGCTCAGTGCGCAGGCGTTGCAGTCCAGCGCTTTGGCGGTGTAGGTCTGGTAGTGCAAGCCGCGTGCCGTGGTGTTGATGGTCCCAGGGCTGGTCATGACTTGGCCCGCAGGACAGGTAGCCGTGTTGTCATTGTTGAATCTGAAGTCCTTGGGGCCGAAGCGTTTAACTTCCTTCTCCTGCCCGGTGGCCCTCTTCTCAGACAGTGGGTCGGGCTTGCCTTTGTATTTGTCTTGTTCCGCAAAGCGTTCATCGCGGTAGCGCATCTGGTTGTCTGCCACCATGGCGGGGATGGCTTGCTGCATCAGTTGCGCGATGTTGGCATCGCTGTGGTAACCGGCATCTGCAGTTACCAAAGTGTCGTTCGTACGGTATGGACTCGCCTGCTCAATCATGGGTAGCAGCATGGCTTGCTCAGAGCCGGAGCCGATGACATCGGCTGCGATGATG
>JANYEE010000190.1 GCA_025363275.1 Burkholderiales bacterium | reverse complement strand
TCGCCATACGGCACGGCCACGCGCAACATCGGCGCATAGCGCTGGATGTACCAGCCGTTCTGCAGGCGCAGGGGGCGGAATTCGTCGTCGCTCAGGGTGCCGGCCAGGTTGCGCTCTAGCTGGTCGCGGTGCTGGGCTGCGCGGGCGCGAATGAATTGGCGGTCAAATTCGGTGTATTGGTACATTTTTATGGGTTTTCACAGAGCTATGAGTTTCAAGCCAGCATAGGCAAGAAGTACAGAAAGCAGGGCCCGTATGACACGCTCGGGCGTTTTAAACATCAAATGCGAGCCAACCCAGATGCCGGGGATCGAGCCCGCCAGCAATTTGACTAGCAGCGACCAGTCTACCGAGCCCAGCGAGGCATGACCCAGGCCCGCCACCAGCGTGAGTGGCACGGCGTAAGCAATGTCCGCCGCCACGATGCGCGGCAGGGGCAGCAGCGGGTACAAGAGCATCAACACGGTAACGCCAATGGCGCCCGCGCCAACCGAGGTGAGCGTGACCAACGAGCCAATCAGTGCGCCGAACAGCAGCGGCAGGCCCCAGTGGCGGGCCCGGGCGGCAGCGGCCTCCTGCCCTGCTGCCACGAATGCGGGGGATGTCTTGCCGCGCAGTGCTTTGTAAAGCGTTGCCGCGGCGGTGAGTAGCAACGCGCCACCCAGCGTCGTGGTCATGATGTGTTGCACCGTGCTGCTGGCAGCACCCAAGTTGTGCAAGACATACAGCGTGATTAAGGAGGCAGGAATGCTGCCAGCCGACAGGTTCAGCACGACCCGCCACTCCACGCTCTTACTGCGCGCCAACTTCACGGTGCCGCCCATCTTGGTAAAGGCGGCAAACAATAGGTCGGTGCCCACGGCAAGGTAGGGCTTGATGTCGAAAAAGAAGATCAAGATCGGCGTCATCAAGGAGCCGCCACCGACTCCGGTCAGTCCGACGATGGTGCCCACCAAAAAACCGGCAAATACAAACGCCAAATCATGCATAAGAAGGACTGTAGAGGGGCTTGCTTAGATTGAAAACTATTTTTTGGCTATTTCCTTATTCAAATATCGAATAAGCAGGACTTCTGCAAGCTCTCCGCGGATGCCGGGGCGATTCGGCCTAGACGGCCGCTAGCGCCCGATAGGCGTCGGAAAAATGCCGAATAGCCCTGGGATGACTGTGCAAAACAGCCGACGCAGTGCATGATAAACGCCAGTGCGGTCTGGGCGATGCGGGAGCCAGATCGACAGCGGCGACCTTCGCCCTACACGCCACACAAAGACATCAGGAACCATCGGCATGGCAAAAGTAATCATCATCGGCGGTGGCGTAGCGGGCATGAGTGCGGCGCACGAACTGATTGATCGAGGCTATCAGGTTGAAATCCTGGAGCGTAGCGCCGAGTATGTGGGCGGCAAAGCCCGCAGTGTCAATGTTCCCGGCTCCAACCGAATCGCCACCGACCGCTACTTGCCGGGGGAACACGGCTTTCGCTTCTTTCCTGGTTTTTATGCCCACATCACCGACACCATGAAGCGTATTCCGATTGGCGCTGGTGTCAGTGTGATGGATAACCTCATTAGTACCCAGACCGTGATGATTTCCCAGGCGGGTCACAAGCCGATTTTGGTGCCGGTGAATTTCCCCAGATCCTTGAAGGATCTCAAGCAGCTGTTTCAAGGTTTTAAGGACATGAGCGAAGAGCTCAGTGACGATGACATCGCTTACTTTTCTGGCAAGGTTTGGCGCTTGATGACCAGTTGTCAGGCCCGCTTCGATCAGGAATACGACGCCATCAGTTGGTGGGATTTCACGGGGGCCGCGAGCCGCAGCGCTGCTTACCAAAAGCTGCTGGCCGGTGGCCTGACACGCAGCCTGGTAGCCTGCAAAGCAAAAACGGCCAGTACCCGCACGGGCGGCGCCATATTCTTGCAGCTCATCTATTTGATGCTGGACACCAGCGCACAGAGAACCGACCGGGTGCTGAACGCCCCCACCAACGAGGCCTGGCTTACGCCGTGGCTTCAACATTTGTTGGACCTGGGCGTAACTTACCGCCGAGGGGTGACGGTGACCGCGCTGCAGGTAGATGCGGGCAAGGTGGCGGGTGTGACTTACCGGCGTGCGGGCTCCAACGACCCCGAGTTGGCCCGTGCAGACCACTATGTATTGGCCGTGCCAGTGGAACGCGCGGCAGCTCTGGTCAATAAAGACCTGCTTGCGCTTGACAAGTCGTTGGGCAACATCATCAAACTTGCACCTAACGTGGAGTGGATGAACGGTATTCAGTTCTTTTTAAACACTGAACTGCATATGCATCTGGGACACACCATTTATGCCGATAGCAACTGGGCGCTGACCAGCATTTCACAAAAGCAGTTTTGGTCCAACTACGAGCTAACAGACCGGGGCAATGGCAAAGTGAAGTCGGTTCTTTCGGTGGATATTTCAGACTGGGAGAGTCCGGGAGACTTCAACCAAAAAGCGGCACGCGATTGCACGGCAGATGAGATCAGGGACGAGGTCTGGGCACAGCTCAAAGCCGAACTCAATAGCCGGGGGAGAAACACACTGCGAGACGAGATGCTGGAGACCTGGTACCTGGACAGCAGCATCGTCCCTATCGATGCTGTCATGACCGACCCCATGCTGGCAGGCTTGACGGTGGGAGAGCAAGACAAGCTACAAAAGGTGTTCAATTTGGAACCGTTGCTGGTCAACCAGTGCAACACCTGGAAAATCCGGCCGCGGGCCAACACCGGTATTCCTAATCTGTTTTTGGCTAGCGATTACGTGAAGACCAACACCGACTTGGCCACAATGGAGGGTGCTAACGAAGCCGCCCGTCGCGCAGTGAATAGCATTCTCAAGGCTACTCGCAATAAGGCTGCCCCTTGCCAGATATGGCAACTACACACACCGTGGTTATTACGTCTTTTCAGGATGGTGGATTTTTGTCAATTGATGGCCGCCAACGTGTGGCGCGATCTACGCCGATCGCCACGGGGCGTGCAACCATGAGCGGTTTTTTTAAGAAGCTGGGTACCCGACTCCGGGGCACGGCTGGCGGCAATTACAACGACAAGCTGGGTTTGCTGGTCAGGTTCCACTGGATCGTCGCCTTCTTCTCATTGCTCTACAGCTTGGTGAGCTGGACAATCGACTTTGAGCCCGGCGTTTACATCATGGCAGTAAATGCGGGTTTGTTATTACTCAATTTGTTGTGCCTGCGAATATGGGCCCATTTCCGCGCTGCAGCCCATGGTTTTTTGTTAACCAACTGCTTCGTGGCCGTGTTGGGTAGTACCTGGTTTTCTGGAGGGCTTTTTTCTCCGGTCATACCGTGGTTTGGCTTAGTACCGGTTGCCGCAACTTTGTTGTTGGGTTTCAACCGGGGCACGTTTGTTTGGCTGTGTCTCGCTCTGGCGTGCGTGGTCGGGGTAGCTTGGTCTTCGCATACGGGGTGGAGCGCTCCGGTGATGTTTGATACCCAGTATGCAGCATTCTTTTCATTCATCTCGGTGAGTGGCAATCTGCTGCTGCTGTTCTTCTTGACCCAGATTTTCGAGTCGGTCAAAAACGGTGCCTTGGTGGAATCGGACCTGCGTAACCGGGATCTTAATGAGGCGATCCAACGTTTGAGTGAGATCAGAACCCAGCTGGTACAGCAGGAAAAGCTAGCCTCATTGGGGTCACTGGTCGCGGGGGTAGCGCACGAGCTCAACACCCCGATTGGTAACGCATTGACCACCGCGTCCACGTTGCAAGACGCATCGGCAGAACTTAAACACAGCATTGAGCGGGGCGATTTACGTAAATCGGTTTTACTGGAATTTCTAGAAAATAACGTGGCCATGAACGAGTTGATTACCCGCTCATGCGAGCGCGCCGCTACATTAATTTCCAGCTTCAAACGGGTAGCCGTAGACCAGACATCGGAGCAGCGGCGAGATTTTGAGTTGCGCCCTTTGCTGGAAGACAACGTCAATACGCTCAAGCCCAGTTTTAAGAAAGCACAGGTCAGGCTGGATGTAGACATACCTGCAGGCATTCAATGTGACAGCTACCCTGGCCCTTTAGGGCAAGTCCTTGTCAACTTGCTACAAAACGCACTCACACACGCCTTCAGCGGCATCGATCAGGGGGTTGTGCGCGTTTCTGCAACAGTGCAATCGCAGTGGGTAGAAATTGTGGTGACTGACAACGGTGCGGGTATGGATGCGCGGATTTTGGCGCGGATTTTTGATCCTTTTTTTACTACCCGGCTGGGGCAGGGGGGGTCTGGTCTGGGTTTATCGGTATCGCAAAACATCATGGTGGCTGTTTTGGGTGGAAAGATTGCGGCCGCCGCTTTGCCGGGGGCCGGCTCTACCTTCACACTGAGCTTTCCGATGCGGGCGCCGGTACGAAACGATGGCGGTTCGCCTATGGCGTTTCCACCGCGATAACGGTGGCGACCTACATCTGCTTGAATAGGTGCGAGAACGGGCGACTCACGACCAGATGTTCCTTGCGGCCCCTGACCTTCACGGTGGCCTGGCCGCGGAAATCACGTGACACGGAGTCCACCGCAGAAGCGTTGACGATGGTGGAACGGTGAATTTGCCAGAATTTACTGGCATCAATACCTTCTAGAATTTCTTTGATAGGCGTACGAATCAGCGCGTCAAACTCGGCCGTGGCGACCAGCGTGTACTTTTCATCACTTTGGAAAAACAAGACCTCGTCGATCGGAATCAAGCGCAGGTTTTGGCCCACGCTGGCCTTGATCCATTTAAGTGGCTCAGTGCCTGTGTTCAGCTTGGCGGTGAGCCGCGATAGAAGGGCTTCCAGGTCTTGAGGCGGCGCGGGCGGCACGGAACCCAGGCGCGACTTAAGGCGGTCCACGGCTGCTTTTAAGCGTTCATCCGAATACGGTTTGAGCACGTAGTCCACCGCATCGGTCTCAAACGCTTCCACTGCATATTGATCAAAGGCGGTGACAAACACGACGTGACAACACAGCTCGCGGTTGGCAGCCAGGCTGCGCGCCACTTCCACGCCGGTCATTTCCGGCATCTGAATATCCAGAAAGGCCAGTGACGGGCGGTGCTCGTCAATGGCCTCAAGTGCAGCTTCCCCATCGCCCACATCGGCCACGATCACCAGCTCGGGCCAGAGCTTGCCCAGCTTGGCTTTGAGTTGGGCACGCAAAATGGGTTCATCTTCGGCAATGACTGCAGTAACGGGCATGGGCTTGGTCGATTTGTGGCAAACAGCTGCGCATTGTCGTGCAAAAGCTAACTGCTCTTGGGCAACAATGCGCATCAATACGGGTCTACTTTATTGCTGGCATCCGCGTCTTTTTTTCGCTTTTTAGAAACCCAGTAAATGATCAGTCCGATCAGAATGAAGGGCGAGACCACGGGGAACAGCGAGATCAGAATCATGGCCGGTATGAACACCAGTAAGGCGGCAAACAAAAAGCCCAGGCCGTAAATGACAGCCACCACGATCAAGATTGCTAACGCCAGCGCGCCAAATGCGGCCAGTAGGCCGACGGAGCCCAGCGCCATGCCTTCCATTCCGTCCAGTTGGAAGTCACCCACTTGCACGGGCATCCAGCCAGTGTAGAGGCTCAATAAAGCGAGCAAAAACACCACGCACAAGGCCGCCATCAGCACAATGAAAGTGCGCGACACAATGCGCGCCCACACGCTGTGTGATTTGCTGGTCAGATCCACCGCCTTGCGCCAGCCGGTGGAGGGAATCGGCGCTACCGCGGTTTGGGGTTTCGCCCTTTGCGCCATGACCGTTCCAGGTGGGCTAGGGGCCTCGGTAGGAATGTCGATAGTGGCCACGACCCCGCGCGGTGTGTTGGACTCAATCGTGAAGCGGGCGTTGTTGCCGTAGATGGCGGTCAAGCGTTCGCGCAGGTTTGACAAGCCCACGCCACCGCCAGGTTGTGTCGAGTCGGCTACCAGGCCCTTGCCGGTGTCTTTCACTTCGATGGTGATACGGTCGCCCAGGAGCGACACGACGCGCTCAACCCGCACGTCAATTTGGCCGCCTTCGCGCACCGGCTCCAGGCCGTGCTTGATCGCGTTCTCCACCAGAGACGGCAGCATCATTGGCGGGAAGGACTTGGCCAGCAGGTCATCGGGCACAGCAATGGAAAACCCCAGCCGACCACCCATGCGCATTTGCAGAATGTTCAGGTAGGCGCGTACTAGTTCCAGCTCTTGGCCCACAGTGGAGGTGTTCTCGCGCATCTTGGGCAATGAGGCGCGCAGGTACTGAATCAGATGCCCCACCATTTGGTTAGCGGCGGGCGGGTCGATCTCGGTCAGCGCTTGCACGTTGGCAAGCGTGTTGTACAAAAAGTGCGGCTCCACCTGAGCCTGCAACGCTTGCAAGCGGGCTTCGGTGATCTGGCGACTCATGTCGCTTACCTCGGCTTGCTGGGTTTTCTCTTCCGCCACGGCAATGGCGCGGCGTGAGCGTCCCAAGAAGTACTTGGAAATCAGCAACATCACAAACAGCGGGATGAAGGCAAGGATCAGTGCGGAGCCCACGCCAATGCGCCACATGTCGCCGTCCACCTTGCGGCGGATCTCACCACGGAAGCCATCGGGCAGGGCGGTCATGTCCACAACAGCGGGCAAGTGGATGCCACCAAACTGGCCCTTGGGTAGGCCTGGTGGCGCCGGTGGTGCAGGGGGCACGGCAGGCTCAGGCAGCGCAGCCACGGCGGGTACAGCAGGAACTGCTGGCGTCGCTGGCACTGCGGGGGGGGCGGACGGTGCAGTGGGTGTTGTCCGACCTTCTTGCTGCACGCGCAGTCGCATTTTTTCTATAGATTCCAGAGCCTCTTGTGCGGCTTTCTCGTTGTCTTGGGCGGTGCGCAGCATGACTGCAAAGGATCCGGCCGAAGCCGCCGTGTCCAGCCCGCGCTCACGCAAAAGGTCAATCGCATCGACTTTGGCTTGTTCCACAGCTTCGCGGGCGCCGATGGCGGCATCCAAAGCTGCTTGGGCTGCATCGCGAGCGGCTTCCAGGGCTTGGTCGGTGGTTTCAGCCGCCATTTCTTTGGCGTTGCGGCTCAGGTCGGTCTGGGCACTGGCCAACTCTTTTTTGGCGCGGGCAATTTCGGTAAGCGCGTGTTCTAGCTCCTGCTGACGGGCATTGTCCTCAGTGCGGGCGCGCATCGCCTGGACCACGTCTGCAGCAAAATTCAAGGCTCGGTCGCCAAAGGCAAGGTTGATTTCGCGCTCGATAGCACGGCGCTCCTCAGGCGTGTTGCCGCTTTCATGCAGGCGAATCACCTGGATCGGTACCGTGAACAGTACCAACACTAGCAAGGTGATCAGGCCGCCTGATACGACGATCCACCAAGGAGTTTTGTGAATCACATTTCCAACTGCTTTGAACATAAGGGTTTACCTTTTTCTTGGGGACAGCGCTCGGGTTAGTCTGTTGCTCAGGCCAAAGATTAGGGGGATGGGGCCCAACGCGCCAGCGCCAAGAGACAGATTGCAGGAGCCGAGGCCCCAAATGCGGGTGGGCTGAGTGTTACTGGCTGATCACAACCGGGCCAAGCGCGTCAGGGCTTGGTTTAGGGTGTCATCTCGCTTTGCAAAGCAGAAACGAACCACTTTCTGGTCGAACCCATCACCATAGAAGGCTGATAACGGTATGGCTGCTACACCGACCTCGGCCGTGAGCCAGCGGCAAAAGTCGTCCTCTGACTTACCAGACACCTCGGAAATGTCCACGCATTGGAAGTAGCTCCCCTCGCTTGGCAGAAGTTTGAAGCGGGTAGCCGCAAGACCCTCGCGAAACAAATCGCGTTTGCGCTGGTAGAAGGCCGGTAAATCCAGGTAGGGTGCCGGATTGGTCATGTAGCCCGCCAAGCCGTGTTGCACCGGCGTGTTGACGGTGAACACATTGAACTGGTGCACCTTGCGGAACTCGGCCATCAAGGCGGCCGGCGCGGCTACATAGCCCACTTTCCAGCCCGTCACGTGGTAGGTCTTGCCGAAGCTGGACACCACGAAAGCCCTATCGGCCAAGTCCGGATAGCGCGCCACGCTACAGTGTTGGCCGCCATCGAACACCATGTGCTCGTATACCTCGTCGCTGATCAGCAGAACGTCGGTTGGCGCCAGCATATCTTGCAGCTTCAGCATGTCGGCATCGGACCAAACAGTAGCGCTGGGATTGTGGGGGCTGTTGATAATTAGTGCACGGGTTTTGGCATTGATGGCAGCGCCGATGCGGGCAAAGTCGGGTCTAAAGCTGCCCGGCTTCAAAGGCACCCGCATTACGCTGCCGCCGGCCAGGGCGATGCTGGGGCTGTAGCTGTCGTAGCAGGGGTCTAGTACGATGACTTCGTCTCCTGGGTGCACCACGGCCAGAATGGCGGTGGTGATGCCCTGTGTAGCGCCGGCTGTTATAGTGATTTCGTCTGTGGCCCGGTATTTATATGCGTGCAGTGCTTCTATTTTGATAGCAACGGCCTCGCGTAGCGCAGCCAATCCTGGCATTGGAGGATACTGGTTATAGCCGCTCTGCATCGCCTGGTTAACTTGCTCCACCAAGGCGGGATCGCAATCGAAATCCGGGAATCCCTGGCCGAGGTTAATGGCCTGGTGTTCGGCTGCAAGCGCCGACATGACACTGAAAATGGTGGTGCCCACATGGGGCAAGCGGGAGGTGAGTAAAGGCGTCAAAATTCGTAATCTTCCACGTGGCCGTCCATGGCGCGGGCAATCAGTTTGCGGTCCAGCCGGTCACTCAGCAGTTCGGCAAAGGTATAGACGAAATTGCGCAAGTAGGCGCTGCGCTTAAAGGCCACGCGGGCAACGTTTTGTCCAAACAAATAGCCTGCAGGGCGCACCACTAGGCCGCCGAGGCCGCCGTTTTTCTCGGTGTCTTCCACCACATCCCGCACCGCCATTTCAGCAGCGATACCCACGCCCAAGCCCAGGCGCACGTAGGTCTTGATCACGTCTGAGTCGATAGCTTCCAAAGCAATGCGCGGCTGCAACTTGCGGGCAGCAAAGGCTTGGTCGATTTTGGTTCGACCGGTGAAGGACGGGTGGTAGGTAATCAATGGCTCGGCGGCCACGTCTTCCAAGGTGATGCGCTCTTTGCGGGCCAGCGGGTGGTCGGTAGGCAAAACCAACATGTGTTGCCATTCATAGCAGGGCAGCGTAACTAGCTCGGAATACTCCGCCAGTGATTCGGTCGCGATGCCGATCTCAGCGACTTCATCAATCAGCATGCGGGCAACCTGTGCTGGCGCGCCCTGATGCAGACTAACATTGACCTTGGGGTAGGCCGTGCGCAATGCCGCCACTTTCTCTGGCAGGACATAACGAGCTTGGGTATGGGTGGTAGCGATGGACAATGTGCCGCTGTCTTCCGCGCTGTACTGCTCACCGATGCGTTTGAGGTTGCCCACTTCACGCAGGATGAGCTCAATGCTTTTGAGTACATGCTGGCCCGGCTCGGTGATGCGCTTCAGGCGCTTGCCATGGCGGGCAAAAATATCGATGCCCAACTCCTCTTCCAACTCTATGATGGCTTTGGAGACGCCGGGCTGCGAAGTGTGCAGCGCTTTGGCAGCTTCGGTGAGGTTGAGGTTGCGGCGGGCGGCTTCCTGAACAAAACGGAATTGGTGCAGGTTCATATCGAATTTCAACTAAAGATGAAATTCATTATGCCGCAAATGGTGTTTTATAGGCCTTCCAACGCTATGTCTGCCAACAATTGCACCAGTTTTGCGTTTTCTCCCACAGCGGGATTCAGCGTGAATGTCACGCTTGGATACTGGAACCGCAACCCGTTAACCAACATTGGTAAATCTTCGCGGGCATGGCGGCCCACACCCAAAAACATCGGCACGATAGAAATAGCGGTGATGCCCGAACCTGCCAACTGATCCACGACAGTGGATAAATCAGGTGTTGATAACTCCAGGTAAGCGCAGGCCACGGGGGTGTCAGGCGCCTGTGCTGCAATTCGGGCCGCTACGGCCTCCATGGGTTTGTGCCACAGTGGATCTCGGGAGCCGTGGGCAAACAAAATAATTGCTTTTGTCATCGCCTGATCACCAGCCAAGCAAATGCCGCCAAGGACACCATGGAGTAAATCAGGCCCGGCAACGCCGCCGTAAACCAAGGTTGCCAGCCCTGAAGAGCTCCCAAATCACCCAGTACGTTGTTGAGTAATACAAAACTGATACCGGCCATGACGCCACCAAATACATAAGTGGCGATACCGCCTGACCTGAAATGCAAATAGGCGAAAGGCAGCGCCAGAACCACCATCACTAAGCAGCTCAACGGATAAAAAACTTTCTTCCAGAACTGGATCTCATATTTCTGGGAGGACTGGCCATTGAAGTTCAAATGCTGGATGTACTGAAACAAATCCACCGTGCCCATCCGTTCCGGCCGCAAGATGGCAGTAGCCACCATTTCTGCATTGACCTCAGTAGACCAACGAAACTTGTCGAGGATGGTGCGTTCAACGTGAGAAGCCTCGGCGTTGTTGCCTGAGAACTCGGTACGGTCCACCTGCTCCAACAACCAAGATGCATCGTCCGAAAAGCGCGCAGTTTTACTTTGCGTCATGGAAACCAGGGCGCCTTGGTTGTCAAATTCAAAAATACGCACATCCCGCATGCTGGCATCTGGCGCCAAGGCACCGACGTTTACCGCGTATTGCCCTTGTGCTTGTTTTTCTTTGAGCCAAGCGCCGGTTTTGCCAACGGTCACATTGCCCTGGTAACGCGACTTTAGCAATTGTCCGGATCGGTCTGCGATAGGCGCTAGGTAATCACCCACGGCGAACGTCAATGCGACAAATCCAACACCCAATGCAAACAAGGTACGCAGTGCGCGCCACGGGCCAAGGCCGCTTGTGCGCAGGATGGTGAACTCGGAACTCTGTGCGAGGCGCGCCATAACAAATATTGTCCCGATCAACACGGTAATAGGCAGCAATTCATAAATGTGGCTGGGAATCATTAGGGCTACAAACATCAGTGCATAGGGGATGGTGTAACCCGCAGCTTTGTAGCGGCCCACAGCCTGAAGCTCGTCCACAAAGTCGAAAAAATAGAAGAGCCCGATAAATCCAAGTGTGACCAACATCACGGTGGTGACGACTTCTCCATAAAAGAGACGACGTATGGTTTTCATTGGTGTGCCTTTCGCCAAGTCCAGGCGTTATTCCGTTTCAGTAGCAACACAGTAGCCAGCAGAAAAGCACTGCCATGTAAGGCCACAACGAACACCCCCATAGGAATTTGCCCACCCTCAATCCAGGTTTTTCCCAAGCTCAAAAAATTGAAATACAAAATGAAAGCCATGAATGCAAAACCGATGTTGGCTGCCCGCCCGATCCGTGGATTCACGCCCGCTAAAGCCAGGCCTAGAATAATAAAATTAAAGGCCGCCAGTGTGACACCCGCACGCCAGGCCAGTTCTGCTAAGTGCTTGGGTGTTCGCACCTGCAAAAGCTCCAGCGTCGTTTTGGTTGCGGTCGGTATGTAGCTGCGGGCAGATGCGTCATCTGTTCCCACTTTGGCGCCATATGACTTAAAAACGCTGACCGATACATTGGCGTTTCCCTTGGTTTTCTCCAAGCGTTGCCCGTTTTCAAGCACCAAGAATCGATCGGCACCAATGACTTCAAGGTGCCCGCTGCGGGCAGACGTGATTGTCTCTTTGCCCTGCTCTTTAGTGGCAATGAATACATTGCTACCTGCCTGAAGATCAGACGCGTCTTTTTCAATAAAAAATACACGGTCCCCGTTGGCGGACTCCTGGAACTGCCCCGGTTGAATCCGGGCCACATCGCCACGCTTTTCGTATTTATCACGCAAGTCTTCAATCCTGCCAAAAGACCACGGCAATATGAAGAATGCCAGTGTGAAGATGACGACCAAAATAGGCCAGGCAAAGCGAAAAAGCGGCTTGAGCAAAGCGGTTAAACCGCGCCCGCTACCAAACCAAATCACCATTTCACTGTCGCGAAACATGCGGTTTAGCACTGTCAACACCGCAATGAACAAGCACATGGACAAGATGGTTGGCATATCTGACAGGACTACGTAACCCATGATGATCATCACATCCGAAGGATTGAAAGTACCGCGCGATGCCTCGCCCAAGGTGCGAATAAGCGTCATGGTCATGACCACCGTCACAAGGACTACCAGGGTGGCACCAAATGTTCGGGTTAGCTCTTGGCGGATGGAGGAATGGAATAACATCGACAGATCAAACACCTAATACTTGCGCTAAGGAAGATCGAATTATGAACTTTGAACTCAAACCCTTCGGACTGGTCGGCGTAGCCAGCGAAAAATGTGACGTTTTGGTGGTCCTGGTACCTCATGGTTTCAAGCCCGCTAAAGATGATTTGTCGTCGTTGGTCGCGCAAACGCTCAAATCGGCCGATTTGGAGGCTAAAGCCGGTAAGTTGCTGCATTTGTATCGCCCTATTCAAAGCAACGCAACGCGGGTCGTTTTGGCGGGAATTGGGGAGGGCAGCGCCAAGGAAGTTCGCACCGCTGTGACTGCTGCGATTGGCGGTGCCAAAACGTCTTCCCTGAAGAAGCTGGTGGTCGCGTTCGCCGCCCCAGCTCGTGAAGATGCTGTCCGGGCTACTGTCCAAGCGGTGGCCGATGCTACCTATGCCTACACACTGACCAAGTCCAAACCGGAGCCGCGCACCTTGACCAAAGTGAGCATTACCACTACCAATGCGACTGAAGTGCAGGCTACGTTTGACCGTGCGATAGCGATTGTGGCGGGTTGCGAAGTGGCTAAAGAGTGGGCGAATCGCCCCGCCAACCACGCTACACCCACCCACTTGGGTCAGGCCGCGCAAGAGCTGGCCAAAGCTTCCAAATTTTCCTGTGAGGTGCTTGGCCCTAAAGAAGTAGCCAAGCTCGGAATGGGTTCGTTCATGGCCGTTGCGCAAGGCTCGGACGAGCCGCTTCGTTTTATTGTGTTGCGCTATGACGGTGCCGCCAAGTCCAAAGCGCCTACCGTATTGATCGGTAAGGGCATTACGTTTGACAGCGGCGGTATTTCCATCAAACCCGCGGGTGAGATGGACGAAATGAAGTTCGACATGTCGGGCGCGGCTAGCGTGCTGGGCGTTTTCCGGACTTTAGCGTTGCTGAAGCCTGCTATCAATGTAGTGGGCCTGATTGCTTCCTGCGAGAACATGATCAACGGCAAAGCCGTCAAACCGGGTGATGTGGTCACCAGCATGAGTGGGCAAACTATTGAAATTTTGAATACCGATGCGGAAGGGCGCCTTGTTTTGTGCGACGCATTGACGTATGCCGAACGTTTCAAGCCTATAGCCGTGGTGGATATCGCTACCCTGACCGGCGCCTGCGTGGTGGCCCTGGGCGGCGTGCGAAGTGGCTTGTTTGCTGCGGACGAGGCCTTGGGTCAGGCCTTGGCCACTGCAGGTGATCACGCGCAAGACTTGTGCTGGAGAATGCCGTTGGACGACGATTACGCGGACGGATTGAAAACCAGCTTTGCAGATGTGGCCAATATAGGCGGACGTGCTGGTGGGGCGGTGACTGCTGCAAAGTTCTTGCAGCGTTTTGCGCAAAAGTTTCCCTGGGCCCATTTGGATATTGCGGGTACAGCGTGGAAGAGCGGGGCCGCCAAGGGCGCTACCGGGCGGCCGGTAGGTTTGCTGGTGGAGTATTTGATGGCACAGGCTGCTACCAAGTGACAGATGTCGCGTTCCATTTTGGAGCGTCCGACAAAATAGCTTACGCCTGCCGATTGCTGCGTAAAGCGGTAGGCAGCGGGGCGAAAGTGGCGGTGCTTGCAGATGCCACGCTGGGTGCCCGTTTAGATGCAGCGCTTTGGGGATTAAGCGCTATCGACTTTGTGCCCCACTGCGCGGATTCCGCGAGCGATTCGTTGTTACGCCACTCGCCTGTCGTGTTTATTACGCATATACAAAAGCATGGTGATACTACCCACCAAGTTCTCCTGCAACTGTGCCAATCCGTTCCGCCTGAAGTGCAAAAGTATGGTCGCGTGATTGAGCTGGTAAGCCTTGACGAAAGCGACCGCCAGGAAGCGCGTCAACGCTGGAAGACCTATGCGGTTTGGGGCATGCCCATTCAAAAGTACGACCTCGCATTAAAAGAGCAACTCTGAATGCTTCCACCAAAGAACCGCCCTCGGTTTTTGCCGACATTGACGCAAGTCGTTACGCAGGCTGAATTTGCGACAGTGGGCCAATCATTTTCCGATTCCGAGGTGCGTGAACTGGCCGGTGACCAAGAATATCGCGTACAGCAAATGGTTGAAAAATTAATGCCGCAGATTAGTGCCCGGATACACGAAGCTCTGTTAAACACAATTGACGAAAAATTGCACCATTTGGAAGCAAACCTGAGGGGTGAGGTGGAGTCTATGGTGCGTCGTGCAATGAATGCGTGCCAGGCTACTCATGACAATTAAGAGCGTTAAAGATCTGTCGTAAAAAGCGCAAAAAAAAGCAGCAGACGCGTTGCTACACAGCGCTGCAGACACCAAAACTGGGGTATCGTGCTGAGTGTGGAGAAATTGATTCACAATGTTTTCTTTGTTTTTTTATTTTTGGAGTATTTATGCAATTCAAAGTTAAGAGCACTTTGACCGTTTTGGCCGCAGCAACATTGCTGGTGGCGTGCGGTAAAAAAGAAGAGGCTGCGCCTGCAGCCGCTCCAGCTGCAGCCGCACCAGTGGCTACAGTGGTGAAAATTGGTCACGTCGGACCGACCAGCGGCGCCATCGCGCACCTGGGTAAAGACAACGAAAACGGTGCCCGTATGGCCATCGAAGAACTAAATGCTGCTGGTGTGATGATCGACGGCAAGAAAGTTACTCTGGAATTGCTGGCCGAAGACGATGCCGCCGATCCAAAGCAGGGCACTGCGGTAGCCCAAAAATTGGCTGATTCCAAAGTGGCTGGCGTAATCGGACACCTGAACTCCGGTACCACCATCCCTGCATCCAAAATTTACAGTGACGCTGGCATTCCCCAAATCTCACCATCTGCCACCAATCCAACCTACACACGCCAAGGCTTCAAAACAGCTTTCCGCCTTGTGGCTGATGACGCTCAACTGGGCGGCACATTGGGTAAGTACGCCGTGGGTACGCTGAAAGGCAAGTCTATTGCTGTCATCGACGACCGCACTGCTTACGGCCAGGTCGTTGCTGAAGAGTTCACCAAGGCCGTAGAAGCCGCTGGTGGCAAAGTGGTGGCTAAAGAGTTCACTACGGACAAGGCCACTGACTTCAACTCCATCCTGACCACCATCAAAGGCAAGAAGCCGGATGTTGTGTTCTTCGGTGGCATGGACGCTGTGGCTGGCCCTATGCTCAAGCAAATGAAATCCTTGGGTATCAAGGCTAAATTCATGGGCGGTGACGGCATTTGCTCTACAGAGCTGGTGAAGTTGGGCGGCGATGCAATCGCTGACGACCAAGTTTATTGCGCTGAGGCTGGCGGTGTTGAAGGCGAAGCTAAGGCTGGCATGGACGAGTTCAAGGCCAAGTTCAAGACTAAGTTCAATGCAGACGTCCAAGTCTACGCGCCTTACGTGTATGACTCAGTCAAGATCATGGTAGCTGCAATGGTCAAGGCTAAATCGTCTGATCCAGCGAAGTATTTGCCGGTGTTGGCTGCTACGACAGACTACAAGGGCGTTACTGGTCCCATCACTTTCGACGAAAAGGGCGATATCAAGAACGGTGCTTTGACTCTAAAGACGGTTCGTGCAGGCAAGTTAGAAACTCTGGCGGTAATTCGCTGATCTGAGTCGCGCAAGCTTGATGCTGTATACGCGGCCTCGAAGCGGTTAAGGGCACTCTTTGGGGTGCCCTTTTTTAATCGAAAGTTAAGTGACTGAGCAAACGGGTACGATAACGGGTTAGAATAAAAGACGCTGGATCGGTGGATGAGCGGTTTAAGTCACACGCCTGGAAAGCGTGCGAGGGGTAAAACCCTCCGCGGGTTCGAATCCCGCCTGATCCGCCAGCAATAAATGAAAAACGCGCTCTCAGGCGCGTTTTTTTATGGATATTTTGGTGCTAGCCTTTCAGCATCACCATTTTCATGGCTGATGTGATTAAGGCAGAGACTTCCGACATATTGCCAGGCACGATCAATGTTGTGTTCGCGTCGGCGGCAACTTTGCTGTATGCCTCAACCGCTTTCTCTGCAACTTTTAGCTGAACCGCCTGTTCACCACCTGGTTGTTTTATGGCGGATGCGATGCGCTCGATCGCTTGGGCAGTTGCCTCGGCAACGGCGGTAATAGAAGCAGCCTGTCCTTGGGCGTTGTTAATGGCTGCCTGCTTTTCACCTTCTGAACGCGCAATGAACGCCTCACGCTCGCCGGTCGCTATATTGATTTGCTCCTGGCGGCGGCCTTCAGAAGCTGCAATCAGCGCGCGCTTCTCACGTTCCGCGGTAATCTGCGCCTGCATAGCGTGCAGGATTTCCTTGGGCGGCGTCAGATCCTTGATCTCGTACCTCAGTACCTTAACTCCCCAATTCAACGCTGCTTCGTCAATCGCTGCCACCACCTGCGCGTTGATGATGTCGCGCTCTTCAAATGTTTTGTCTAGCTCCAGCTTGCCAATAACGGACCGCAGCGAGGTCTGCGCCAGCTGAGAGATTGCAACGATGTAGTTGCTGGAGCCGTAACTGGCGCGCATTGCATCCGTCACCTGGAAGTACAGAATGCCATCCACCTGCAATTGGGTGTTGTCACGGGTAATACAAACCTGGCTGGCGATATCCAGCGGGATCTCCTTTAGCACGTGCTTGTAAGCCACCCTGTCCACAAATGGCACCAAGATATTCAGGCCCGGTGTCAGCGTACCGTGGTACTTGCCCAGGCGCTCTACCACCCAGGCATGCTGCTGGGGCACCACTTTGATAGAGCGGGTAATAAAAATGAGCGCGATGACCAGAGTAATGATTGCGATTTCCATGGGATTCCCCGTGCTTTAAGATTTGTCCACCAGTAGGCGATTGCCTACCACTTCTGCGACCCTATGCGCGCCCGCTGATGGGGACAAACCGGGGCGGTGGACGACCGTCCAGTTCGCCCCGCGGTACTGAACATTGGCGGTTCCATCTGGATTCCAAGCGCCAACGTGTACCGTCTCGCCAATGTCCATGTTGACATTGGCATTAGCTTGTGCGGGCAACTCGTTACGGCTGGAGTCGCGCTTGAGGTGCCACGCCACGACGGCGCCACCGCCCCCCAGTGCCGCTGCCAAGATCTGCAGCACGGGTTCGGCGCGCATGTGTGCTGCCAGCGCCGCAGCGACGAATCCTATGCTAATCATCAGCAGATAAAAGGTACCTGTTAACAGCTCTACCGCGACCGCTACGCCGGCCAGCAACCACCAAAGTGTGGGTTGTGCCATATCGGTGTCTTTCTTTGTGTAAATGACGCCACATTGTGGTGCAAATG
Organism: Burkholderiales bacterium; assembly: GCA_025363275.1. Taxonomy (GTDB): domain Bacteria; phylum Pseudomonadota; class Gammaproteobacteria; order Burkholderiales; family Burkholderiaceae_C; genus Allorhodoferax. The sequence goes on along the minus strand of JANYEE010000190.1, from coordinate 35,501 downwards.
GGAACAGTTACCAAGGTGTTGTCGCAATAAGTCCTTACACTTCGCGCCTGATTTCTTGTTTTTGGTCTGTCGTTGGAGTTACTCGATGAAGTTTCGCTTTCCCATCATCATCATTGATGAAGACTTTCGCTCGGAGAACACTTCCGGTTTAGGTATCCGTGCGTTAGCCCAGGCTATTGAGTCTGAGGGCTTTGAGGTTTTGGGCGTTACCAGCTACGGCGACCTTTCGCAGTTTGCCCAGCAGCAGTCGCGCGCCAGTGCGTTTATTTTGTCCATCGACGATGAAGAGTTTACGCCCGGCCCAGACCTCGATCCTGCGGTGTTGAATCTACGCCATTTCATTGAAGAAGTGCGACGCAAAAACTTGGATGTACCGATCTATGTGTACGGCGAAACCAAAACTAGCCGCCACATCCCAAACGATATTCTGCGCGAGCTGCATGGCTTCATCCATATGTTTGAAGACACCCCCGAGTTTGTGGCGCGTCACATCATTCGCGAAGCTAAGAGTTACCTCGAAGGCGTTCAGCCGCCATTCTTCAAAGCGCTTCTGGATTACGCAGAAGATGGTTCTTACTCTTGGCATTGCCCTGGCCACTCCGGTGGCGTCGCTTTTCTGAAAAGTCCGGTAGGACAAATGTTTCACCAGTTTTTTGGTGAAAATATGCTGCGAGCCGACGTGTGCAACGCGGTGGAAGAGCTTGGTCAGTTGTTAGACCACGACGGAGCTATCGGTGCCAGCGAGCGCAATGCAGCGCGTATTTTTAATGCTGACCATTGCTTCTTCGTCACGAACGGCACCAGCACTTCCAACAAGATGGTTTGGCACCACACTGTGGCTCCCGGCGACGTCGTGGTGGTGGACCGCAATTGCCACAAGTCGATTTTGCACGCCATCATCATGACGGGGTCCATACCTGTTTTCCTGAAACCTACGCGCAACCACTTCGGTATCATCGGTCCGATTCCACAGGAGGAATTTGAGCCGACCGCCATCCAGGCGAAGATCAAGGCGAACCCGCTGCTCAAAGGCGTGGATGCCAAAAAAGTGAAACCTCGCGTGATGACCATCACGCAGTCTACTTACGACGGTGTGCTCTACAACACCGAGACCATCAAGGGCATGTTGGACGGCTACGTGGAGAACCTGCACTTTGACGAAGCCTGGCTGCCGCACGCCGCTTTCCACCCGTTTTATGGCAGCTACCACTCCATGGGGAAAAAACGCGTACGCCCCAAGCACGCCATGGTTTATGCCACGCAATCCATTCATAAGCTGCTGGCTGGTATCAGCCAGGCCAGCCACGTTTTGGTGCAAGAATCGCAAACAGTAAAGCTGGACAGGCCACTTTTCAACGAAGCCTATCTGATGCACACGTCTACATCACCGCAGTACAGCATCATTGCGAGCTGCGACGTGGCTGCCGCCATGATGGAGCCCCCTGGCGGCACCGCGCTGGTGGAAGAGAGCATTGCCGAAGCACTCGACTTCCGCCGCGCCATGCGAAAAGTGGACGAAGAGTATGGCGCCGACTGGTGGTTCAAGGTCTGGGGGCCCGACAAGTTGGTGGACGAAGGTATTGGCCGTGCCACCGATTGGATCATCAAAGGCGAGTCAAAAAATGCCAAGGCTAACTGGCACGGCTTCGGCAAGATGGCTGCCGGCTTCAACATGCTGGATCCGATCAAGGCCACCATCGTCACGCCGGGTATGGATCTGCATGGCAAGTTTGCAAAGACCGGCATCCCGGCTAGTATCGTGACCAAGTTTTTGGCGGAGCACGGCGTGGTGGTGGAAAAAACCGGTCTGTACAGTTTCTTTATCATGTTCACCATTGGCATCACCAAGGGCCGCTGGAACAGCATGCTGACTGCGCTGCAGCAGTTCAAGGACGACTACGACAAGAACCAGCCAATGTGGCGCATCCTGCCGGAATTTTGCAAGCAGTTCCCCAAGTACGAAAAGATGGGTTTGGCCGATCTGTGCCAGCATTTGCATGCGCTTTACGCCAAGTACGACATTGCCAGGTTGACGACCGAGATGTATCTGAGCGACTTGACTCCAGCCATGAAGCCCAGCGACGCCTATGCCCATATTGCTTTGCGGAAGACCGAGCGTGTTGAGATAGACAAGCTCGAGGGCCGTATTACTGTGGGGCTGGTGACGCCTTACCCGCCGGGTATTCCGTTGTTAATTCCCGGAGAAGTATTCAACAAGAAAATCGTGGACTATCTGAAGTTCGCACGCGAATTCAACACCCAGTGCCCAGGTTTTGAGACAGACATCCACGGCTTGGTAGAAGAAATAGACGCGAGTGGCAAGAAGCACTACTTCGCTGACTGCGTGAAATAACCCTGCACTAAAAAAATCCGCTGCGAGTTGCTATGAAAATAGTAGCTGGCCGCGTATGTTTCACCTGGGCTTCAGGTCGTTTTGATGCCCAACTAGGTTGGCGTAGGCTCCATGGTTACACCCACGGTTCGGCTGTAGCCTCCATCGACAAAGGTAATCTCCGCGGTCACGCCGCCGGCCAAATCACTTAATAAAAAAGCGGCTACATTGCCAACGTCGTCGATGGTGACATTGCGGCGGATCGGCGAAGCATCGGCAACCATGCGCAGTAATTTGCTGAAGTCTTTGATGCCACTGGCAGCCAAAGTCTTGATCGGCCCGGCGCTGATGCCATTGACGCGGATGGCACGCCCGTCGGCAGTTCGTCCCACGGCCTCAGCCAAATAACGCACAGAAGACTCTAGCGCCGCCTTGGCTAGACCCATGGTGTTGTAGTTGGGGATGATGCGATCTGCCCCAAGGTAAGTGAGTGTGAGCAGCGCGGACTTGTCCTTAAGGTACGGCAGGGCTGCTTTGGCCATGGCCGGGAAACTGTAGGCGCTGATATCGTGGGCGATGCGGAAGCCTTCACGACTTAGACCGTCCAAAAAGTTGCCGGCAATAGCCTCACGTGGGGCAAAGCCAATACTGTGCACAAAGCCGTCAAAATGAGGCCAATGGGCTGACAAATCGGTGAAAAGCTGCGCAATTTGCTGATCATCGCCTACATCACAATCGAACACCAGCTTGGAATCAAAATCCGCAGCAAACTCGGTGATGCGGTCTTTGAATCGCTCTCCCACATAACTAAAAGCCAACTCTGCGCCCTGTGCTTTGCAAGCCTTTGCAATGCCATAGGCAATAGAGCGATTGCTCAATACGCCGGTAATCAATAAACGCTTACCTGTAAGAAAACCCATTTCGTCCTCGACTCGATGATTAGAAGTGGTGGAATTGTCGCATGGGCCCTACCGGGCGCTACTTTTTAGCATTCCTGGGGCAATATTTCCTTAAGAATCAAGGCGCTTAGCATAGTTTTGCGATACAATCTAGGCTCACGACCAAACGGGCGGGTATTTACCGCCCGTTTTTTTTGGGCGATTGTTTTTGAGTGGGCTGATTTAGAGTGGCGTTGCAGCAAATAGTGGAGCAAACCGTGAGTGGTTTGGGGTACGACCTGGTGGAGATTGACCGTTCCGCCGGTGGGCTGCTGCGCATCACGATTGACCTGCCTTGGGAAATGCCGCAACTCGGCGCCCCGGCGTTAGAGCAATTTATCACCGTGGAAGATTGTGAAAAAGTTACCCGCCAATTGCAGTTTGCGCTGGAAGTGGATGGCGTGGAATATCGCCGCCTGGAGGTTTCCTCGCCCGGCATTGATCGCCCACTGCGCAACGTGAAAGATTTTGAGCGTTTTGTTGGCCAGATGGTCGATGTCACGTTGAAAGTGCCCATGGGCTTGGCTGCAGCCGGCCAGGTGCATGCCAACCGAAAGAAATTTCGGGGGACATTGGAAAAGGTGGTTGGTGCGGACGGCGTTGAGGGCTGGCAAATAGTCTGGAGTGATGCGCCTGTGGTAAAGCCCGGTGCGCGCGTCAGTAAGAAGCGAGAAATGCCGCCCCTGCAAGCCTTGGGATTTGTATTTGACGAACTGCGTGAAGCGCGCTTGGCGCCTATCGTGAGCTTCAAGGGGCGCGGCGGTGCTGCCGACCCGGAAGCGAACGTTGAGTAGGCTGGTTTTGAATTTAGGTTTTGGTTTTGGTTTTAGGTTTCATTGAATAGAGTGTTCAGGAGAGTCATGGCATGAATCGCGAACTTTTGATGCTGGTAGAGGCAATTTCCCGTGAGAAAAACGTCGAACGCGACGTGGTTCTGGGCGCTGTAGAGGCAGCCCTGGCACAAGCGACCAAGAAGCTGTACCCCGGCGAAGTGGATATCCGCGTGGCTCTGGACCGCGACAGCGGTAACTACGAAACCTTCCGCCGCTGGCACGTGGTCCCCGATGAAGCTGGCCTGCAACTGCCCGACCAGGAAATTCTGTTGTTTGAAGCCAAAGAGCAGATCGCTGACATCGAAGTCGACGAGTACATCGAAGAGTCGGTCGAATCCGTGCCGATTGGCCGTATTGGCGCGATGGCTGCCAAGCAGGTGATCTTGCAAAAGATCCGTGACGCTGAGCGCGAAATGCTGCTCAACGAATTTATGTCCCGCGGTGACAACATTTTTGTGGGCACCGTCAAGCGCATGGACAAGGGCGACATCATTGTTGAATCTGGACGCGTCGAAGGACGCCTGCGCCGCAGCGAGATGATCCCTAAAGAAAACCTGCGTACTGGTGATCGTGTTCGCGCGATGATCATGGAAGTGGATCTAACCCTGCGTGGTGCACCTATTGTGTTGTCGCGTTCCGCGCCTGAATTCATGATTGAACTCTTCCGCCAGGAAGTGCCAGAAATCGAGCAGGGCCTGCTGGAAATCAAATCCTGCGCCCGTGACCCTGGTTCGCGCGCCAAGATTGCTGTGTTGTCGCATGACAAGCGCGTGGACCCCATCGGTACTTGCGTTGGTGTGCGCGGCACCCGTGTGAACGGTGTGACCAATGAGTTGGCTGGCGAGCGTGTCGATATCGTGCTGTGGAGTGAAGATCCTGCCCAGTTCGTCATTGGCGCTTTAGCGCCGGCTAATGTGTCGTCTATCGTGGTGGACGAGGAGCGCCACGCGATGGATGTTGTGGTTGACGATGAAAATCTTGCAATTGCGATTGGCCGCGGTGGACAAAATGTCCGTTTGGCGGCAGAGCTGACCGGCTGGAAAATCAACATCATGGACGCCGCAGAGTCTGCACAAAAGCTGGCCGTAGAAACCGATTCCGGCCGCAAACTGTTCATGGAAAAGCTCGATGTGGACGAGGAAATCGCTGATATTTTGATTGCCGAAGGCTTCACCAGCCTGGAAGAGGTGGCCTACGTGCCATTGCAAGAAATGCTGGAAATCGAGAGCTTTGACGAAGACACCGTCAACGAGCTGCGCAATCGCGCCAAGGATGCTTTGTTGACGATGGAAATCGCCCATGAGGAGAGCGTGGAAGAAGTCTCCCAGGACCTGCGCGACCTCGAAGGTTTGACCACTGAGTTAATTGGCAAGTTGGCTGATGGCGGTGTGCATACCCGCGATGAATTAGCCGACCTAGCGGTCGACGAACTCACCGATATCACTGGTCAGTCTGCCGACGACGCCAAGACCCTGATCATGAAGGCACGCGAACATTGGTTTACCAATGAAGCTGCTTCTCACGAGTAATGGTTATGACACAACAAGTTTAAGTAAAGGTGAAATCAGCCCGCAGGGCTGCTTTACCGACGCCAAAGGTTACACAACAAATGTCCAGTACGACTGTCGCCGAGTTTGCCAACGAACTCAAAAAATCTACCGATACACTGCTCGAGCAGTTGAGATCTGCAGGGGTGCCTAAAGCCTCTGCCTCCGATGTCCTGACGGATAGCGACAAGCACAGCTTGCTGGGCTATTTGCAAAATAGTCACGGCACTGCCAGCCTGGAGCGCAAGAAAATCACCTTGGTCAAGAAGCAGACCACGGAAATTAAACAGGCGGACGCAACGGGCAAGGCACGTACGATTCAGGTAGAAGTGCGTAAAAAGCGTACTTTCGTGCGGCGCGACGACGGTACAGATGTGGTGACCGAACAAGGCGAGCCCGATGGTTCGAGCGCAGAGTCGTCTGCGTCACTGATCGACAACGCAGAACTGGCCCGACGCGAAGAAGAAGCGCGCCATCAGGCGGAGTTCATTCGCCGACAGGAAGAAGAACTGGCCCAGCGCCGCAAAGAACGCGAAGACCAGGAAGCCAAAGAGCGCGAAGCTTCTGAAAAAGCCGCTGCCGCTGAAGTTATTGCCAAACAAAGGGCAGCGGAGGCACCAGCGTCCGCCGCAATTGTGGACGACGCTAAAGCGGTGGCCGCAAAAGCCGCCGAAGCGGATGCAGCGCGTCAGGTCGAAGCTGACCGCCAAAAAGCAATTGAAACCTCTAAAGCCAAAGCAGCTGAAGAAGTAGCACGCGCCGCCGATCTGGGTGACCGCCGCCGCAAAGCAGAAGCGGAGGCTGCGGCGATTCGCTCCATGATGGCAACCCCCAAGAAAGTCTTGGTGGCCCACAAGCCTGAGCCCGTCAAAGCCCCAGCCGCGGATCCGAAAGCCATCAAGGGCACGTTACATAAGCCAGCGGCAGGTTCGACAACTGCCAAGCCTGCTATGGGTGCTACCACTGGCGCTGCGGGCGCAGGTAAAGAGGTCAAGTCTGCCAAGCTGTCTAGCAGCTGGGCGGGAGACCCCGCCAAGAAGAAAGAACTCAAGACGCGTGGCGATACCGGCGCAGGTGCGGGTCGCTCAACTAACTGGCGCAGTGGGCCCCGTGGTCGCCGCGGCAGCAATGACCGCGGTCATGATCAGCAGACTATGGCTGCACCCGTGGAAGCGCGCGTGTTGGAAGTCCATGTGCCAGAAACCATTACTGTGGCCGAATTAGCCCACAAGATGGCGGTTAAGGCGTCCGAAGTCATCAAGCATTTGATGAAATTGGGCCAGATGGTCACGATCAACCAGCCCTTGGACCAGGATACCGCGATGATCGTCGTAGAGGAAATGGGACACAAGGCGGTGGTCGCTGCACTGGACGACGCCGAAGCGTTTACCGATGACGAAGTACAACAGCAACACGCTGAATTTTTGCCACGTGCACCTGTGGTGACCGTCATGGGCCACGTAGATCATGGCAAGACATCGCTGCTGGATTACATCCGCCGCGCCAAGGTTGCGTCGGGTGAGGCAGGTGGCATTACCCAGCATATTGGTGCCTATCACGTGGAAACGCCGCGCGGTATGGTGTCCTTCTTGGATACGCCGGGTCACGAGGCTTTCTCGGCCATGCGGGCTCGTGGTGCCAATGCGACCGACATTGTGATTTTGGTGGTGGCAGCTGACGACGGTGTGATGCCTCAAACCAAGGAAGCCATCAAGCACGCTAAGGCGGCTGGTGTTCCTATAGTGGTGGCTATCAACAAGATCGACAAGCCAGACTCCAACCCCGAGCGCGTGAAGAACGAACTGGTGGTGGAAGAGGTAATTCCTGAAGAGTTCGGTGGAAGTTCGCCCTTCGTAACCGTATCGGCCAAAACCGGTCAGGGTATAGATGAGTTGTTGGAGCAAGTGCTGTTACAAGCCGAAGTGTTGGAGCTGCGTGCGCCGGTTGACGCCATGGCCAAGGGCCTGGTAATTGAAGCGCGCCTGGATAAAGGCCGCGGACCGGTTGCGACCATTTTGGTGCAATCCGGTACGCTCAAAACTGGTGACGTAGTGCTGGCTGGCCAGACCTTTGGCCGCGTGCGCGCTATGCTGGATGAAAACGGCAAGGCCATCAAGGCTGCAGGCCCTTCGATTCCTGTCGAAATTCAAGGTTTGACCGAAGTACCCCAAGCTGGTGATGAGTTCATGGTAATGGCGGATGAGCGACGGGCCCGTGAAATTGCTACCTACCGTGCGGGCAAGTTCCGCAACACCAAGCTAGCCAAGCAGCAAGCCGCCAAGCTGGAGAACATGTTTACCGACATCAACGCCGGCGAAGTCAAGATGGTGCCCATCATCGTCAAGGCCGACGTGCAGGGTTCGCAAGAAGCGCTGGCGCAGTCACTGCAGAAGCTCTCTAACGATGAAGTCAAGGTGCAGATGGTCTACGCCGCCGTGGGTGCTATCAGTGAATCCGATATCAACCTGGCGATTGCAGCCAAGGCCGTGGTCATCGGCTTCAATGTACGTGCCGATGCGGGTGCCCGCAAGCTGGCCGAGAACAACGGCGTTGACATTCGCTATTACGACATCATTTACGACGCCGTGGACGATTTGAAGCTGGCGATGTCGGGCATGCTGACGCCAGACAAGAAGGAAGAAATCATCGGTACCGCCGAGATTCGCACCGTGTTCGTGGCCTCCAAAATCGGCACCGTGGCGGGCTGTATGGTTACCTCGGGTATGGTCAACCGCACGGCACGCTTCCGTCTGCTGCGCGACAACGTGGTGGTTTACACCGGCGAGCTGGACTCGCTCAAGCGCGTCAAAGACGACGTGCGCGAAGTCAAGGAAGGCTTCGAGTGCGGTATCAAGCTCAAGAACTACAACGACATCTCCGTGGGCGATCAGTTGGAGTTCTTCGAGATTCGCGAAATCGCGCGTACGTTGTAATTGACATTGAGACAGGCACTAAGCGATGGTACGTAGGAAATCCTCCACACCCAACCGAGGTTTTCGCGTGGCCGATCAGATCCAGCGGGATTTGACCGAGTTGATCGCACGCGAGTTGAAAGACCCGCGCGTGGGGATGGTGACGATCCAGGGAGTTGAAGTGACACCCGATTACGCACACGCCAAAGTCTTCTTTAGCCTGCTGGTGGGCGACCCGGTGGCCTGTGAAGCGGGTTTGAACCAGGCGGCAGGTTTTCTACGCTCCGGTTTGTTCAAGCGCTTGCACATTCATACGGTGCCAACCTTGCACTTCCAGTTTGACCGTACGACTGAGAAAGCCGCTGATATGAACGCGTTGATTGCGCAGGCAGTGGCTTCTCGCTCCAAAAACGAGCCTACCGAATAGCCATGAGCACCGCCGGGCCGTCCCAAGGTGCGAAGGCTCCCTTGGGGGGCGGCAACTCACCCGTAGTAGTGGTGGGGCGTGGGGGCGCGCGGCCTTCACGGGTTGCCAGGCGCCCTGTGCATGGGGTGCTATTGTTGGATAAGCCGATTGGTTTCTCTAGCAATCAGGCTTTGCAAAAGGTTAAGTGGCTGTTCAGAGCTGAGAAAGCGGGCCACACTGGCACGCTGGATCCTTTGGCTACGGGCGTGTTGCCCTTGTGTTTTGGGGCAGCCACAAAATTCAGCCAGATGCACCTGGATGCCGACAAGTCCTATGAGGCGGTCGCACGATTGGGACTCAAGACGAGCACGGGCGACGCAGAGGGTGATGTGATTGCCACCCGGCCCGTGCAGGTCACGCAGGAACAGTTGGCGCATGCGGTGGCGGGGTTGACCGGGCCAATACGGCAGGTGCCGCCCATGCACAGTGCCTTGAAGAAGGATGGCAAAGCGCTGTACGAGTACGCGCGGGCCGGGATTGAGGTGGAGCGCAGTGCGCGGGATGTGACGATTTATGAGTTAAAAGTGCTGGAGGCCCTTTTGGAATCTGCCTTACCTGCTATTACATTTATAGCAACTTGCAGTAAGGGGACCTACATACGGACGCTGGGTGAAGACCTGGGTGAGGCTTTGGGTTGTGGTGCGCATTTGACAGCGCTTAGGCGCGTCAAGACCGGTAATTTTGTAGAAGCCCAGTGCGTGACGCTGGAAGCGCTAGAGGCCATGACCGAGGACCAGCGCATGGCATGTTTGTTGCCAGTGGACGCTTTGTTGCCAGAGCACAGCGTTGTCACACTGGACAGTGAGAATGCAGGACGTTTTTTGAGTGGAATGCGCAGACGCGGCGATTGGCCGGACGCAGACGAAGTGGCGGTGTACGCCGCAGAGCCCAGGGCTCTGCTGGGTACCGGCCGTGTAAAGGCCGGTGAATTGATACCCGGGCGGCTCTTGAGCCCCCAAGAGGTGCAGGCATCGCAGGAACAACAGCAGAATTGAAATTAGCAGAAAGTGAACTATGAGCCATAAACAAATCCGCAACATCGCCATTATCGCCCACGTCGATCATGGCAAGACCACTATGGTTGACCAACTGCTACGCCAGTCGGGCACCTTCGCCGAACACGAAAAAGTGGTCGACACGGTGATGGACAACAACGCGATTGAAAAAGAGCGTGGCATCACGATTCTGGCCAAGAACTGTGCCGTGACCTGGGAAGGCACCCACATTAACATCGTCGATACCCCCGGACACGCGGACTTTGGCGGCGAAGTGGAACGTGCACTGAGCATGGTGGATGGTGTGGTGCTGCTCATTGACGCGCAAGAAGGACCCATGCCGCAGACCCGTTTCGTGACCAAGAAGGCCCTTGCCTTGGGTCTGAAGCCTATTCTGGTGGTCAACAAGGTGGACAAGCCAGGTGCGCGTCCCGACTTCGTGGTCAATGCCGCTTTTGATCTGTTCGACAAACTCGGTGCGACAGATGAGCAATTGGATTTTCCTGTGGTGTACGCCTCGGGTATCAATGGCTGGTCTTCGATGGAAGAGGGCGAGCAGGGCGAACAGTGGGGGCCTGATATGTCTGCCCTCTTCAATACGATTTTGAGCCACGTACCCGCGCAAAAGGGTGATCCTGCTGCCCCCTTACAACTGCAAATTTCTGCACTCGACTTTTCGACCTTTGTTGGCCGAATCGGCGTGGGTCGCATTAGCCAGGGCACCATCAAGCCCATGATGGATGTGGTCGTGATGGAAGGCCCGGATGGCAAACCCGTCAAGGGTCGCGTCAACCAAGTACTGACGTTTCAGGGGCTAGAGCGCGTACAAGCCACTGAGGCTGGCCCAGGTGAGATCGTATTGATCAATGGCCTAACGGATATCGGCATTGGCGTCACGATTACCGACCCCGTCACACCCGCTCCTTTGCCTATGCTGAAGGTGGATGAGCCCACGCTAACCATGAATTTTTGCGTCAACACCAGCCCACTGGCGGGGCGTGAAGGTAAGTATGTGACCAGCCGCCAAATCTGGGATCGCCTGCAAAAGGAGCTGCAGCACAATGTGGCGCTGCGCGTCAGTGAAACCGACGAAGAAGGTATCTTCGAAGTTATGGGTCGCGGCGAATTGCACCTGACGATTTTGTTGGAAAACATGCGTCGTGAAGGCTACGAAATGGCGGTTTCCAAGCCCCGTGTAGTCTTCCGTGACGTCAATGGTGAGAAGCACGAGCCTATCGAATTGGTGACCGCTGACGTGGAAGAAACCCACCAGGGTGGCGTGATGCAGGCCCTGGGTGAGCGCAAGGGCGAGCTGGTGAACATGGAGCCGGACGGCCGTGGTCGCGTGCGTTTGGAATACCGTATCCCCGCGCGTGGTTTGATCGGTTTCTCCAACGAATTCCTGAACTTGACACGTGGTTCTGGCCTGATTTCCAACATTTTTGACAGCTACGAGCCGCACAAGGGTGACATCGGTGGTCGGAAAAACGGCGTGTTGATCTCCATGGACGCCGGTGAAATTTTCACTTACGCCCTGGGTAAGTTGGACGACCGCGGCCGCATGTTTGTGAAGCCCAACGACCCCGTGTACGAAGGCATGATCGTCGGTATTCACAGCCGTGATAACGATCTGGTAGTGAACGCTACGCGTACCAAACAGCTAACCAACTTCCGTGTTTCCGGCAAGGAAGATGCGATCAAGATCACGCCGCCGATTGAATGCACACTGGAATATGGCGTGGAATTCATTGAGGATGACGAGTTGGTCGAAATCACACCAAAGTCGATTCGTCTGCGTAAGCGCCATTTGAGCGAAAGCGACCGCAAACGGGCTGGAAGGTAACCGGCTCACCCCCGTGGCGGCTTTGCCGCCTTCCCCCTTGCAGGGGGCGATACCCGTAGATCGGCAAAGCCAGTTCTGCGGTATCCCTTAATGGCAAATACGTGCGCCGAACAAGCCTCCGGCATGAAACTGACTCACTCGCGGGCAGTGCTTTTAATGCTGTTGGTGACCCTGATGTGGTCTACCGCCGGTGTTGTTACGCGCCACCTCGATGCTGCGCGTAGTTTTGAGGTGACCTTCTGGCGTTCGTTCTTCACCGTGCTTTCCTTGCTGTTGATCCTGCCCGCCTGGCAAGGGCGCAAGGTGTGGTCGGACATTCGTCGCGGTGGTCCATTGCTTTGGCTGTCGGGCCTGTGCTGGTGTGTCATGTTCACCGCATTTATGGTCGCGCTGACGCTCACGTCCGTCTCCAACGTACTGGTCACCATGGCCTTGGGGCCTTTGCTCACCGCCTTGATCGCCCGCATTTTTTTAGGCCACCACATTGCGCTGCGCACTTGGCCCGCCATCGGTGCGGCTGGCGTTGGCATCGTGGTCATGTATGCCGACCAGTTGTCGTCTGACCAGTGGCTGGGCTCACTGGTAGCGCTGTGCGTGCCACTGGCCGGTGCTACGCATTGGACCGTGACCCAGCGGGCCCATACTGAAGGTCACGATGTGGACCTGGTACCCGCCGTGTTGCTGGGCGCAGTACTGAGCAGCCTGCTGACCTTGCCGCTGTCATTCCCGTTTCAAGCCACCCCACACGACATCAGCCTTTTGGCTTTTCTGGGACTTTTCCAACTGGCTATCCCCTGCGTGCTGTCCGTGATGTGCGCTCGGGTGCTCAAAGCCCCCGAGATTGCACTGCTGGCGCTGCTGGAAGTCATATTTGGAATCGCCCTGGCGTGGCTTGGCGCTGGCGAAACCCCACAATCCTCCGTATTGCTGGGCGGCAGCCTGGTGATCGGTGCCCTGGTCGTTAACGAATGGCTGGGTTTATTACAAAGAAGGACCACACCATGATTCGCCATTGCCCAGACGTCTTTACCGAAATAGTCGGCTCCATCGGATGCATCACCTTGAACCGACCCAAGGCACTGAACGCCTTGTCGCTGCCCATGGTGCAGGCGCTGCTGGATACCTTGCGCGCCTGGAAAGACGACGCGGCGGTGATTGCCGTTGCGATACGCGGTAGCAATAAGAACGGACAGCCGGGTAGCCCAGAAGCCCTGTTCGGTGCGTTTTGTGCCGGTGGCGATATCCGTTTCTTTCACCAGGCTGCACTGGAGGGTAACGCTGATCTTGACACCTTTTTCACGGACGAATACACGCTCAACCACCTGATTTACCACTATCCCAAGCCCTATATCGCTTTCATGGACGGCATCGTGATGGGCGGCGGCATGGGAATCAGCCAAGGCGCCAGTGTGCGCATCGTGACCGAAAAAACCAAGATGGCGATGCCGGAAACCGGGATTGGCCTGTTCCCTGACGTGGGGGGCGGTTACTTCCTGAGCCGTTGCCCAGGGCATGTTGGCGAGTACCTGGCGCTGACAGGCGATGTGATTGGTAGCAAAGCGGCAGTGGCCTGGGGCCTGGCAGATGTTTGTGTGGCGGCCCATACGCTTCCCGGGCTATGGGCTGAGCTGCAAAGCTTGTTGTCCAGAGATCAGTTGGACCTATGGATTGCTACTAAATTTGTAGCGACCAAGGTAGATTCCACTAGGGCCTCAGCCCAATTTGACTTAGAAATGGAGCTCGCCTTTGCTTCCGAGGACATTTCAGCCATTCTGGCGGCACTGGACCAAGCTTCCTCAGACGCAGCCCACATCGCCGCTAAAACCCTGCGCCATCGCAGTCCGCTGATGCTGCACGTGGTGCTAGAGCAAGTGCGCAGGGCTCGTAGCATGACACTCGCCGACGATCTACGCATGGAGCGCGATCTGGTTCAGCATTGCTTCTACACCACGCATCTGGATCGATCAGGCGCCAGCAGCGAAACGGTAGAAGGCATCCGCGCCCTGGCCGTCGACAAAGACCACCAGCCACGCTGGAACCCCGCAAGCATTGAGCAAGTCACGCCCGCCATGGTGGAACCCTTCTTCACAAGCCCCTGGCCTGAAGGTGCCCATCCACTCAAAGTTTTGGTTTAGAAATAAGAGGGAGTTAACCCACTCAGCAGGCCTGAGCGGGGGCGCAAGAACAAAAAACTAACTGCGGTGCACCTTCATAGCCCGCTCGACTTCGCGTTTGCCCTCTCGCTCCTTCACCGTGTCGCGCTTGTCGTGCTCCGCCTTGCCCTTGGCCAGCGCAATTTCGCACTTCACTTTGCCTTCTTTCCAATGCAAATTGATCGGCACCAGCGTGTAGCCTTTCTGCTCCACCTTGGCAATCAGCCGCAAGATCTGCTCCTTGTGCATCAGCAGCTTCTTGGTGCGCACATTGTCAGGATTCACATGGCTTGACGCCGTATGCAGCGGATTGATCTGCAAACCAATGATGAACAACTCGCCACCGCGAATCACCACATACCCATCGGTGAGCTGAACCTTGCCTTCGCGCAATGATTTCACCTCCCAGCCTTCCAATACCAGGCCGGCTTCAAAGCGCTCTTCGAAGAAATAATTGAATGCGGCCTTCTTGTTGTCGGCAATGCGGGTGTTGATAGCAGGTTTTTTGGCCATGGAACTCAAGTGGGGGTGACAGACGGGAATGAAAGTAGTGCTCTTGGGCTTGTCTACAATCCCGCGCAGACCCCCATTCTATGAAAACCGTTCACAAGTCCGTTTTAATCTGGTACAGCCCCCAAGAAATGTATGTGTTGGTGACGGATGTGGATCAGTACCATGCCTTTCTTCCCTGGTGTGACCACGCCAAAGTTTTAGAGCGCACCGACAACGGCATGCTGGCGGAGATCGGTATTTCGTTCAGCGGAATTCGCCAGACCTTCACCACCCGCAACGTACACAACGCCCCCAGCCAGGTGGATATTGAGCTGGTCAATGGGCCATTTTCCAAACTGCACGGCGAGTGGAAATTTTTGCCGGTGGGCGATGGCTCCCAGCGAGCTTGCCGGGTCGAGCTGACATTGACCTATGGTTTTGATAACGCGACCTTAGGCAAACTAGTTGGACCGGTGTTCGACAAGATCGCCAGCA
Organism: Burkholderiales bacterium; assembly: GCA_025363275.1. Taxonomy (GTDB): domain Bacteria; phylum Pseudomonadota; class Gammaproteobacteria; order Burkholderiales; family Burkholderiaceae_C; genus Allorhodoferax. The sequence continues at coordinate 20,495 of JANYEE010000190.1, read as the reverse complement.
GCTTGGTCGATGCATTCGTCAAGCGCGCGCAACAGGTGTATGGGGCTTAAATGGTCTTCAGCGTGACACTGGTGATGTCTTTGATGCCAAGAACCACCCAAGAATTACAGTTAATCGTGGAGGAGGGCGCAACCGCCAGGCAGGCCTTGCTTGCGAGCGGACTCCTCGGCACCTTCACTGAAGCGCAACTACAGGGACTGGAATTGGCAATTTGGGGGCGTAAGACTCTTGGTACGCAATTGCTGCGTCCAAACGACCGTTTAGAGCTGGTTCGCCCATTACAAGTGGACCCAAAGGTCGCCAGACGGGAGCGATTTGCCCACCAGGGCGCAAAAAAAGCGGGTCTGTTCAAGACCCGCCGGGCTGGCGGCAAGGCTGGCTACTAGCCTAGTTGCAATCGGTAGACATAACGACCTGGATTCGTTTGGATTCTGCAGCACGCGCGCCATCATCCATCACTTCGCGCTCTCCCGTCGCGTTGACACGACCGATACGCACTCCCGAATCCATGGTGGCTTTAGCCTGTTTGGCCCGCGCGCAGTTCTCAATTTTGGCTTTGGTAATTTTTTCTTCCTCCGCTTTCTTTTTTGCAGCCTCGGCGTCTGCAGCCTGTTTTTTCTTGGCTTCCAGTTCTTTGTCCAATCCCGCTCCATTGGCTGGCGCTGCAGTGCGGTTCGCCGCAGTCGTTTGGCCCGCCAGCGCCGTGCCATCGGCAGCTTCCGCTACGACGGGCGCCACAGGTAACACACTGCGACCGCCTGGACGTTTGATAATATTTTTTTCCAAAATGTCCGGGGGCGGCGCGCGGTCACTGAAGACCTTGCGTCCGTCTTTGTCTAACCATTGCCACTGCGCGGCTGCCAGAGTGCAAGCGCAAAGCAAACCCAGAGCGAAAAAGTTTTTCAGCATTTTCATGGCTTAAGTGTAGCGGTGGTTTACGTTGTCAGCGAGGGTACAATTCGCTGTTTGGAGCTTTGACAATGCGCCTCCTCGGCAAAGCGCTCACCTTCGACGATGTTTTGTTGGTGCCAGCGTACTCCCAAGTCCTGCCCAAGGACACGTCCCTTGCGACCCGTTTCTCCCGCAATATTTCCCTGAACTTGCCACTGGTTTCAGCCGCCATGGACACGGTAACCGAGGCACGGCTTGCGATCGCCATCGCGCAGGAAGGCGGCATCGGTATCGTCCACAAGAACCTGACTGCGGCGGAGCAGGCGGCTCAAGTCTCCAAAGTCAAGCGTTATGAATCGGGTGTGTTGCGTGACCCGGTGGTCATTACGCCAACCCACACCGTACGCCAAGTCATGGAATTATCCCATCAGCTCGGAGTGTCGGGATTCCCAGTCTGCGATGGCGGCAAGGTGGTTGGTATCGTCACCGGGCGTGATTTGCGCTTCGAGACCCGCTACGACATCCCCGTCAGTCAAATCATGACGCCACGCGAAAAGCTGATCTCGGTGCCAGACGGCACAACGCTTGCGGAGGGCAAGGCACTACTGAACAAACACAAGCTAGAACGGCTGCTGGTGGTCAATGATGCGTTCGAGCTCAAGGGATTGATCACTGTCAAAGACATCACCAAGCAGCTCAACTTCCCCAACGCCGCACGTGACGCCACCGGTCGCCTGCGCGTGGGCGCAGCGGTGGGCGTGGGCGAGGGCACAGAAGAGCGCGTGCAAGCCCTGGTCAACGCCGGTGTCGACGCCATCGTGGTGGATACCGCACATGGCCACAGCAAGGGCGTGATCGAGCGCGTGCGCTGGGTCAAGAGAAACTATCCGCAGATTGACGTGATCGGCGGCAATATCGCCACCGGCGCAGCCGCTTTGGCCCTGGTCGAGGCAGGAGCCGATGGGGTGAAAGTGGGTATCGGCCCCGGTTCCATCTGCACCACCCGCATCGTGGCGGGCGTGGGTGTGCCGCAAATCATGGCCATTGACAGTGTCGCCATTGCCCTTAAAGGCACCGGCGTACCGTTGATTGCGGACGGCGGTATTCGTTATAGCGGGGATATTGCCAAGGCCCTCGCGGCTGGTGCCAGCAGCGTGATGATGGGCGGCATGTTTGCCGGTACTGAAGAGGCTCCGGGCGAAGTCATCCTGTTTCAAGGTCGGAGCTATAAAAGCTACCGTGGCATGGGCTCCATTGGCGCCATGCAACAGGGCAGTGCAGACCGCTACTTCCAGGAATCGACCACAGGCAACCCTAACGCCGACAAGCTGGTACCCGAAGGCATTGAAGGGCGTGTGCCCTACAAGGGCTCGATGGTCTCCATCGTGTTCCAGATGGCGGGTGGCATTCGCGCCAGCATGGGTTACTGTGGCTGCCCCACGATTGCCGACCTGCAAGACAAGGCAGAATTTGTAGAGATTACGACGGCGGGTATCCGTGAGAGCCACGTGCACGACGTGCAAATCACCAAAGAAGCGCCTAATTACCGTGCCGACTGACATGGCGATGGCGCCGGGCGCAGGGCGCTCGGCCGCTATGCGGTTCATCATGGTAGCGGTGCTGATCGATATGATTTCGATCGGCCTGATGATCCCGGTCCTGCCCCATTTGGTGGGGCAGTTCACCCAGTCCCACGCCGAGCAGGCGTTTTGGTTCGGTGCCGTCTCGTTCGCATTCGGCATCGCCAATTTCTTTGGTTCTCCCATCCTCGGGGCTTTGTCCGATCGTTTTGGTCGCCGTCCGGTCCTGTTGATCGGGTTTTGCGGCTTAGCCTTTAACTTTTTCATGACCGCAGCGGCAACCAGCCTGTGGATGCTGGTTGCGGTACGCCTGGTGGGCGGGGGCATGCAAGCCAATATTTCAGTGGCCAATGCCTATGTGGCCGACATCACGGAGCCAGATGACCGGGCCCGGCGCTTCGGCCTGCTGGGTGCCATGATGGGTTTGGGCTTTATCTTCGGTCCCGCTTTGGGTGGCATCTTGGGTGATATCGACCTGCGTCTGCCGTTCATCGCATCAGGTTCGCTGGCCGTGCTGAACTGGATTTACGGCTACTTTGTACTGCCTGAGAGCCTGCCCAAAGAACGCAGAACGCCGTTTGACTGGCGCAAAGCCAATCCAGTGGCCTCTCTTATGGGTTTAATAAATCTTAGGGGCGTGGGCGCGCTGGTAGCGGTCATCGCACTGAGCACCTTGTCCCAGTTCATGCTGCATTCCACCTGGGTGCTGTACACCACGTTCAAGTTTGGCTGGGGCCCACACGAAACCGGTTGGTCGCTGATGATGGTGGGCATCGTCAATGTGCTGATGCAGGGGTTGCTGCTCAAACACATTCTCAAGCGCATCTCGGCCCAGCGGTTGGCATTGATGGGCTTATTGACCTCTGCGCTGGCTTACTTTGCTTATGGTTTGGTACCCGCAAGCTGGATGTTGTTCGTGGTCATTATGCTGAATATGCCCGCGGCGGCCACGGGTTCGCTACTGCAGAGCATGGTGTCGGGTGCTGCAGGCGCCAATATCCAGGGTCGAACCCTTGGCGCGGTGTCCTCTCTCAACAGCATGATGGCGGTGCTTGCCCCCGTCTTGGGTGCTGGCTTGTTGGCCATCGTGTCCAGCGCTCCGCGCGGTGATATCCGGCTGGGCCTGCCGTTCTTTGTGGGTGGCCTCATTCAACTGCTGGCTTTTGGCCTGGCCGTTCTTCATTTCCAACGTCAACGCCGCCTGGCGGCTAATTCCACTGCGGTATCCACTCCATGAAACACGAACGCATCCTGATTCTTGACTTCGGCTCCCAGGTCACCCAACTCATTGCCCGCCGGGTGCGCGAAGCCCATGTATTTTGTGAAGTGCACCCCTGCGATGTGGGAGACGAGTGGATTCGCGCGTACGCGGCCGACGGCAGCCTGAAGGGCATCATCTTGTCGGGCAGTCACGCCAGCGTGACCGAGGACACCACCGACCGTGCGCCCGCAGCCGTGTTCGAGCTGGGCGTGCCCGTGTTGGGCATATGCTATGGCATGCAAACCATGGCGCAGCAGTTGGGTGGCAAGGTAGAAACCGGCCGCACCCGGGAATTTGGTTCTGCAACCGTACGTGCCCGGGGCCACACGGCATTGCTCAACGACATTGCCGACTACACCACGCCCGAAGGCGCGGGCATGCTCCATGTGTGGATGAGCCATGGTGACAAAGTGACCGAGTTGCCGCCTGGCTTCAAGCTGATGGCCAGCACCGACAGTTGCCCCATCGCCGGTATGGCTGATGAGGCGCGCAAATTTTACGCAGTGCAGTTTCACCCCGAGGTGACCCATACCGTGCAGGGCCAAGCCCTGCTGAACCGCTTTGTGTTGGGCATTTGCGGCACCCGTCCGGACTGGATCATGGGCGACTACATCAGCGAAGCGGTTGCGCGTATTCGCGAACAGGTGGGTGATGAAGAGGTCATATTGGGCCTGTCTGGCGGTGTCGACTCATCGGTCGCAGCGGCTTTGATTCACCGCGCAATTGGCGACCAGCTTACCTGCGTCTTCGTAGACCACGGCCTGTTGCGCCTGAACGAAGGCGATATGGTGATGGAGATGTTTGTTGGCAAGCTGCACGCCAAAGTGATTCGTGCCGACGCGTCAGATTTGTTTCTTGGCAAGCTCCAGGGCGTCAGCGACCCGGAGGCCAAGCGAAAGATCATTGGTGGTGAGTTCGTCACCGTGTTCAAAAAAGAGGCTGCGAAGCTCAAAGGCGAGGGCGCCAAGGGAGCCAAATGGTTGGCCCAAGGCACCATTTACCCCGATGTGATTGAGTCCGGTGGTGCAGGTAACAAGAAAGCCGTCACGATCAAAAGCCACCACAACGTAGGTGGCTTGCCCGAGCAACTAGGCTTGAAACTATTGGAGCCCCTTCGCGAATTGTTCAAAGACGAAGTACGCGAACTGGGCGTGGCCTTAGGCCTCCCGCATGACATGGTGTACCGCCACCCGTTTCCAGGCCCTGGTTTGGGAGTACGCATACTGGGTGAGGTGAAGAAAGAATATGCCGACCTGTTGCGCCGAGCAGATGCCATCTTCATCGAAGAACTGCGCAACTTCAAAGATGAAGCGACGGGCAAAACCTGGTACCAACTTACCAGCCAGGCATTTACGGTGTTCTTGCCGGTGAAAAGTGTGGGCGTGATGGGCGATGGCCGCACCTACGACTACGTAGTGGCTCTGCGCGCTGTGCAGACCAGCGACTTCATGACCGCAGACTGGGCTGAATTGCCCTATGCGCTGTTGAAGAAAGTGTCAGGTCGCATCATCAACGAAGTGCGCGGTATCAACCGCGTGACCTATGACGTATCTAGCAAGCCACCGGCAACAATCGAGTGGGAATAGTGTTCAACCAAGCTGGCCGCGTACCGTAAAAAATCGGCGTTTTCATTACGAGGAATTACCATGCGTTCTATTTTTGGCGTGTTGAGTTTGTTGATCGTAGTCGCCATCGTTGGCGTATTGGCCAAGAAGCAGATGACTTCCATCAACGAGATCAAGGTTCCAGTTGTTGCAGGCTCCGCGCCAGGTGTCACGCTCAAGGTAGATCCCAATGCCACGGTGCAGCAGCAATCCCAGCAGATCCAGCAACAGTTCAAGTCGGCTGCAGAGGCTGCTGTTCAGCAGCCGCGCCCCATGCCAGATGAGAAGTAAATAGTGCCGCTGGCCCAGGTATTTATTGCCTAGTATGCTATCAAATGAATAGCGAATCAGATCTGTACTTCATGCGGCTGGCGTTGGAACAGGCACGGTTGGCGGCCCGCGCGGGTGAGGTGCCCGTCGGCGCAGTCGTGGTGAAGGACGGCCATGTGATTGCGGTAGGGCGTAACGCGCCCGTGGCGGCACATGACCCCACCGCCCATGCCGAGATTGCAGCGCTGCGCCAAGCCGCGCGGGTGCTGGGCAACTACCGGCTGGACGGTTGTGAGCTCTTCGTCACGCTGGAGCCCTGCGCGATGTGCAGCGGCGCTGTTTTGCATGCCCGGCTGGACCGGGTGGTGTACGGTGCCATCGAGCCGCGGACCGGCGCTGCGGGCTCGGTCGTCAATCTGTTTGAAAACTCGCAGCTCAATCACCAGACACGCTTGGTCGGCGGCGTGTTGGCGCAGGAATGCGCCGACGTGTTGCGGCATTTCTTTCAGCAAAAGCGGGACACCCAGGCATTGGAAAGAAAAGCCGCACACCCGCTGCGGGATGACGCTTTACGTACGCCCGACGCCTGTTTTGCCGAGCTCCCGGGCTATCGCTGGCCGCCCCACTATGTGAGTGACCTGCCTGCCTTGCAGGGTCTGCGCATGCATTACCTGGACGTTGGCCCGCAAGAGGCCTCGCTCACCTACTTGTGTCTGCACGGCAATCCTGCTTGGAGTTATGTGTACCGCAAGATGATTCCAGTGTTCGCGCAAGCCGGCTGCCGTGTGGTTGCCCCAGACCTGATTGGCTTCGGCAAGAGCGACAAGCCCAAGCGCGAGTCGGCCCACAGTTTTAGTTGGCACCGAGATGTGCTGCTGCAGCTTATTGAGCGGCTTGATTTGCAGCGCGTCGTGTTGGTGGTGCAAGACTGGGGTGGCCTGTTGGGCCTGACATTGCCTATGGCCGTGCCGCAGCGCTTTGCCGGGCTGGTGGTGATGAATACCGCACTGGCCACAGGTGATGTGCCTTTGTCGCCGGGCTTTCTGGCGTGGCGCGAGATGTGCGCCAAGAACCCGGACTTTGATATCGCCCGACTGATGGCGCGTGGCAACCCGCAGCTATCGCAGCAGGAGTGTGCAGCGTACATGGCGCCATTCCCGGATAAAGGACACCGCGCCGCCACCCGCGTGTTCCCGCCCATGGTGCCAGACCACCCCCAAGCGGACGGGGCGGCTTTGTCGCAACAGGCCCGTCACTTCTGGCAATACGATTGGCACGGGCGGTCTATGATGGCTGTCGGCATGCCGGACCCGGTGCTGGGCTGGGACACTATGCAGGCCCTGCGCAAAGTCATTCGCAATTGCCCGGAACCCCTGCAATTGCTGGACGCAGGGCACTTTGTGCAGGAGCAGGGCGAGTCCATTGCGCAGTCAGCAGTCGATGTGTTTCAGGGCTTATAAATATTATTCGGGTTTACCCTTGAAAGTGTTACGACAGTCCCAACGTGTCAGGCGTGCTGTGGTCCCAATGCCATGTCGGTAGTGCCGCCCAGCAGCACGCGTATTCAACCGAAAGAAACCCATGTCTGAACTGATCCAGAAGCTGGAGTGGCGCTATGCCGCCAAGAAATTCAATCCGACCAAAGCAGTGCCACAAGAGAAAGTGGACCGTATTCTGGAGGCAACTCGCCTGGCAGCTAGCTCTAGCGGCCTGCAACCCTACGAGGTCATTGTGGTAACCAACCCAGACGTGCGCGCCAAGATCCAGCCCATCGCGTGGAACCAGGCTCAGATCACCGATGGCTCCCATTTGCTGGTATTTGCCGCGTGGGATAACTACACCGCTGAACGCATCAACATGATGTTCGATCTGGTCAACGCGCAACGTGGCACGACGAACGAAGGATGGGAAAACTACCGCAAGATGCTGCTTTCCACCTACCCGCAGCGAGACGCAGAAGTGAACTTTAACCACGCAGCACGCCAGGCCTACATTGGTCTGGGTACCGCGCTGATTGCCGCCGCCGAAGAGCAGGTGGACAGTACGCCCATGGAAGGTTTTGATCCCCAAGCACTGGACGAAATCTTGGGCCTGAAAGCACGCGGCCTGCGCAGTGTGGCCATCATGCCGCTGGGCTACCGTGCGGATGAAGGTGACTGGTTGGTGAACTTGCAAAAAGTGCGCCGGGCTCGCGAAGACTTTGTTACCGAAGTGAATTGAACCACAGCGGTAATAACAGGGAGCGGTCTTAGCGATCCGTTACCTTGTTGTACGCGTAGAAAACCTCATCCCGCGCCCAGCCCTGCGACGCACAAAGCGCTTGCGCCTGGGTGTTGGCTTTGGCGGTGGTCAAGTCCATACGGGCCCAACCCATAGTTTGGGCGTAGTGCTCTGCAGCTCGCATCAACGCTCGACCAGTGCCACCCTGGCGCAACGCAGGCGATACGACTAGGTCATGGAGCACACCAACGCGCTGCGCCATGACTGAACAAAAGCTGGGGTACAGCTGGCAAAAGCCTACGCCCTGGCCATCTACCGAGCAGGCCAGAAAGACGATGGACTCACCGTGGCTCAATCGGGCGCGAATGAATTCGGTAGCCAATGCAGCGTCCGCAGCTCGTCCGTAAAACTGGCGGTAGGCATCAAAGAGGGGGCCGACGGTATCCGCGTCTTGTACATGGGCCTGACGTACAGTGATGGGGTTCTGATGAGGGTTCAATGTCTAAACGCTGTGAGGGACTGCAACAGCTTCATCTTATTCTGGCGGAAATGGAAGGCGAAAAAAAACGCGGCTTGCGCCGCGTTTTTTGACAGTTGGTAAACCCGACTTATTCGACCTTCGCCTTGGCGCGCAGTTCTTCCTGGAACTTGGCCATGCGCTGTTGCTGCATCTGCTGGGCCACTTGCGGCTTAACTTCTTCGAATTTAGGCAGCTTGGCATCACGGATGTCATCCAAACGGATGATGTGGTAACCGAATTGGGTCTTCACGGGGGTCTCTGTCATCTTGCCTTTTTGCAGGCCAACGAGGGCTTCCGAGAACTCTTTCACGTAATTACTGGGGTTAGCCCAATCCAGATCACCACCGTTTTTGCCAGAACCTGGATCTTTGGATTCTTTCTTGGCGATATCTTCAAATTTGCCACCCTTTTTCAGCTGGGCAATGATGGAGCGGGCCTTGTCCTCCTGTTCCACGAGGATATGGCGGGCACGGTATTCCCTACCGCTGTTGGCAGCAGCAAATTTGTCGTACTCAGCCTTGATCTCGTCATCGGAGATCGGGTTCTTCTTCTGGTAATCGGCAAACAAAGAGCGAATCAGGATGGTTTGGCGAGCCAATTCCATTTGCACCTTGAAGTCAGGCGTCGCATCCAGGCCGCGCACTTGCGCTTCTTGCATAAAAACTTCGCGGGCGATCACTTCGTCCTTGATTTGCGCTTGTATTTCAGGCGTAACTTGGCGGCCCGATGCAGTCACTTGCTGGACCAAAGTATCCACGCGGGACTGAGGTACCGCTTTGCCATTGACGATGGCCACGTTTTGGGCAAAAGCCAAGGGTGCGCCAGCCACTAAAGCGGCAACCGTCAAAGCGGAAAAAAATTGCTTCTTCATCAGAGTACTTTCAGGAAAACAAACAAGGAACTACACAGAAATGCCACTCGGGGTGGCGGGCGATGTCTCTTCGGCCTCAATGGCCAGTGCGTGCAGCCCCTGGTCAATGAAATCTTGGAGCGCATCATACACAAGGCGATGGCGGGCTACCCGACCACGATTTGTAAACAAAGGTGAAGCGATGCGCACCCGAAAGTGCGTGCCAAATCCTGAGCTATTGGCACCGACATGACCCGCGTGCTGATAGCTCTCGTCAATCACCTCGAGGCGAGTTGGCTGCAAGCGCTCGCGCAGGCGCGACTCCAGTTGGCTGACGGAAGGCTCGATAGTCATGCCGCAGGCCCTCCATCCACTTTTTCTACATCACGCAAATGTGGTGCGATGTAGATGCCCTGCGCAATCAGAAAAGTCAGCGGAAAAATATAGCCCCAAATTTTGAAATTGGCCCAGGCATCTTCGCTGTAATACATCGCGACGTAAGCGTTACTGATGGACATGAAGGCCGTGTAGCCAATCCAGGCCACATTGAGTTTGTGCCAGATCCTATCGGGCAAGTCCAACTGGCTCCCCAACATAGACTTCAAGAAATTCGTTTTAGTACCCCAAACAGCAATGGATAGCCCGATCGCCATACCCGCGTACAACACAGTGGGCTTCCACATGATGAAGCGCTTGTCGTGGAGCGCCAGCGTGATGCTCCCAAAAACCAAAATCATGCCCAAGGTCACTTTTTGCAAGACGGTCAGTTTTCGGTCTAGCACGTAAATAATCGCCATTTGCACTACGGTGGCACCCATCAAAACGGGTGTTGCAAAAAAAATCGCTTCATCCTTGCCGATGCCAAACCAAGCATGCAGCTTGTAGGCTGCAAAAAACAGCAGGATAGGAATGAAATCGAGCAGGGTTCTCATGCGGGGGTGAAATCCAGCGAAGCCGAATTCATACAGTAGCGCAAGCCGGTATCGGTGGGGCCATCTTCAAACACGTGGCCCAAATGCGCGCCGCATTGGGCACACACCGTCTCTACGCGCTTCATGCCGTGGCTGTGGTCCGTAATCTCTTTGATTGCGCCGGGCAGGGCCAGAGAAAAGCTGGGCCAGCCGCAATGGGCGTCAAACTTGGTATCAGAGGCAAATAATTTAGACCCGCAGCACATGCAGTGGTAGCTACCGTCTGCCCAAAGCGTTTCAAACTTGCCAGTGAAGGGGCGCTCCGTGGCGGCGTGGCGGGTGACCTCAAAGGCAACTGGCTCTGCGCCTTTTTCAGCCAGCAGTGCTTTCCACTGTGCGTCGGTCTTTTCAATCGGGAATGTCATAAAGGGTGAGGTAGTTAAGAGCTGCAGCTAATTTCAATGCGGGAGGCCCAGTCTGGCGGGAAATCGGCGAGTGAATCGAATTCTGGATGTTCGTCAAAAGGCGTTTGCAGAACCATCATTAAATTATTCAACACCGAATAGTCCTTGGACTTGGCGCTTTGGATGGCCATTTCGCCCAAATGGTTCCTTAAAACGAACTTAGGGTTCGTTTTAAGCATCAAATTGGCGTCTGGCCCAGGTGTTTCCTGCCCAGACTGCTCTGAATATTGTAGCAACCAAGCACCGATCGCCTCTCGGTTCAAAAACAGGTCACGCACTTGTGGATCTTTCAAATCACACGCCTTGGCCCAGTGGCTCAGGCGCCGCCAGAAAATGCACATGTCCACCTTGTCGGCAGCCATCAATGGAAGCAGTGTTTCAATGAGCGCGTTGGTTTGCGCATCCGGCCGGGCAAAACCCAGCTTGGCGGCCATACGGTGGGCTAGGGCCTCGGGGTATATCGCTTTGAAAGTTTCCAACGCGGTAATCGCCAGCCCTTGTTCTTCAATCAGCGGCAGTAGGGCCTGGCCTAGGCAAAACAAATTCCAGTACGCCACGTTGGGTTGTTTATAAAACGCGTAGCGACCTTGGTTGTCCGAATGGTTGCAGACGTGTCCGGGGTCATAGGCGTCCAGAAACTGGAACGGTCCGTAGTCGATAGTGAGCCCCAGTATGCTCATGTTGTCGGTGTTCATAACCCCGTGGCAAAAACCCACAGACTGCCACAGGGCCACCATTTCGGCCGTGCGCTGGGTCACATTTAACAACAGCGCAGCATAAGGATTTCCGTTAAAACGTGTGTCCTGGCGGCAATCTGGATAGAACCGGTCGATTACATAGTCTGCCAAGGTCTTGAGTTGCTCAGGCTGACCGTGGTGGCTGAAATGCTCGAAGTGGCCGAAGCGGATAAAGCTGGGCGCTACGCGGGTGACCACGGCCGACGTCTCCAGCGTTTCGCGGCGCACGGGCGCATCTGACCCGGTCACGCATAGGGCGCGGGTAGTGGGAACATGCAGCGCGTGCATGGCCTCACTGCACAAGAACTCTCGGATGCTGCTGCGCAAAACCGCGCGGCCATCGCCCATGCGGGAAAATGGAGTCAGGCCTGCGCCTTTGAGCTGCAGCTCAAGCCCATTGGCTTCACCCAGCAGGATGGCGCGACCATCACCTAACTGACCCGCCCACTGGCCAAACTGATGGCCGCTGTAAACACTGGCCAGACTCTTACTCCCAGCTAAAGAACGGTTACCACTCAGGGCTTGCAGCCAGTCATCGGACTGCAGCGCAGATGCGCCAATGCCCAACTGCTCAGCGACTTCGGAGCTACGGCCCACCCAATAGGGGGCGGGCAGCGGTGTGGGTTGCAAAGGCACAAAGAAGTCTTCGCCAAGGGCAGCAAAACTATGCTTCCAGACCAGACCAGTATCTAGCGCAGGGGTATCGGCGGAGGGCGGTAGCATGGTGCGATTGTCCCGCACTTGTCAAGGCTGTCAGCGCAGTGGGGGTTTGGAGCGGGTAGTATTCAAGACAAGCACGACGGCCTTAGGCTTGCGGCCATTTATCCCTAAAAACACACTACCAATTTGAGGAGCAAAGCCATGTTTGGGTTAATGCAAAACCAGCAGTTGTTGATTTCGTCCCTGATTGATTTTGCGGAACGCCACCACGGTGAAGGTGAAATTGTGTCGCGCCGCGTCGAGGGTGATATCCACCGCACCAACTACAAAAACGTTGCCCTGCGTTCGCGCCGGGTGGCCAATGCACTGGATCAAATGAAGCTGGGATTTAGTGACCGCGTGGCAACTTTGGCATGGAACGGCTACCGCCACCTGGAGCTGTATTTTGGGGTCAGCGGCTCGGGTCGCGTTTTGCACACCCTGAACCCGCGTTTGCACCCAGACCAGATCGTCTGGATTGCCGACCACGCCGAGGACCAAGTCCTTTGCTTTGACATGACGTTCTTACCCATCATCAAGGCCATTCACCACCGCTGCAGCACCATCAAGCACTTCATTGCCCTGTGCGATGCCGACAAGCTGCCCGAAGACACCGGCATTCCCGGCCTGCAAAGCTATGAGGCCTGGATTGGCAAGCAAAGCGAGCAGTACACCTGGCCTGATTTCGATGAAAATTCCGCATCGAGCATGTGCTACACCAGCGGCACCACTGGCAACCCCAAGGCTGCGCTGTACAGCCACCGCTCCACCATCCTCCACGCTATGTCCGGAGCTTTGCCCGATGCACTGAGCATGAGCGCACGGGACAGCGTCCTACCGGTAGTGCCGATGTTCCATGTGAATGCCTGGGGCTTACCGTACTCGGCCGCCATGACCGGTGCCAAGCTGGTATTTCCTGGCCCCGCCATGGACGGTAAATCTATTTTTGAACTGATTGAGGGCGAAAAGGTGAGTTTTGCAGCGGGCGTGCCCACCGTGTGGCAAATGATGCTGGCCCACATGCAGACCAACAACTTAAAGTTCTCTACGCTCAAGCGCACGGTGATTGGCGGCTCGGCCTGTCCGCCCGCCATGATCACGGCGTTCAACGATGTGTATGGCGTAGAAGTACTGCACGCCTGGGGCATGACGGAGATGTCGCCCCTGGGTACCGTTTGCACACTGAAAAACAAACACCTGAACTTGGACCCCGCTGAAAAAATGAAGGTGCGCCTGAAACAGGGTCGCGGCATCTACGGCGTGGACATGAAGATCGTCGACGGCGATGGCAAAGAACTGCCATGGGACGGCAAGGCCTACGGCGACCTGCTGGTCAAAGGACCATGGATTATCAGCGAGTATTTCAAAGGCGAGGGCGGTTCGCCCCTGGTGGACGGCTGGTTCCCTACCGGCGATGTGGCCACTATTGACCCCGATGGCTATATGCAAATTACCGATCGCAGCAAGGACGTAATCAAGTCGGGTGGCGAGTGGATCAGCTCCATCGATGTCGAAAACATCGCCATGGCGCATCCGGCCGTCGCGATGGCGGCCTGTATCGGCATGAAGCACCCCAAGTGGGATGAGCGCCCCATCATCGCCGTGGTGAAAAAGCCCGGCATAGACGTTAGTGTGGCTGAGCTGCTCGCTTTTTATGAAGGCAAGACTGCCAAGTGGCAAATCCCGGATGACGTTGTGTTTGTAGATGCGATACCACTGGGCGGTACCGGAAAAATGCAAAAGTCGAAGTTACGCGAAATGCTGGCCGACTACAAACTGCCCAGCGCTTAAAAAAACTCGTCACTTTGGCGACGTTAAAGCCACTAATGCAATGCCGCCCTAGGGGAAACCCGTGTGCTGCATTGCACAACTCCCTGTACGCTGGCTGGGTTCAGATTAACAGGAGATATAAATGAAATTTGCTTTGAAATTCGTCGTGGCCAGCATTGCGATGGCTTGTGCAGGTACCGCTTTTGCACAAAAGGGCGAGGTCGTGAAAATGGTGCGTATCGACGCCCAGACCGGCTTGCTGGGCCCTGTTGGCGTAAGCCAGCTCAAGGGATACCAATTCTTTGCTGAAAAATTCAGTGGTGCGGGAAACCCCGCAGGTGTCAAGTTTGAGGTGACCGGTATCGACAACAAGCTCAGCCCCACCGAGAGCTTGAATGCCCTGAAGGCCGCGATTGATGGCGGAGCGCGTTACATCATTCAGGGTAATGGTTCTTCTGTAGCATTGGCTTTGTCCGACGCTGTCACCAAACACAACGAACGTAACCCTGGCAAAGAGGTGATCTACCTCAATGATGCCGCGGTAGACCCGGACCTGACCAACAGCAAATGCAGTTACTGGCACTTCCGATACGACGCAGATACCTCCATGAAGATGGAGGCTATGTCCAGTTTCATGGAAACCCAGAAGGACATCAAGAAGGTCTATATCCTGGGCCAAAACTATTCACATGGCGTACAGGTTGCCAAATACACCAAGGAAACCCTGGCCCGCAAGCGCCCAGACATCCAGATCGTAGGTGAAGACCTGCACCCGCTTGCCCAAACCCGCGACTTTGCACCCTACATCGCCAAGATCAAGGCGTCTGGCGCAGACACCGTGGTCACCGGCAACTGGGGTTCCGACTTGTCATTGCTGATCAAAGCAGCCAATGAAGGCGGCTACACCGGTAAATTCTTCACGTACTACACCGGCGTCACCGGCACCCCAACTGCTTTGGGGACCAACGGAGCAGGGCGCGTCTACCAAGTGTCTTACAACCACTACAACATGGGTGGCCAGATGCAGAAATGGCAAGACGAGTTCAAAGCCAAGACCAACGATGACTTTTATACCGCTTCCACCATCCGTATTTTCCAAACTTTGGGTGCGGCGATGGCCAAGGCCAAGTCGATAGACCCGGTCAAGGTTGCCGCGGCACTGGAAGGTATCAAGGTTGAAAGCTTTAACGGTGAAGTCGAAATGCGCAAATCTGACCACCAGTTGCAACAGCCTTTGTACATCACCGTGTGGCAAAAAGCGGATAAGAAATTCCCGTACAGCCCAGAAAACACGGGTATGACTTTGGCACTGGTCAAAGAATTCCCTAACTACGTTTCCAGCACGCCCACCAGCTGCCAGATGAAGCGCCCCGGCTGATTGTTGCCCCCACGCTCCGCCGCCGCGCGGATCGTGGCCCGGCGGGGAATTACCATCTAGGTTGAGCCTGCATAGGTGATCTGTTGCAGGCTTTTTTTCGGGATTTGACCAAAGGGGTTCTCCATCATGGAGTTTTTCATTATTTCCATGCTCAACGGCTTGAGCTATGGGTTGCTGTTATTCATGTTGAGCTCGGGGCTCACGCTGATTTTCAGCATGATGGGAGTGCTTAATTTCGCCCACGCCAGCTTTTACATGCTGGGCGCGTATGTGGGGTACTCCGTGTCGCAGGTCGTTGGTTTTTGGCCGGCGCTGATCATTGCGCCCCTGGTCGTGGGGGCTTTGGGTGCGCTGTTTGAGCGTGTTTGCTTGCGCCGCGTGCACAGATTCGGCCATGTGCCTGAGCTACTGATCACCTTTGGTTTGTCCTATGTGATTTTGGAAATCGTGCAGCTCATCTGGGGGCGCATTGCACTGGAATTTCACCCGCCCGAGTCCCTGCAGGGGCCAGCCTTCACACTGATTAACAACTCTATCAGCGGACTCTCGTTAATGTGGGGTGCGGCACCGGCCGAGATGTGCAGTGCGGCAGACGCGAGCCTCCGCATCGTTTGCTCGCCATTCCCGGCGACGCGCGGCTTCATGATGTTGGTGGCGCTGACTATGCTGGTTTCGGTGTGGCTGCTGCTGACCCGCACGCGCATCGGCCTAGTCATTCAGGCCGCCCTGACCCACCCGGAGGCGGTGGAGTCGTTAGGTCACAACGTTCCGCGCGTTTTCATGCTGGTGTTTGGTGCCGGTGCCGCGCTGGCGGGCCTGGCCGGTGTCATTGGCGGCAGCACCTATCTAACGGAGCCGGCCATGGCTGCCACAGTAGGCTCGGTTATTTTCGTAGTCGTGGTGGTTGGTGGAATGGGGTCGCTGTCGGGCGCATTTTTAGCGTCGGTACTGATTGGCGTGATCCAGACCTTTGCGATCGCGTTTGATTACTCGGTCGGCTCGCTGCTGACGCAAATGGGAATGACTGCTGGC
Source organism: Burkholderiales bacterium (assembly GCA_025363275.1). Classification (GTDB taxonomy): domain Bacteria; phylum Pseudomonadota; class Gammaproteobacteria; order Burkholderiales; family Burkholderiaceae_C; genus Allorhodoferax. Next base: position 4,308 of record JANYEE010000190.1, on the reverse strand, counting down.
ACCAATACGCTGTTCACTCTGACTCTTTCGCAGGTTGCGCCAATCTTGCCGTATTTGTTCTTGGTGCTGATCTTGATATTCCGGCCCAAGGGTCTTCTGGGTACACGGGAAGGCTAATGACCATGACTACCACCTCTATTTCCACACCGGCACGCCCCAAGCGCCTGCCCACTGGCCGCATTCTGGTTTGGGGTTTGTTCGCCGCGGTGCTGGTCGTGGCGCCTTTCCTGTTCACGAGCAGCCTGGGTGTCACCGTGCTCTCGCAAATGGGCATAGCCATCATTGCCTGCCTGTCTTACAACATGCTGTTGGGGCAGGGCGGCATGCTGAGCTTTGGCCATGCGGTGTACACCGGTTTGGGTTCCTATGTGGCCATTCACGCGCTCAACAGCTTCTCGGGTGGCAACTTGCCTTTGCCTGTGTCGCTCGTGCCCCTAGTCGGTGGAGTGGCAGGTATGGGCTTTGCCGCGTTGTTTGGCTACGTGACCACGCGCAAAGCCGGCACCACTTTTGCGATGATCACCCTAGGCTTGGCCGAGCTGGTGTTTGCGATGTCGCTTATGGTGCCCGAATTTTTCGGTGGGGAGGGCGGCGTCTCGGGTAATCGGGTGACTGGTCAGCCGTTCATGGGCATCACCTTTGGCCCGGCCACGCAGGTCTATTACTTGATTGCCGTCTACACATTCCTGGCGGTGGCGGCTATGTTTGCCTTCACGCAGACCCCGCTGGGCCGGATGCTCAATGCCGTGCGCGACAATCCCGAGCGCGTCGAGTTTGTGGGCTACAACACCCAGCGCGTACGCTACACGGCATTCATCATTGCCGGTTTTTTTGCGGGTATTTCAGGCGGCTTGGGCGCACTCAATTTTGAAATTGTGACGGCAGAGGTGGTGGGTGCCGCGCGCTCGGGCGCCTACTTGCTGTTTACATTTTTGGGTGGTGCCACCTTCTTTTTCGGGCCCATCATTGGCGCGGTGCTGATGGTCTTGGCCTTTGTGCTGTTCAGTGAATTCACCAAGGCCTGGTTGCTGTACCTGGGCCTCATTTTTCTGTTCATGGTGATGTTCGCTCCTGGCGGCTTTGCCAGCCTGATCATGATGAATTTGCGTGTGGCCAGCTTTGGCAAGCTACGCCAGTTGCTATTGCCCTACCTGGGTATGCTGGTGACCGGCCTGATTGCGCTGGCGGGTGCGAGTGGCATGGTGGAAATGATTTATCACCTCCAACTTAATTCTTCGCAGGGCTCAGAACTGGTGTTTTTGGGCGTGCCGCTCAATGCGCTCAGCGTACAAAGTTGGTTGGGTGCGGCGGTGCTGTTGCTGGTAGGCGGCGGCCTATTTGAACTGGTGCGCCGCAAGTTCGCCAAGCAGTGGAGCGCCATCCAGGAATATATCGAACTAGAAACCCAGCGCAGGGCGCAGACATGAGCACGACTAATTCCCCCACCAACCCCGGTACCCGCGGCTACGCGCTGGAACTCAAAGACCTGCGCAAGAGCTTTGGCAAGACCGAAATTATTCGCGGTATCAACTTGGCCGTGTCGCCCGGTGAACGTGTGGCCATCATTGGCCCCAATGGCGCGGGCAAGTCCACGCTGTTCAATTTGATCAGCGGTCGCTTTGAGCCCAGTAGTGGTGATGTTCTGCTCAACGGCACGCGTATTAATGGCCTCAAGCCGTTTGAGATCAATCGGCTGGGCCTGTCGCGTAGCTTTCAGATTACTAACATCTTCCCCAAACTCAGCGTGTTTGAAAACCTGCGCTGCAGCGTGCTATGGAGCCTGGGCTACAAATACACCTTCTTCAAGTTTTTGTCGGGCCTGGACGATGCCAATGCCCGCGCCCAGGAATTGATGGAGATGATCCACTTGGATAAAAAGCGTGATGTGCTAGCTGTCAACTTGACCTACGCCGAACAACGCGCGCTGGAGATCGGCATCACCATCGGCGGTGGCGCCAATGTCGTTCTGCTGGATGAACCTACTGCAGGTATGAGCAAGAGCGAGACCTCGCGCTTCATCACGCTGATCAAGGAGGTGACCGTGGGCAAGACCCTGCTGACGGTAGAGCATGACATGGGTGTGGTGTTTGGCTTGGCCGACAGGATTGCCGTGGTGGTGTACGGCGAAGTGCTCGCCTTTGACACACCTGATGCCGTGCGTGCCAATGCCCGCGTGCAAGAGGCCTACTTGGGCTCCAGCGTGGCCGACCAACAAGCCGGCGCGGCTCATTAAAGAACAAGGATCCGGGATGCTAAAGCTTAGCGAATTGAATGCTTTTTACGGCAAAAGCCATGTATTGCACGGCGTGGACCTGGAAGTGAAGCAGGGCGAGATTGTGGCCCTGCTGGGGCGCAATGGTTCGGGCCGCTCCACTACGGCCAAAGCCATCATGGGTCTGGTGGAATGCCATGGCTCGGTACTGTGGAAGGGTAAAGAGGTCCGCGGCCAAAGGACGTTTGAGTTGGCCCAGTTAGGGCTGGGCTATGTGCCAGAAAACCGCGACATTTTCCCCAAGCTCACGGTGCACCAGAACCTGTTGCTGGGACAGAAGCGTGAAAAGACGGGCCAAAAACCGCGTTGGGGCTTTGAGGACATGTACACCCTGTTCCCGCGCCTGAAAGAACGCGAGCACACCGAGGCCGGTGTGCTGTCTGGCGGCGAACAGCAAATGCTGACCCTGTGCCGCACGCTGATGGGTGACCCCGACCTGATCATCATCGATGAGCCCACCGAAGGATTGGCACCCAAGATCGTGGAGCTGGTGGCCGAGTACCTGAAAGAACTGCGTCGCCGCGGCGTGTCGGTTTTACTGATTGAGCAAAAGCTGACCATCGCAATGAATATCTCGGACCGCTGTTTTGTGATGGGCCACGGCAGCATCGTATTTGATGGCACGCCGGACGCCTTGCGCGCTAATTCTGAGATTCGCAAGGAGTGGCTGGAGGTCTAGTCCGCTATTATTTTAATAGCTAATCAGACTGTATTTACCTGGGCTACAGCCTGATTCGATCCTTTTTTGGGGTTTGTGGCCTTGCGGGGACTTGGTGTGTGGTCCGGGGCTCCCTAGGGGTTTGTCCCAGCCGCGACAAGTTGGTCCGTCCTGTACGCTGAGTTGTAACGAATCGCCCCTACAATCTAAAAAAAGAACGACCGTTCTATTTTCTTGATTTTCGTTTTCGCCCCCTAATTTTTTCGTAAGGATGTAAGCATGACAGCCCAGTACCAAGTCCATGGTGACGTTGCCCTCATCACGCTAGACAACCCGCCGGTCAACGGCCTGGGGCTGTCCACCCGCCAAGGTATTGCCGACGGCATGGCCAAAGCCAATGCCGACGCTGCAGTCAAGGCCGTCGTCATCACCGGTGCCGGCAAGGCCTTCTCGGGCGGTGCCGACATCAAGGAATTCGGCAAGCCAACGGCGATGCAAGAGCCCAACCTCAACAGCGTCATTGGCGTTTTGGAAGCTTCGTCCAAGCCTGTGGTGGCCGCAATCCACACGGTGGTCATGGGCGGTGGCCTGGAACTGGCTTTGGGTTGCCATTACCGCGTGGTGGCTCCTGGCACCGGCGTGGCCCTACCTGAAGTCAAACTGGGCCTGTTGCCCGGCGCTGGTGGCACGCAGCGCCTGCCGCGCGTGCTGGGCGTAGAGCCCGCGCTGAACATGATCGTCAGCGGCGAAACCATCAAGGCCGACATGCTGGTCATGGCCCCGGGCCAAAAACTGTTCGACAAAATGGCAGCGTCTGCCGAGAGCGTGGTGGAAGAGGCGATTGCCTTTGCCCGCGAAAAAGCGGATGTGCGCCCCTTGCCACTGGTGCGTGACCTGCCATGCAAGCACCCGCTGGGCGATGCGTACTTTGCTTTTGCCCGCAATATGGTCAAGGGCATGAGCAAGAACTTCCCCGCGCCCGCCAAGTGCGTGGACGCTGTAGAAGCCGCCACCAAAAACAAATTTGACGTTGGCATGGCCACTGAGCGCGACATCTTCATCAACTTGATGTGGACCGCCGAAAGCCGCAGCCTGCGCCATCTGTTCCTGTCCGAGCGCGCTGCTTCCAAGATTCCGGATGTGCCGTCTGACACCGTGCAACGCAAGATCGAGTCTATCGCTGTGATTGGCGCGGGCACCATGGGCGGCGGCATTGCCATGAACTTCCTGAATGCCGGCATTCCCGTCAAGATGCTGGAAATGAAGCAGGATGCCCTGGACCGTGGCTTGGCCACCATCCGCAAGAACTACGAAGCCCAGGTCAAGAAGGGCAAGCTCAAGCAAGACAAGTACGACCAGCGCATGGCGTTGCTGACCA
>JANYEE010000169.1 GCA_025363275.1 Burkholderiales bacterium | reverse complement strand
GCGGCGGGCTGCTGCGCCCCAATACTGCCCACCAACAGCACGGTGTCCAGATAAACATGGGGATTGAGCAGGGTAAATGCGGCTGTCTGCGTGATGGCACCCAGCAGACTCAACGCTGTGCCCGTCTCTTCGACTTGTAATCGGCTGGACTGCCGCGCTCGACGCAATGCCAGCCAGCCATAGCCTGCCAAAAATGCGGCACCAGCCAGCGCTAGCGCACGCGCAAAGTCTGGGCGCTCACCCAAGGCCTGCGCCATACCCAGAACGCCAGCGGTGATGAGCACCGCATCGGCTGCGGCACAAAACAATACGACACTGCCAACGTGCTCGCGGCGCAGACCCTGCCGCAAGACAAATGCGTTTTGCGCACCAATGGCCACGATCAGCCCGGCGCTCAAGGCCAGGCCCTGCCAAAAGACGGAAAAGCCGCCTGAAAAGTTAGTTAACAAAGTAGTCATAACCCCAAAGCTTGCCTTCTTTTAGCAATGAAGACGAACTATCTCGACTTCATTTCATTAAGAATTTTCAAACCCATGCTGGACTATGCGTTGCTCGCTGCGTTGACCGCCGTCGTGCGAGAAGGCAGTCTCGAGCGGGCAGCCTGCAGCCTTCATGTAACGCCATCTGCCATTTCACAACGCATCCGTCTGCCGGAGGAGCGTGTCGGGTGTTTGCTGGTGGTGCGCGGGCAGCCGTGCGTGGCTACGCCCGCGGGTACCGCTGCCCTTTGCAGTGAATGCTGACAGCGTGGCCACCTGGCTTCTCTCTGCGCTAGCCGACTTCGCCACCCACGCCTCGGTGCTGATGCAAGTGGCCGTGGATGACCAAGATTTGCTGGAGCGTGCTGCGGAAGGTGTGATGTCGTTGCGTGGCTGGATTCGCCAGTTGAGCCGTGCCAAGCGCCACTCCCGACCACTAACCGCTGCGATTACCGCAAGTGGATGCTGCGAAAGCAGCTCCTCATTCGACGGCAACCTCAGGTCACTTTTTCTTAGGCGCGGCGGTAACTTCTGCGGTGGTAGCCGGCTTCTTTTTTAGAAACTTGGCAGCAGCTTGCGCCAGCTTGCGCTTGCGCTCGTCGCTGATCCGGTCCAGCTCCGCCTGACCGCCTGCCTTCTTCATATTGGGATCTTTACCAAAAACGCCTGCCATAGTGATGACTCCTTTAACGCAGTCTAACTGACCATGATTCCCGGCCCGAACCGTGGTTTAAAATACCAACCGCGCCCCGTAATACATGGGTGCAGCGCTGAATCCTATCGATTCGCCAACGCCCATCCCCTCCTCCTCCTTTTTGTTAATCGACGGCCTCGCAATAGGTTGTCCTTGCTAGCTTTGACGCGTACCCATTTCAATAGTTCAAGCCTGATACGCGTGCTCGCCGACCTGGAGGTGGCGGGTGCTGCTGCGGGCCGCTCTGGCTTTGCGGAAAAGCTGGGACTTTGGGTGAGCTTTACCGATGCGATTGCCTTGAGCGCGTTGCACAACCAATCCCAGCCCCTAAGCCAGGACCGAAACCACGCCCCCCGCAAGCAATCCGTAGCCCATGCCACGATGGCGGACGAGGTGACAAAAACGCATACATCTTTGGTGAACTTGATCACACGCCGCAGCACGCTGGCTGTTGGCAAGGTACCGATCCAACTGCCGGAGCCACCCGACACACCCTCGGTGGGCGCATCGGCCTTCGAGCCCTACCGCCGCTTCTACACCGCTCATCAGCGCGAGATGGAGGCCAGCCTGAGCCCGCTGCGCGCCAAAGTGCGTGCAGTGCTGGGCAGCCTGAGCCCGGCGCTGCAGCAGCTTGCGGCGCTGGACGCAGCGCTGGACAACATTCTGTGCGAGCGCGAAAGTAAGCTGCTGACCAAAGTGGCGTCGCTATTGCAAAAGCGTTTTATGCATTTACTGCGAACCCATCATCAGGCACTGCCAACCAGCGCTCAAAACGAAACACCGGCATTGTGGATGAAAGACCGAGCTTGGCTGACCCGCTTCTGCCACGAACTGCAAACCGTGCTGCTGGCGGAACTCGACCTGCGCTTGCAGCCCACCTTGGGCCTGCTAGAAGCCTATCAAAACGAGATCAAACCATCGATATGAACAAGAATTTTTTTAACGGCGCATTTTTGCTGGGCGCGGCCGTGCTGGCCTGGGTCGCCGTCGGCTTTGTGCTGGGCGCCCATCTACTGGCGCTGGTGATGATGTTGATCATTGCCGGGGTGTATGCCTTTGGCGCATTGGAGCTGCACCAGTTCCGCCAAGCTACCGCCACTTTGTCGGCAGCATTGGAGTCCGTACCGGCTGAAATGAGCAGCCTGGACGCTTGGCTGGGCCAGGTGCATGCATCGCTGCGCAACGCCGTGCGTCTGCGCACTGAGGGAGAGCGCGTGGGCCTGCCGGGCCCGGTGCTTACACCGTATCTGGTGGGCCTGCTGGTGATGTTGGGCATGCTAGGTACTTTTCTGGGGATGGTGGTCACGCTCAATGGCGCGGTATTTGCACTGGAAGGCACAACGGATTTGGCAGCGATGCGCGCGGCCTTTGCCACGCCCATCAAAGGCCTAGGTTTGGCGTTTGGCACATCGGTAGCGGGCGTAGCATCGTCGGCGCTACTGGGCCTGATGTCGGCCTTGAGCCGACGTGAGCGGCTGCAGGCGGCGCAGCTGCTGGACACCACGATTGCCACCACGCTGCGCAGTTTCTCGCTCACCCACCAGCGTCAGGAGGCCTACCAGGCCCTGCGGGCCCAGTCACAAGCCTTGCCCGCGGTGGTTCACCAATTGCAAGCCATGATGCTGCAGATGGAGCAGACCGCGCAGCAGCTCAACGAACGCTTGATCAGCAACCAAGAGAGCTTTCACAGCCATGTGAAAGGCGTTTATACCGATCTGGCCCAGTCGGTAGACAAGTCGCTGCGCGACAGCCTGCGCCACAGCGCGCAAATTGCTGGAGACAGTCTGAAACCTGTGGTGCAGACCGCAATGCAAGGCATTGCGCAAGAAGCCAAGCAAATGCACCTGCATATGGTAGACAGCGCGCAGTCGCAACTGGATGGCTTGTCCAGCAAGCTGCTGATGCACGCCGCCAGTTCGCAGGCCGAGCAAGCCGCCACCGACCGCCAACGCCTTCAAGCGTGGACTGAGTCTCTGGAAAAGATAGCCGAGCAGTCGCAGGCCAGTGCGCGCAGCACGCTAGGCGAGATTGGCCAATTGATGACCAGTACCGAGGCTCTGGTGCGCTCGCGCGTGGAAGCCGAAGCCACCTGGACGCAACAGCACGCCGCGCGTATGGACCAGATGGGTACGCTGCTGCAAACCGAGCTCGGCGCCCTGCGCGACCAAGAAGCCCTGCGTGGCGATGCCGCGGTGGCGCGCCTGGCCGACTTGCAAACCGCAGTCACCCAGCACTTGTCCAGCTTGGGCACTGCTTTAGAGGAACCCCTAACCCGTCTGATCCACACCGCCGCCGAAGCACCCCGCGCCGCCGCAGAACTGATTGGCCAATTGCGCCAGGAAATATCCAACAGCGCAGCGCGTGACAACGAACTGCTGGAAGAGCGCAGCCGCATTCTGGAAACGCTGAACGCCCTGCTGACTTCCATCCACCATGCATCGGTAGAGCAGCGCGAAGTCATTGACTCGCTGGTGGCCTCGTCTGCTGTGGCCTTGCAGCAAGCGGGCAGCGATTTCTCCGACAAGCTGGGAGCTGAAGCCAGCAAGCTAGCCGACGTAGCGGCCCATGTGAGCAGCAGCGCGGTCGAAGTGTCCAGCCTGAGCGATGCCTTTGGATTGGCCGTGCGCGGCTTTGCTGAGGCCAACGACAAACTGATTGACAACCTGCAGCGCATTGAAGGCGCGATGGATAAATCCATGCTGCGCAGTGACGAGCAGTTGGCCTACTACGTGGCCCAGGCGCGCGAAATTATTGACTTGAGCATTAGCGCGCAGAAACAGGTGTTTGACGAACTGCGGCAGTTGCCAGTCGCGCAGGCACAGCAAGCCCATCATGTCGAAGAGGTGAACTGATGGACGATAGCGACGCAGGCCTGGAGCAGACCGCGCCGGTGTGGGCCGCCTTTGGCGACCTGATGTCGGGCCTGCTGGGCGCCTTTGTGCTGCTGCTAGTAGGTGTAATGGTGGTGCAGATGCAGCTAGCCACACAACTCGAAGACGAGGTGAAAAAACGCCACACGGAAGAGCTGCGGCGCGAGAACCTAGAGAAGGCTTTGGCTGGGCCCCTGGCATCGGGCCGAATCACGTTAAGCAACGGGCGCATTGGCATCAGTGGCAAGGTCTTGTTTGCGCTGAACTCCGACCAGTTACAGCCAGACGGCAAGCAGCTTCTGGTGAGCCTGGTAGACCCCTTGCGCGCCTATTTGGGCGCACGCGATGAGCTGCTGATGGTGAGCGGCTTTACCGACGACCGATCAATGCGCGGCAGTAACGCCAAGTTTGTCGACAACTGGGAACTGTCAGCACAGCGCGCGCTGACCGTGACGCGTACGTTGATTGATGCGGGCATGCCGTCGTCATTGGTATTCGCCGCCGCCTTTGGCTCTGAGCAGCCAGTCAGGTCCAATGTGGACGACAAATCCCGCTCGGAAAACCGGCGCGTGGAGATGGCCCCGGTACCCCGCAGTGCGCGGGCTCCCAACCTAACGCCATGACACTTGAACTATTGCGTCGGCAAGGCGCGCACCGACTGAGTCCTGTCGACTTCCATTACATGGAGGCTCTGGAGCGGCGCATCCCCGGCCAGGCGCCGAACACACGGCACATTCTGGAAGGCAAATTGACAACCGCTGTAGCGGCCTACCAGGTCCGGTTTGAGCAAGTGCAATGCAACGCAGTACAGGCTACGGCTGCAGTGACAGCAGAGAAAGTGACGGCATTAGGTCAACTCGTTCAGTCCATGTCGCAGCACATGCCAGACGCTGCGGCAGACACAGAGGCCAGCATGTGGGCCCCGGCCAGCGTATCGCGCAATGAGCTGAAATCGGTGCGCAATTTTAGAAACACCTGGTCCAAGCTCAGTGCACAAAAGCAGGTGTTGCAAGCGATGGGCAAAGCCCCCCAGAATGCGGGTCCGATCAACTCCCACATGCTGGTGCTGCGCTCGCTGGAGCTGATGCGCGACATCTCGCCGGACTATCTGTATCGCTTTATGTCGTATGCCGATACTTTGCTATGCCTCGACCAGGCGGACCTGAGCCGCAAGGCGGCGCCAGTGAAGCCGCTAGCATCTGCCAAGCCTAAAACCCGCGCTCCCGCCAAACTCTGATTTCATCACCACCTGGTTTTTTGTCCCACCATGCTCGCCATCTCCCGCATACAAGCCATCACTCTGGATCTGGACGACACGCTGTGGCCGATTGGTCCCACCATACGCCGCGCGGAAGAGAGTCTGGCCACCTGGCTGGCCGAACGGGCACCGGGTGCTGCGGCGGTGTTTGCCGACCCACAAGCGCGCCTGTCGGTGCGCGCGCAGGTGGTGCACGCCCGGCCGGAGATTGGTCACGACCTCAGCGCGATTCGACTCGAGTCCATCCGCGCTGCATTGCATCAGGCGCGGGAAGACACCACGCTGGCCGAGCACGCCTTTGAAGTATTTTTTGCCGAGCGCATGCGCGTCGAGTTGTTTGACGACGTGTTACCTGCACTGACGGCGCTTGCCGCACGCTATCCGCTATTGGCAGTATCCAACGGCAACGCCCATGTCACGCGGGTGGGTCTGGGCGAATTTTTTACGCATAGCTTGAGCGCCAGCGACTTTGGCGTGGCCAAGCCTGACCCGCGCATTTTTCACGCTGCAGCGGGCATGGCGGGCGTCCCCCCCACCGCGGTTTTGCATGTGGGAGACGATGCAACCATGGACGTGTTGGGCGCCATGGATGCCGGCATGCAAGCGGTGTGGGTTAATCGTACGCAGCACACATGGAGCCATGACGTGCAGCCCCACCAGATAGTGACTAATCTGAACGAGTTGGCAGCGCTGTTGGTTTGACGCCTCGCCGCTATCATGGGCCTATGTCAGCCCCCACACCTACCACCACCACGCGGGCTCGCACTGCGCACGTCGGCTTGCCGCTGCACGCCTGGTTCGCTGCCTGGCTGCGCGACTGGTGGCAACTGATTCTGCTGGGCGCAGTATTGCTGGTGTTGGCATTGTCGCCCTCCAGCTACCGCGCCGCTAATCGGCCCCAGTTGGCCCAGCATATCTACAGCAACACCGCGCCCATCCTGGTGGGCTTTAGTCTGGTGTGTGCGCTGATCACCGTAGTGCTCACCCGCATCGTGCTGACCACCGCGCTGAGTTACGGATTGACGCAATACGCGCTGCAGGTTCTGATCCGGGTGCTAGTGCTGGAATTGATTCCGCTCACAGCAGCCCTGTTTGTAGCCCTGCGTTGCACCATTCCGGATGGTTCCGAGGTAGCCGCACTGCAAAGCAGTGGCGCACTGGACCGACTGCGCGCGCAGGGCCAAGAACCCATCCGCATCGAAGTGCTGCCCCGGGTGGTGGCGGGGTTGTTGGCAGGGGTGACACTTGCAGCGCTCAGCAGCGCGGTAGCACTGGTAGTGGCCTATGTTGTGGGCTATGGGCCTACGGTGGCAGGCTTGCCCGCTTACACCCGCATGTTTGGCCAAGTGTTTAGCCCGGCTGTGTGTTTGATTTTGGTATTGAAGACCCTCCTGTTTTCGATGGCCGTTTCGCTGATTCCCATGGCATCGGCCCTGTATGGCCTGCGCGGGCTGCACGGCCGAAAAGTACGTACCAGCACCGAGATGCATTCCCTGGTGCGTATGTTCGCCGTAGTGCTGCTGATTGAAGTAGCCTCGCTGGTGGGCAACTATTATTGAATGGTGCAATATTTCAACTATGCAATCTCCCGATTCCCAAGATACGCCATTGCCCGAGGAAGCCAGTCGGGCGTTACCCCCTGACGTAGCTAACCTGGACCTAAAAGCCAAACTCCTGTTGGTTTTCATGGTACTGCTGGTGTCTGCTTCCGCCATCTTTGTGCTGTATGCGCGCGGCATGTTTGACGCCACCCAGCGCCTGGTGCTGATGGCTGAGGACTCGGAGGGTGTCGTGGTCGGTATGGACTTGACTTTCTCTGGCTTCCCGATTGGACGGGTACAGCGCATTGACTTGGCTGAGGACGGCAAGGCGCGCATCTTGGTAGATGTAGCTGCGCAGGATGCGCACTGGTTGCGCAACAGCAGCATCTTTACCCTGGTGAAAGGCATTGTGGGCGCGCCCGCCATCCGCGCTTACAGCGGCATACCCACCGATCCACCGCTGCCCCCCAATGCTGTACGCACAGTGCTGCAAGGCGACGCCAGTGCCGAAATCCCCAAGGTGATTGCCGCCGCAAAAGACCTGATGGAAAACCTGACTGCGCTAACCCAGCGCGATGGTCCAGCGGGCGCCGTGTTGACAAATCTGCAAACCACAACTGAACGCCTGAACGGCCCCGGTGGTGCCATGACTGTGCTGCTAGGCAGCGAGGCAGAGGCCAAAAAAATTACGCTAACGCTGGAGCGTACCAACCAATTGCTGGCGCGACTGGATGGTCTGGCGGCAAAAACAGATACCCAGGTGTTTGGCGAGCAAGGCGTCATGCCGCAAGCCAAGGCCACCGTCGTCCAGCTCAACGCCCTTCTAACCGATGCCCGCACGAGTCTGCAAAAGGTAGATGCCGTGCTGAAGGATGCCCAGGCCATCAGCGCCAACGCCAAAGATGCCACAGCCGACCTAGGCGCGCTGCGCGGCGAGGTGGATGCCAGTCTGCGCAAAGTGCAAGGTTTGATAACCGAGATCAACCGCAAATGGCCGTTTGCCCACGACACGGAGATTCATTTGCCATGAACAAAAATACAAGCTTAGGCTGGCTGAGCTGTTTGCTGCTGGTTGCCTGCAGCAGTGGGCCTGTTGCCCCACTATGGCAGGGCGAGGCCAAAGACGCGCTGGACCGCGCCAACGCCGCTTATCTGGAGGGTGACAGCCGCATGGCGCTTTCGGAGATGACCCGGGTGCGCAAAGCCATCTCCGGCACAGGTCGCGCAGACTGGCTGGCTAATGCCGAGTTGGCGCACTGTGCGGCCCAGACCGCGAGCCTGGTGGTGGATGCCTGTAGGCCTTTTGAGGCGCTGCGTGCGGACGCTACGGCGGCACAAAGCGCCTATGCCGACTATTTGCGTGCCCAGATATCTTCGGCGACGCTGGCTGCGCTGCCAGCGCCACAAAAAAGTATTGCCCTGCAGACCGACGGCAGCACCACCGCCCTCAGCGGCTTTGCAGAGCCACTTTCACGTTTGGTGGGCGCCGCGGTGTTGCTCCAAAAGGGGCAAGCCAGCCCTTCTGTCATCAACTTGGCGATTGAGACGGCATCACAACAAGGCTGGCGGCGGCCTCTGCTGGCCTGGCTGGGCGTACAAACCCAACGTGCCGAGCAAGCCGGCGACACCGCCGAGGCGAACCGACTGCGGCGACGCATGGCCTTGGTAGAAGGTCGCGTTAACGCAACGTATTGACACCTATTGATCGAAATCGCCCGAACTTCGGGGTTAGGATTCGGGTTGGGCAGTTTCGGCAGAGCCGAAGCCCACTACAACACTATTTAAGGTCTCTGGATATGAAAAAACTTCTCGCCACTTTGATCGTCGCAACGGCAGCCGCCAGTGCATTTGCCCAATCTGCAGCACCCGCAATGGCCGCCAAACCTGCCGTAGCGCCGGTTGCACCTGTAGCGGTTGCTCAGCCGGCCATGCCCGCTGCAACTCCGGCACCGATGGCCAACACGAAAACCAAAGCAGTCAGCAAGAAGCACAAAACTACAGCGACCGGTACATCCAAGAAACACAAAAAGTCTACGACTACTAAGCGTAAAAAAGCCGCCGTAACGCAGTAAGCGTTTAGCGCCCAAGAAAAAGCCCGCTGAGTGCGGGCTTTTTCTTGGGCGCTTGGTGCTACATCACCCGCTGCAGCGCCTTGCTGGGGTTGATCAACTTGCGGCGACCATCCACACTAGGCTCTGCCGTCTCACGGATGATGGCAATCACTTCGGTGGGCTTGAGCGATGGCTTCACAGCCAGTAGCTTGGCTGCCAAATTAGCCACATTGGGCGATGCCATCGAGGTACCCGACAAAGCCACACGACTGCCGCCCGGCAGATAACTCACCACCTGGTAGCCATTGGCATGCACAGCCACGGTTGATCCATAGCTGGTAAACGAAGCTTCATCTCCCGCCTTGTCCACGGCACCCGTGGTCAGCAAATTGGGCAACACGATGCTGGACGGAATGAACTCACCGAAGCTGGAGTCCGAATTGCTGTTGCCTGCAGCAGTAATGAAGAGCACACCGGGTGCGCTGGCAAATGCCTTAGTCAGGCCGGCTTTCTCGACTTCAAACAGCGCTCGGGCCGTCTTTTGTCGCTCTGCGGTGGTCTTGCCGATACCGCATTTCTCCAGGCCTTCTTCAACGTCTTTGACACTGCCACCCCAACTCATATTGACCACGCGAACCTTATTACGTTTGAAGAAGTCTGCGTAGGCCTGGTAGGACTTGGCCGTACGCAAAGACATCTCCATGCTCGGGCATGGGTCCGGTTGTAGTTTGTAGTCAAACGATAAGCGGGCCACTGCCAAACGTGCGAATGGATTGCCAGCGACCGTAATGCCAGCGACATGGGTACCGTGCACATAGTTACCGGTCAGACCGAGCTGCTCAATCGTTGGTTTGAATTCTTCAGGCTTCAACGTCGACATGAAGCGCTTCACATCCGAAGCCTCGGGGCTGTCGATATTGGATTGCAAATCAGAGAAACCCTTGGTACGCAGCAACATTTCTGGCAGCTTGGGTTGCAGGGCTGCGGGTATGTGGAACAACTCGCCTGTGTCGGGACGCGAGGCAATATCGTAGGCAATCAGAACCGGTTTACCTTTGGCATCGGTCAGCAGATTTTTAGGAAATAGTTGGGTATCTACCCCGCTGTCCCATACAGACACGTTGACAGCTTTGTACTTGGCCGTGGGTGACAAAACCACGTCACGTGCGGCCCAGATGTCGGTCTTCTCGACCTTATTCTTTTCCAAGTAGGCGGTGTAGGTGCTGACCAGCGTTTGTTTGAGTGGCAGCGTGGTCTCCAACGCAAACCGGGCACCGATGAGCCCTGGCGCGAGGTCGGAGCTCAGCGCACCCGTTTTATCCAGTGTGGCCTGCAGCACATCGCGCACATTACCCAGGATGACGCCCTCGCCTATTGTCTCGGAGCCGGCTTTAAAGCGCTTGACATCGTTGGAGATAACAGCAAACGGGTAGCTCTCCAGCTCGGCACGAATCGCCTTGGACACCGCATCAAAGTACGCAGGCGTGTTGATGCCACCTGTTTCCTTGGCCGCGGCGACCATGGCGCGCACGCGCAACCCCGACATCAGTTTGTCCGCCGGTTTTTCTTCAAGAGCCCGAATTTTCTCCACCCCCGCCAGAGCCGCATCGTAGTTACCGCTCAAAAAATCCAGCTGCATCAAAGACGACAGGTAGGCCCGCTGGGAGGCTTTATCCGCAATATCGTATTGGGACAAAACCGATTCCATGTCGGCGCGTATTTTTGTCATCGCCTGCGCAAAGGTCGCCTTGTCACGCACCACCTTTTCCAGCGGCTCGGTGATGGTGTAAGCGAAGCGGGGAATGTCCGCTTCTTTCTCAATACGAATTTTGTCTGCCGCTAAAGCAGGTAGCGCTAAAGCCAGGGACAGCGCAAGCATGCTGGGTCGCAGCACGCGTGGAAGAAATGCCATAAAAGTCTCCGTTGATTGAAAAATGGGGCTGGGTTTCGTGGACCACAGCACCAAAGACAGTGGCAGTGTAAGAGAAGACCGTCGCTCTATCCTCCAAGTCGGTTTACCATCGCGGTCAAATCCCCAACAGAGTTGCCTTTATGCCCATTACCAAACCACGCGTTATCACCTTGCTAGTCGCTACGGTTGCAGCCATCGCTATTTTATTTTGTGGCTATATCGCCCTGGCACTGAACTGGAGTTACTCCAAAGGGGAGCGTGCCGGATTTTTGCAGAAAGTATCCGAGAAGGGTTGGATCTGCAAGACCTGGGAGGGGGAACTCTCGCTGGTGGCGCTGCCGGGAGCTGCGCCTGAGAAGTTTTTGTTCACGATCCGCGACCAGGCTGTGGCCAAGCTGGTGAATGAGGCCGCCGGCAAACGCGTGGCTCTGGCCTACGAGCAGCACCAGGGCTTACCGACCTCGTGTTTTGGCGATACCGATTATTTTGTGGTGGGCATCAAAGAACTCAACCCGTGAACCCGTTAGCGCCGCAAACGAGGCTTGGCCATGCCTGAAGTGCAACGGCAACGCACTCGCCGCATGCGTATCACACCATTCGGCGTCAAACGCGGGTCAGTCGGCCTTGCTTCAGCGCTGCGTGTCATACACGCTGGGGCGCAGTGTACGAAGCTGGTGGTTGCGGCCGATCCGGCCTACCCACCCCTGCACTGGTAAGACGGCACGGCTCTGCAGGGCGCTAGTATTGGGATGGCCAAGCGTGACGACGAGGAGCGGTTTGTCGCCAAAACTCCCTACCTGGTGGACACCGCCAACTACTTGGCAATGTCTCGCAAGAGCCTTCAACAGTGGAAAGTACGCCCGCTCTGGACGGAAAAGTAGGCGTAGACCTGGTGCTAATGCCGTAAATAGCCCATAAAAGCTTGGGCCGCGGGCGAGAGCCTTTTGCCCCGTGGGTGCACGGTGAACCAGTTGGCATGAATAGGAAAATACGTGGTGTCCAGCACCACCAGCGCATCATCTACCAAGTGCTCGCCCAGAGCATGGGTGGACAGCACCGCCAGCCCCAGGCCACCTGCTACAGCCTGTTTGATGGCCTCATTGCTGCCCAATTCCAGACGCACCACCGGCTGAAATTGATGCTTGGCAAAGTGGGCGTCGCATGCCAAACGTGTGCCTGATCCTTTTTCACGCAAGATAAACCGCTGCTGCTGCAGCGAACTCAAACTCGTTTTTTTCTTGCCTGCTAGGGGATGACTGGCTGGCGCAATAACGACCAGCGGGTTGGGCATAAACGCAAAGCTTTCGATGTCCAGGTCTTGGGGCGGCATCGACATGATGTACAGATCATCCCGGTTCTCGCGCAAACGCTGCACCACACCGTCACGATTCTGAATTTCCAGCGAGACATCCACATCCGGGTATTTTTTGCAAAACTCGCCTAAGACTCGTGGAATGAAATATTTGGCCGTACTGACCACAGCAATGCGCAAACGTCCGCGCGCAACGCCTTTTAAGGCGTCTATGCGCTGACCGAAGTCCAGCCACTCACCCACTATCGCACGGGCAGTAGCAGCAAGCTCTTCACCTGCCTGGGTGAGGTAGAGCTTTTTGCCAATCACCTCATACAGTGGCAGCCCCACGGCCTGGGTCATTTCTTTGAGTTGCATCGACACGGTGGGCTGTGACACGTGGCTTGCCAGCGCCGCGCCGGTCACGCTGCCCTGCTCGGCTAGGGCCAAAAAAATCTTCAGTTGTCGGAATGTAATGTTCATAATCTTTTACCTATGATGATTACTATATAAATTGATTTTACCCAATGATGTTAAGAAACTAAGATGCGCATACTTTTTCAACCGGCAGCGTCTCCATGCAAGCACTACTCGATCCAGCCATCCTTTTTTTCATGTTCGGCGTACTCGCCGGTTTGGTGAAATCCAACCTCGAAATTCCGCCGCAAATCTCTCGCTTTTTAGCCTTGTATCTGCTGATGGCCTTGGGGCTCAAAGGCGGTTTTGCACTGGCCCATTCTGGGCTTACCCAGCAGGTGGTGGTCGGCTTGGCATGTGCCATCTCTTTGGCAGTTGTTATCCCAGTCGTGGGCTACTGGGTGCTGCGCAAGTTTCTGGCGCCTTTTGACGCAGCAGCGGTTGCAGCCACCTATGGCTCAGTCAGCGCCGTGACCTTCATCACCGCAGTACAAACCATGGAGACGCAAGGTCACGCCTTTGGCGGGCATATGTCGGCAGCGATGGCGCTGATGGAGTCGCCTGCCATCATTTTGGCCATCGTGCTGGCCAATCGGCTGCGCAGCGCTGCGGCATCAACGGGAAGCAACAGCACCGCAGGCAGCCCCACGCCCATGGGAAAGATATTGCATGAGTCGTTCACCGATGGCGCTCAACTGCTGTTGCTCGGCGCCATGGTGGTAGGACTTCTATCCGGCGATGCGGGCAAGGCCGCCATGCAGCCGTTTTCAGGCGATCTCTTCAAGGGCATGCTATCGTTCTTTTTGCTGGACATGGGCCTATTGGCTGCGCGCAATATTCCGCTGCTCAAAGGCCAGTCGCCCTGGCTGTTTGCCTACGCAGTACTTGGTCCGCTGGCGCATGCGACGTTGGCTTTGGCGTTGGGCTTCCTGGCGGGCATGACCGCTGGCGATACCGCCCTACTCATGGTGCTGGCAGCCAGCGCCTCTTACATCGCAGTACCGGCTGTTTTACGTTTTTCGATGCCGGAGGCCCAACCGTCGCTGTACTTTGGAATGTCTCTGGGCGTTACCCTGCCGCTGAATATCTTGCTCGGCATACCTGCGTACATCGCAATAGCCCATCGGGCTATCCCCGGTTAAGCGCCTGCGCTGCAAACGCAGCGCGCTATCGAAGACAATGGGCGGCTACTTTTCTGCTTTTCATGTCGCCTTACGTTCCCCGTACCACTAGCTTGGGTTCAGTCCCCACAGAGCCACCACCGCATGCGCTGCGCACCGAATTGCGGGCTTTGTGGCAACTGGCCTGGCCGCTGCTGGTGGGCCAGTTGGCCACTGTGGGCATGGCTGTGGCCGATGTAGCCATGGCCGGGCATGCTTCCGCCCAAGACCTCGCCGGCGTGTCGCTGGGTGCATCCATTTGGATCATCGTTGTGGTCACGCTAATGGGCGTGATGATGTCGGTCAACCCGCTGGTGGCCCACCACGTGGGCGCTAAAGAATTTTCCAAAGTGCCCCACCTGGTACGCCAGGCCCTGTGGATGGCGCTGGGCGTGGGCGGGGTGTCATTGGTGCTGGCCAATCTGTCTACGCTGGTTTTTGACCACATGACATTGGAGCCCGCGGTGCGGGTCATTGCACAGCACTTTGTGCACATCACCAGTTTTGGCCTGCCCGCCTTTGCCGCCTACCGGGTGCTGTATGGCTACAGCGCTAGCCTGAACCAGACCAAACCGATGATGGTGATCTCGCTGGTGGCGCTGCTGCTCAATGTTCTGCTGAACTGGCTGCTGGTGTTTGGTAACTGGGGCCTCCCACAGATGGGGGGCGTTGGCTGCGCGTGGGCCTCGCTGGCCTGCGTGTGGTTCAACCTGTTGGGACTGGTATGGTGGATGCGTCGCGACCCAGCCTACGACAGCACCTGGCCATTTGGTGAAATGGAAGGCCCGGCCCGTGCCGAGATGGGCCGCCTGCTGCACCTGGGTCTACCCATCGGCGTCACCTATTTTGCAGAAAGCAGCGCATTCAGTCTCATCGCGCTGTTGGTCGCCAAATTTGGCAGCACCCAAGTGGCAGCCCACCAGATTGCGTTGAATTTTTCGTCATTGACGTTCATGGTGCCTCTGAGCCTTGGCATGGCATTGCTGACGCGTGTGGGACAAGCGCTGGGCGCTGGTGATCCGGTGGCTGCGCGCTACCGCTCCTGGGTGGGCGTGGGCGCTTCGGTAGCGTTCTCGGTGCTGTCCGGTATTGTCATGGCCGTATTCAATCACCAAATTGCCGCCGCCTACACCAGCGATGCGGCTGTAGCCTCCGTAGCGGCCAGTCTGTTGTTTCTGGCGGCCATTTTTCAAATCTCGGACGGCACCCAGGTCTCCACCGCCTGCGCCATACGGGGCTACAAGATCACCCGCACGCCCATGGCCATTCACCTCACCGCGTTTTGGCTGGTGTCGTTGCCCCTGGGCTGCGTGCTGGGTCTAGCACCCGCGTGGATGCCCTGGCGGCCCGCCGAAGCCATGCAGGCTCAGGGCTTCTGGATTGCGCTGATTCTGGGCCTGAGCGTGGCCGGTGGCGCGCTGACAATTTTGTTGCACGCCATCACGCGCCAACACATTGCCCGCCACCCTTCAGTAGCGCTGCAGCATGGCTGATATAGCCCCCCACCTGTGTATTGCCGGGCCTACCGCCTGTGGCAAAACCGCAGCTGCGCTGGCGATTGCGGCGCGCTATCCCTGTGAAATCATCAGTGTAGATTCGGCTCTGGTCTACCGCGGCATGGACATTGGCACGGCCAAACCCAGCGCTGCCGATCTGGCCAGCGTACCCCACCACCTGATTAATATCCGCGACCCATTGCAGGCCTACAGCGCCGCCGAATTTGCACAAGACGCACAA
Organism: Burkholderiales bacterium; assembly: GCA_025363275.1. Lineage (GTDB taxonomy): Bacteria > Pseudomonadota > Gammaproteobacteria > Burkholderiales > Burkholderiaceae_C > Allorhodoferax. The sequence goes on along the minus strand of JANYEE010000169.1, from coordinate 12,088 downwards.
CGCCTGATCGGCGAGATTGCAGCGCGTGGCAAACTGCCGCTGTTGGTGGGCGGGACCATGCTGTATTTCAAGGCGCTGATGAACGATGGCCTGGACCCCATGCCCGCAGCCAACCCCGCGATTCGCGCAGAGCTGGAGGTGCAAGCCCGCAACCAGGGCTGGCCCGCGCTGCATGCTGGGCTCGCTTTGGTAGACCCTACTACAGCAGCGCGCCTGGCGCCCATGGACGGCCAGCGCATTCAGCGCGCGCTGGAGGTTTACCGCATCTCGGGGCTGCCGCTTTCCAGCTTCCATGCTACAAAAAACATAGCTACTCCGGAAGGAAGCACCTGGGCCACAGCCCTTATTTCCTTAGAACCGGCTGATAGAGCCTGGCTGCACGGCCGTATTGCCCAGCGCTTTGACGCGATGCTAGCCCAGGACTTTCTAGGTGAAGTACGGGCCTTGCGCGCGCGCGGAGACTTGCACCTGGATTTACCATCGATGCGCTGCGTGGGCTACCGCCAGGCCTGGGAGGCATTGGACGGAGCGCTACCCATCACCGAACTGCGCGACCGCGGTATTTTTGCCACCCGCCAGTTGGCCAAACGCCAAATCACCTGGCTGCGTGCCATGCCCCAGCGCCAGGTGGTGGCCTGCGACCTGGGCGACCCACTGGCCGAGGTGCTGCGCATCACCGATGCCTTCATTGCAGAACACGATCTCCAACTGAAAGCGATGCCATGAGTACGACCCTAGTCCTACGCAACTTGAGCAAGCGCTACGGCGATACACCTGTCTTCACCGACGTGAACCTGGAGGTGGCGGCGGGTGAGTTTGTCGCCATCGTGGGTGAATCGGGTGTGGGCAAATCCACCCTGCTCAACTGCATGGCCGGGCTGGACGCGTGGGATAGTGGCAGCGTGGAACTGGAAGGCCAGGATGTGGGCGCCTTGAGCGACGATGCCCGCGCGCTGCTGCGTCGGCACAAGGTCGGTTTTGTTTTCCAGGCATTCCACGTGCTGCCGCATCTGGACGTGGCACAAAACGTAGCCCTGCCGTTACTGCTGCTCGGCACGCCGGACGACGCCCGCGTCGCGGCCATGCTGGACGCCGTGGGCCTGGCCGGCTTGGGCGCCCGCCTACCGCAGCAACTCAGCGGTGGGCAACTGCAGCGCGTAGCCATTGCCCGCGCACTGGTGCACCGCCCGCGCCTGCTGCTGGCAGACGAGCCCACCGGCAACCTAGACCCAACCACCGCCGAGCGCGTGATGGACGCGCTGATTGCCCAGACCCGCGCACATGGGGCATCGCTGGTACTGGTTACCCACTCGGAGTCCGCCGCCGCACGCGCTGACCGCGTGGTGCGCCTGCGCGCGGATGGCGTCTACGCTTAAGCGCCTGGGCGCCCAGGCTCGCAGCTCAGCGCCGAACGGCTAGCTGGTCTACACTGCGCGGCTTGGTTTAACCCTTACGCTGCTATGAAACAACTCTCTTTGGCCCTCAGCACCACCTTGGCCGTGGTGACTGGCTTGCTCCTACCCCTGAATGCGCTGGCGGCACCGGCACTGGCAGTAGTGCCGCCTGTGGCACCGCAAAAGCCCTACATCGTGGAGTCGCCCAACGGCGCGCGGCAAGACCCCTACTACTGGTTGCGCGACGACACCCGCAAGCAGCCGGAGATGCTGGCGCATCTGACTGCAGAAAACGCCTATTTCCAGTCGGAAGCTGCGGCCTACGCGGGCCTGACCGACAAGCTCTATGCCGAGCTGGTCGGCCGTATCAAGAAAGATGATTCGACGGTGCCCAGCAAAAAGGGCAGCTACCGCTACTTCACCCGCTTCGTGCCCGGTGGGGAATATCCGATCTTTGTTCGCACCCCCGCAAAAGGCGGTAAGGAGCAGATCCTGATCGACGGCAACACGGAGGCCAAAGGCAAGAGCTACTCCGAAATCGGCCCTCGCGCCGTGAGCACCAACGAGCAACTGCTGGCTTATCTGGAAGACGACAGTGGCCGTCGCCAGTACACCCTCAAGATTCGCGACCTCAAGACAGGCAAGAATCTGCCGGATGCGGTCAAGGGCCTGTCGGGATCGCTCGCCTGGGCCAATGACAACTTGTCGGTCTACTACGTGGAGAACGACCCTGTCACGCTGCTGTCCACCCGCGTCAAACGCCATGTGCTGGGTACCGATGCTGCCAAAGACGAATTGGTGTTTGAGGAGACAGACAACACCTTTTACCTGGGGGTTGGCAAGTCGGGCGACGACCGCTACGTGACCATCTTCTCGGGCGCCACAGAAACCACCGAACTGCAGATCGTGGACGCCAGCAAACCTGGCAGCAAGCCCCAGGTGTTTACACCGCGCACCCGCAAGCTGAAATACAGCGCTGACCACATCGATGGCCGCTGGATTATCCGCACCGACTGGAACGCCGAAAACTACCGCCTGATGACGGTGAACGACGCCCAAGTGGGCACGCGTGATGCGTGGCAAGAACTGGTGCCCCATAGCAAAGACGTATTCATTGAGGGCTTTGAAGCGTTCAACAACTATTTGGCAATCAACGAGCGCTCGAATGGCTTGCTGAGTATCCGACTGATGCCGTGGAGCAAAGACGCCCAGTCGACCTACATCCAGTCGGACGAACCGGCCTATGTGGCGCGCCTGTCTGACAACCCGGAGCAATCCACCGATGAGCTGCGTTACACCTACACCTCGCTGACCACACCGGCCAGCGAATATGCGGTCAATATGAAGACTGGCGTGCGCAAGTTGCTCAAGACACAAGCTGTGCTTGGAGGGTTCGATAAGAACCGCTACCTGACCGAGCGCACTTGGGCTGTGGCCCGCGATGGCACGCGGGTGCCGGTATCGGTGGTGTTTCGCAAAGATACGCCGCGCAACGGTACTGCGCCGCTCTACCAATACGCCTACGGCTCGTATGGCATCGACAGCGACCCGGTGTTTCGCTCCAGCATCATCTCGCTTTTGGACCGTGGCTTTATCTACGCCATTGCCCACATCCGCGGTGGCCAGGAGATGGGCCGCAGCTGGTACGAAAACGGCAAGCTGCTGAAGAAAACCAATACTTTCACCGACTACATCGATGTGACCGACCATTTGGTCAAAAGCGGTTTTGCGGCCAAGAACAAGGTGTTCGGCATGGGCGGCAGCGCCGGTGGATTGCTGATGGGTGCAGTGGCCAATATGGCGCCTGAAAAATACGCCGCTCTGGTGGCCCATGTGCCCTTTGTGGACGTGGTGACGACGATGCTGGATGAGAGTATTCCACTCACCACCAACGAGTTTGATGAGTGGGGTAATCCCAAAGAACGGGCCTACTACGACTACATGCTGTCGTACTCACCCTACGATAACGTCACAGCCAAAGCCTACCCCGCGATGCTGGTGACCACCGGCCTGTATGACTCGCAAGTGCAGTACTACGAGCCTGCCAAGTGGGTGGCGAAATTGCGCGCCACCAAGACCGACAAGAACCCCCTGCTGTTCAAGGTGAACATGGAAGCTGGCCATGGCGGCAAGTCGGGCCGCTTTGTGCGCCAGCGTGAGACGGCGGACGAATACGGCTTCATCTTGCACCAGCTGAGCATTCAAAAATAAACACACCAACAAACCCTAGGACAACCCACATGACAACGCCCCACACCATGCAATACCGTCGACTGGGCCGCGGCGGCCTGCAACTCTCTGAACTCTCTTTGGGCTCCTGGGTGACCTACCACAACCAGGTGGACACCAAGGCCGCGTCTGAGATGCTGGCCGCCGCCAAAGATGCGGGCATCAACTTCTTTGACAACGCCGAGGGCTATGCCCAGGGCAAGAGCGAAGAAGTCATGGGTGCAGCATTCAAAGCCTTGAAATGGGCCCGCCTGGACTATGTGGTGTCCACCAAGTTTTACTGGGGCCTGGAGACACCGGGCCTCAAGGTGAACCAGCGCAACACCCTAAACCGCAAATACCTGTCGCAGGCGATCGATGGATCGTTGAAGCGCATGCAGCTCGATTTCATTGATCTGGTTTATTGCCACCGCCCTGACCCCCACACCCCGATCGAAGAAACCGTGTGGGCCATGAGCGACATGATCACCCAGGGCAAGGCCCTGTACTGGGGCACCAGCGAATGGAGCGCCGCCGACATACGCGCCGCCTACGAGATTGCCGAGCGCCACCACCTGCACAAGCCGGTGATGGAGCAACCGCAATACCACCTGTTCCACCGCACCCGCGTAGAAGAGGAATACAGCCGTCTATATGACGACATGCAGTTGGGCTTGACGACCTGGAGCCCTTTGGCTTCTGGTTTGCTAACCGGCAAGTACCGCAATGGCGTGCCGGCCGATAGCCGCGGAGCGATGGCAAGCCTGAGCTTCTTGTTACCCGGTTTGACCGATGCCGCCAAGAACACCGCGGTGGGTCAACTCAGCGACATCGCTGCCGAGTTGGGTGGCAATGTGGCGCAACTGGCGATTGCCTGGGTGAATAAAAACCCACGGGTGAGCACCGTGATTTTAGGTGCCAGCAAGCTGAGCCAGTTGCAGGACAACCTGGGTGCTTTGGCCCTCACACCCAAGCTCACGCCCGAGGTAATGGCGCGTATTGACGCGATTGCCAAGCCGCTGGCGGCCTGATCATTTCAGACTTCAGCTCCGCCCTAGCCTCCTTTTAAAGGGCTGCAGCAGCGGCTTTGCGAGCCGCCGCCATTTTGAGTGTGAGCTGCCCTACCGCAGGATCATCGTGGTTAATCCGGCTCAGGGCGGCAATCTGCTCCTGGGCCAAGTCGGGCTTGCCGCTCTGCAAGTAGGCCAGGGCCAGGTAGCGGTGCACTTCCGAAAAGCCTGTAGCCAACTCCTGCGCCTTCTCGAGGGCATCTATCGCCTGGCGAAAATTGCGTGCCTGCAATGCTTCCAAGCCCCTCCGGATCCAGTAATACGGAGCCAATTTTTGGCGTGCCTCCAGCTGCGCTTGGTAATGTGCGGCCTCCAGGTGGCGGCCCTGGTCTGTTAGCAGGCGATGCAGTGCTAGCAGGGCTCCATCCGCGTTGTCGATGTGGTTCACGGTTTCGGTCAATACCCGTTCGGCCACATCGCGAAATCCATGCACCAGGTACAAACCCGCTAAATTGGTGCGCGCTGCGCCAAACTGCGGATCGGCCAGCACAGCCGCCTTGAAGTGCGCATACGCCCGCGGGTAGTCCTGGTGGGCCAGGTATTGCGCACCCAAGTTGTTGTAGTAGCGCGCCAAAATATCTTGGCTATTGAGGGTGGTGCCAATGCGGGCAGAGTCATAGCTGGGTTCAAAGTCAATGATCACGCCCTGCGAGTGGCCGATCGCTCTGTAGTCATAGATTCCCTTTTGTCGCTCCACATACACATTGACATGTCCCACTTGGTAATCGATGCCCGCCCGGCGGTCAAATACGGAATACAAATCAAGCTGCTGAAAGCTGGCCGGTAAACCCAACTCACGCGCCATGGCGTAGGTGAGTACCGTCAACGACAAACAATCCCCCGCGCGGCTGCGCCATGTTTGTGCCGCCACGGTGGAGCGCCCCGCATAGACAAACGGCTGCTGTTTATTGGTCACCACCGTATCCACCAGGTACTTCAATCGGCTTTCCAGCCCATGGTGTTGGGTACGCGCATTGCGCAGCTGTAGTAGCACATCGTCATCCAGCCGAAAGAGCGCGTTCTCATCCACGGTCACCAAGTTGCTTTGATACGCAAACGCCGCGTCCAGCCATACACCAGAGTCCGCTACCCAGGTGGCTTTGGGTGCGCTTGCACAACCCGCCAAAAAAGTAGCAACAACGAACAGGACCGAATGGCGCAGTTTCATAGCTATCCCCGAGCGTGATTTTGCGGACTTAATACTTCATCGTAGGCGCAGATGGGGCTTTTGACAACCTGCACAATACGCCATGCGATCTCCTTTGTGGCCCCTGTTACGCAGCTTCTCTTGGCAGGAGTTTCGACAGCACCCGTGGCGCAATGCCACCGCGGTGATGGCGGTGGCGCTAGGGGTGGCGCTGGCGCTTGCAATTCACCTGATCAATGCCTCGGCGCTAGATGAGTTTGCACAGGCCGCTCGCTCCGTGGGCGGGCAGCCCGACCTGGAACTGCGCCCGCTGGCGCTGGACACCGCCACCGTGCCCGAGGCGCTGTGGGCGCGCTTGGCCCGGCACCCGGATGTGGTGATCGCCAGCCCGGTGTTGGAAATCAATACCTACGCCGTACCCAGCACAAATGCCACTAACGTTAACCAGACGGATCCGACTGGCAACAAGCTGGCTTTGAAAGTGCTGGGCGTAGACACCCTGGGTGTGGCCCTGATGGCACCGCAATGGCTGCCCCGCCCCACGCGGGGCGAGGACCGGATGGTGTCCTTCGCCCCGGCCACGGTGTTCTTGAACGCAGCCGCGCAAAGCCAACTGGGTAACACTGCCGTTGACCTGCAACAGGGCTTAAAAGTCCAACGCCTGCAGGTGGCCGGTACCGTGGCCGCCAGTGGCAAAGCCTTGGCGGTGATGGACGTTGGCACTGCCCAGGATTTTTTTGCTAGACCCGGCGTGCTCTCCCGCATCGACCTGCGGCTGCGCGCCGGGGTCGACCGGGACCGGTTTATCCAAAGCCTGATGACGCAAGCCGACTGGCCCGCCGGCACACGGTTTGCCAAACCCGGCGAAGCCACCGACCGCCTGGGTGCGCTGTCGCGGGCCTACCGCGTGAACCTGACGGTGCTGGCACTCGTGGCGCTGTTCACCGGTGGTTTTTTGGTGTTCTCGGTGCTGGCATTGAGTGTGAGCCGGCGCGCGCCGCAGTGGGCGCTGCTGGGCGTGCTGGGGCTGACTTCCGCCCAGCGCCAGCAACTGGTGCTGCTGGAAGCTGGCGCGCTGGGCCTGGTGGGCAGCAGCTTGGGCGTGGCTTTGGGTACGGCACTGGCCGCCGCAGCCTTGTATTTTTTAGGCGGAGATTTGGGTGGCGGCTACTTTGCTGGCGGCGCGCCCGCGCTGCACTGGAGCCCCCTAGCGGCTTTGGTGTTTGGCGCGCTGGGCGTGGCCGCGGCCCTGCTGGGTGCCTGGCAACCCGCGCGCTGGGCCCAGGGCATCAGCGCGGCGCAAGCGCTCAAGGGCCTGGGTGGCCTGGGCCCGCAAGACCGACATGCCTGGCACGGCGCTGCGCTCTTGGCGTCAGGCGGCTTGCTCGCCTTGCTACCCCCGGTATGGGGTATCCCCCTGGCCGCCTACGCCAGCGTGGCGGCGCTGCTGATGGGTGGCATTGCCGCCCTGCCTTGGCTGGTAGGCCAGGTGCTGCAGCGCCTGGCACCCCGGCTGCAACGCAGCGCCCTGCCCCTGCTGGCTATCGAGCGCGCACGGCGCGTGCGGGCCAGCGCGTCGGTGGCTGTGAGCGGCGTGGTGGCCGCCCTCAGTTTGGCCGTGGCACTCACGGTCATGGTCGCCAGTTTTCGCGGCTCAGTCACCCAGTGGCTGGACCAAGTGCTACCGGCCGACCTGTATGTGCGCACCGCCAACAGCGGCGCGGCCCAAGACACCGCTTACTTCGACCCCGCCTTTGTGCAAGCCGCCGCCAGCCTGCCCGGCGTCGCCCGCGTAGGCACCCAGCGCAGCCAATCCTTGCTGCTCCAGCCCACGCTACCTCCGGTAGCGCTCATCTCACGTTCAGTCACCGATTTACCGCTGGTAGGCACCGCCCTGCCGGTGCCCGCCGGACATATCGGCGTCTTCGTGAGCGAAGCCATGGTGGATTTGCATGGCGCGCAGCCTGGAACCACTTTTACCGCACTTTCAGAGGCTTTTAGGCCCATGGCCCTAGTAAAACCTGCCCCAGCTGCTACGTTTTTTATAGCAGGCGTGTGGCGGGACTATGCCCGCCAGTTTGGCGCAGTGGCCCTCTCCAGCGCTGATTTTGAGCAACTCACCGGCGACCACCGGGTCAATGACATTGCGCTTTGGTTGAACGAAGACACCAGCCCAGCAGAGGTGGAGCAGGCATTGCGCGCACTAGCCGACCACCCGGAAGGCTGGGTGGCGGAGCGCTCTGCGCAGGTCAAGGAGGAGCCCGCAAAGCGGGCGGGGGACACGGAGCAAAGCGCCCTGCCACCCAAGCCTGCGAGCGCGGCACAAACTGCAAACGCCGGCAGTCTGCTGGAATTCGCCTCCGCCAGCAGCATCCGTGCCATCTCCCTGCGCATCTTCGACCGCAGCTTCGCAGTCACCTACTGGCTGCAGGCCGTGGCCATCGGCATTGGTCTGTTTGGCGTGGCGGCCAGCTTTAGCGCCCAAGTGCTGGCGCGGCGCAAAGAGTTTGGCTTGTTAGTGCACCTGGGCCTGACCCGCGCGCAGGTACTGCGCGTCGTAGCACTGGAGGGCGCAGCCTGGACCACACTGGGCGCCGTGGCCGGCCTGGCACTTGGCATGGCTGTTGCTGTGGTGTTGGTCAAAGTCGTTAACCCCCAAAGCTTTCACTGGACGATGGATTTGAACCTACCCGCCGCACGCCTGATTGCACTTGGCACCGCCGTGGTGCTGGCGGGCACGTTTACCGCCTGGCTATCGGCCCGCGCGGCTGCCGGCCGCGATGCCGTGCTAGCGGTGAAAGAAGACTGGTAAAGTCGCTCCCCTTATGTTGAGCCTGTTTGAATTTTTGCCCATAGGCGCTTATCGCTCCAGCGCCGAGGGGCGGCTGGAACGCGCGAATGCTTCCTGGGTCAAGATGAATGGCTACAGCAGTGAAGCCGAGATGCTGGCTGCGATCGACCGGGTGGCCGAGGCCTGGTACGTAGACCCGCAGCGCCATTTGGCCTTCATGGCGCAAATGGAAACGCACGGCTACGTGGTTAATTTCGTATCAGAAATTTACCGCCATAAGACGCGCGAACGCATCTGGATCCGAGAAGCCGCCCACGCCGTGCGCGATGAACAGGGCAGCATCCTGTACTACGAAGGTACGGTTGAAGACATTACCGAGAGCTACGCGACGCAACTGTCACTGGAGCAAAGCGAAGAGCGCTGGAAGCTGGCGATGGACAGCTCGGGCGACGGCGTGTGGGATTGGTATGTGCAGACCGGGGACGAATATTTCTCCAAGCGCTGCAAAGAAATTTACGGCTTTGAAGAGCACGAGATTGCCAACCGTGCAGAGGCGCTGGATGGTCGCACCCACCTGGACGATGCGCTGCAGATGCAGCGCGACCGCGAGGACCACTTCAGCGGCAAGACCCCGGTGTACCGCAACGAACACCGCGTTTTGTGCAAAGACAACACCTGGAAATGGGTGCTCAGCCGCGGCATCGTGATTGCGCGGGATGCCGACGGCAACCCGCTGCGCATGATCGGCACGCACAGCGACATCACTGAACGTAAAGCAGCAGAGGCACAGATTTGGCGCCAGGCCAACTTTGATCTGCTCACCGGCCTGCCCAACCGCCGCATGCTGCGCACCCGGCTGGAAGAAGCCCTGTCCCGCAGCAAGAGCGTTGATACCAAGCTGGCCGTGGTGTTTGTCGACCTGGACCACTTCAAGGAAGTGAACGACACCCTAGGCCACGAAGCCGGCGACCTGTTGCTGGTAGAAGCGGCACAGCGTATTCAAAAAAGCCTCGGTGGCTCTGACACTGTGGCCCGCATGGGTGGAGACGAATTCACGCTGGTCATCAACCATGTGACCGATCCTGTAGCGCTGGAGATTCAACTGCAGGGCGTTCTGGAAAAGATGGCACAGGCCTTTTCCCTTCGCACCGAGCAAGTATTTGTGTCTGCTAGCCTGGGCGTGGCCCTGTACCCGGATGACGCCACTTCGGTGGAAGACTTGTTCAAACACGCCGACCAGGCGCTGTATGTGGCCAAGGGCGCGGGCCGCAACCGCTACGCCTTCTTTACCCCTGCGTTGGAAGAAGCCGCGCAAAACCGGCTACGTCTGGCCGCTGATTTGCGTGGCGCACTGGCGGGCAAAGAGTTTGAAGTGGTGTACCAGCCTATTATCAATTTGGCAACGGGCCGCGTCGCCAAAGCCGAGGCCCTGCTGCGCTGGCACCACCCTCAGCGCGGACTGGTCAGCCCTGCACAATTCATCAGCATTGCCGAGTCCACCGGCATGATCATCGACATTGGCGAGTGGGTGTTTCAGCAGGCTGCAGCCCAAGTGGCGCAATGGCAAAAGCGTTTTGATCCGCATTTTCAGATCAGTGTGAACAAGTCACCCGTGCAGTTTCATTACCGGGGCGGACAGGCCTCTTGGGCCGGGCAATTGCACGCCATGGGCCTGGACGGCAACAGCATCGCGGTTGAGATCACCGAAGGTGTATTGCTGGAGAGCGGTGCTGCAGTGGCGCAGCATCTAGCGGCGTTGCGCGCGGGCGGCTGCGCCATTTCGCTGGACGACTTTGGCACGGGCTACTCATCACTCACCTACCTGCAGCGCTTTGCGATTGACGTGATCAAGATCGACCAATCCTTTGTGCGCAACCTGGCTACGCGGTCTACCGACCTGGCCCTGTGCCGCGCCATCATCGTGATGGCACACGAGCTGGGATTGAGCGTTGTGGCCGAGGGTGTGGAGACCGAAGAGCAGCGCGACCTGCTGATAGAGATAGGCTGCGACTACGGCCAGGGCTACTGGTTTGCCAAGCCACTGGGGGCGCACGCGTTTGAGCTGTTTATGGCAGCACGGGCTGACGTCTCGAATATTATCTAAATGGATATTCAACAGTGACTGAGCGTTTTCACTCCTACGAGCCGCGACACGGACATGGGCTCCAGCATGACCCCTTTAACGCCATCGTGGGACCACGCCCTATCGGTTGGATCTCCAGTGTGAGTCAGACCGGTCAGGTCAACCTGGCTCCGTATAGCTTCTTCAATGCCTTTAACTATGTGCCGCCCATCATCGGGTTCTCCAGCATTGGCTACAAAGACACGCTGCGCAATGTGGAACAAACGGGTGAGTTCGTGTGGAATCTGGCGACACAATCCCTAGCTGAAGCCATGAACCAGACCTGCGCGCCCGTACCGCCAGAGGTTAACGAGTTTGAGTTAGCGCAACTAACGCAGCTCCCGTCGGTGCTTGTCAGGGCGCCGCGTGTTGGCGAGAGTCCTGTTTCTTTTGAATGCAAAGTAACGCAGATTACGCAGCTACAGGGCATGGACGGAGAAAGAGTCTCCACCTGGCTGGTTTTGGGCGAGGTGGTACGCGTCCACATCCAGAAATCTTGCATAGAGACTGGTATTTACAACACGGCACACGCCGGCCACATCCTGCGAGGCGGGGGCCCTGCAGATTACTTCACCGTGGGACCGGAGCAGCTTTTCAAAATGCACAGGCCTCAGTGAATCAGACTTGCGATGTGGATTGCGGTTTGGCAAGTAGGTGGTGACCGGCAGCTTTTGCCGTGTTTCGCGCACCTGTTACCGCTATGTTCAAGAGCGCAAACATGCAAAAGCCTCGTCAAATCAACCACCTCGGGCGCCTGCTGGGGTTTGATACTCGGCAGCCTTCCAGAATAAAGGTTGCTTTTGCAGCGTATCAAGGCTGCGTGAGCCTTCTCACCGTAGCCAGCTTGAAAATTCCGGTTATGGATCAACGATATGCAAACTCAATTTTTTCATTCTGCCGTACTCGAGCGGCGATACGTCGTGTAATCAACTTTTATATCTCGTTAAACCTCCCCTTTCGATCTCGCGCCAAAGGCAACTTGATTCAAAACTACATTGTAGTTACCATTTGGCCATGAGTAATCTGAGCTTTGAATGGGATGAGCGCAAATCTGCGGCAAACGTAAAGAAGCATGGGGTTAGTTTTGATGAGGCGAAATCGGTTTTCGTCGACGAGCGAGCCAAATTGATTAACGACCCTGATCACTCAAACGACGAAGACCGCTTCGTTCTTCTCGGTTTGAGTGGGGCATTGCGATTACTTCTGGTTTGTCATTGTTATCGCTGTGACGGAAACGTCATGCGAATCATCTCGGCTCGTAAGGCAAGTGCTCACGAATCGAAGTTCTACCCCTGAAAGGTGTCTTATGCGCAAAGAATACGACTTTACCGCTGCGAGAAAGAATCCGTACGCCGC